>NZ_JAHKRK010000169.1 GCF_019396355.1 Pseudonocardia nigra
CCCGGGGCGCCACCCGCCGACGCCGGCGTCCGCGCAGCTCGTCGACGACGTCCGCGGCCTGCTCGGGGCGGCTGCGGACGAGCTCCGCGCCGCGCAACGGACCGCCGAGGAGGCGGGCCCGCAGGAGCTGGCCGGCCATCGGGCGGCGCTCGAGGAGCTCGGCCGCCGTCTGGAGCAGATGCAGGGGCAGCTCGCGTGAGGCGGATCTTCGCGGTCGCGCTCGGGATCCTCACTGCCATCGGCGGGTTCGTCGACATCGGCGACCTGGTCGCCAACGCGCTCGTCGGGTCCCGGTTCGGGATGTCCCTGGCATGGGTGGTCGTCGTCGGTGTGATCGGGATCTGCCTGTTCGCCGAGATGGCCGGCCGGGTCACGGCGGTGACCGGTCGCCCGGTGTTCGACCTGGTGCGCGATCGGCTCGGCCCACGCGCGGGCCTGGTCAACCTGATCGCCTCGGTCCTGGTCACGTTCCTGACGATGGCCGCCGAGATCGGGGGTGTGGCGCTGGCGCTGCAGCTCGCCAGCGACGTCCACTACCTGCTGTGGGTGCCGCTGGTCGGGCTGTTCGTGGCGATCGTGCTGTGGCGCGCGTCGTTCTCGGTCATCGAGAACGCCTTCGGGCTGCTCGGCCTGACGCTGCTCGTGTTCGTCGTCGCGCTGTGGCAGCTGAGCCCGGACTGGGGCCAGCTGTGGCAGCAGGCGATCCACCCCGCCGTGCCGACCGGCGAGGGCACGCCCTCGTGGATCTACTACGCGATCGCCCTGCTCGGCGCGGCGATGACGCCCTACGAGGTGTTCTTCTTCTCCTCCGGCGGGGTCGAGGAGGGCTGGTCGGCCCGCGACATCGCCGCGGCGCGCCGCAACGTGTTCGTCGGCTTCCCGCTGGGTGGGCTGCTGTCGCTGGCGATCATGGCGTGCGCCACGGTGACGCTCGCGCCGGCGGGGATCGAGGTGGAACAGCTGAGCCAGCTGGCGATCCCCGTCGCGCTTGCCCTGGGCAAGCTCGGGCTGGCCGTGGTGATCATCGGGTTCTTCGCGGCGACGTTCGGCGCGGCGATGGAGACGTCGATGAGCTGGGTACGCCGTCGCTCAGTACTTCGGGTGGCGGTGGGGCAAGCGGGTGGCGCCGCGGCAGGCGGCCCGGTACTTCACGGTCTCGCTGGCTGCCGTGCTCGGCGGTGTGCTGCTCATGCTGACCGGGCTCGACCCGATCATGGTGACGGAGTACTCCATCGTGTTCGCCGCCGCGGCACTGCCGCTGACGTACTTCCCGATCCTCGTCGTCGCCAACGACCGCGAGGCCCTCGGCGACCGGGTCAACTCCCGGTTCACGAACGTGGTGGGGACCGGGTATCTCGCCCTGCTGCTCGTGGTGTCGGTGGTGACCATCCCGCTGATGATCGCGACCGGGGCCGGGCAGTAGGGAGGATGGGGCATGGACCGACCGAAGGTGCTCTACGCGGAGGCCGACCTGCTCGACCGGCAGCTCGTCGCGGCCGACGGCAGGCTGATCGGCAAGGTCGACGACCTCGAGCTGTCCGACGAACGCGACGGTCCGCCGCACGTGGTCGCGCTGCTCGTCGGGTCCGCCGCGCTCGGTCCGCGCCTCGGCCGTGGGCCGGCGCGCTGGCTCGCGGCGCTGGGTCGGCGCCGGGGAACCGCCGGGACGCCGATCGCGATCGGCTACGGCGACGTCACCGAGCTGAGCACGGCCGTGACGGTGCGGGAGGGGACGCCCGCCCCCGACCTCGCCGAACGCTGGTTGCGTGACCACATCATCGACCGGATCCCGGGGGCCCGCCGTGCGGATCGGTGACGTGCTCGAACGCCCCGTGGTCGACGCGGCCGGACGGCGGGTCGGCCGGGTCCGCGACGTCCGGCTGGTCTGCGACGGCCCGGTGTACGAGCCCTCCGGCGAGCCCGCGCCGCGCGTGGCCGGGCTCGTGGTCGGCAGGCCGTTCGGGGGCGACCGGCTGGGGTTCGGACGGACGGTCGACGCGCCGTGGCTGCTCGCGCGGTTGTTCGCCGCGCTCCGGCGCCGCCAGCACTACGTCGACTGGGCCGACGTGGCCGAGCTTGGCCCGCCGGTCGTCCTCTCCGTCACCGCCGACCGGCTGGAGCCGTTCGGCCCCGAGTTCGACGCCGGGACAGAGTGAAACCGGGTCGACGCCGGCTGATCCGCTCAGCCCGCGGTGAGCAGCGTGCGCGGATGGGCAAGCCGTTCGACCAGTTCCTCCGTGCTCACCGGCAGCACCGGCAGACCTGCGGCGAGCAGCAGGGGGTCCGCACCGGTGATGTGGAAGGCGATCTCGCCGTCCGCCGCCTCCCGGTGGGCCGCCAGCAACGCCGTGATCCCGGCGGAGTCGACGGCGGCGACGTCCTGCAGGTCGAGCACCACGTGCCGCCCCGGCCCGTCGTGCAGCCGGAACTTCAGGTGCTCCAGGAGTTGGGGTGCGGTCAGCGCCTCCAGCCGCCCCAGCGGGCGCACGATCCCGATTCCGGGCGCGGGGGAGTACGACCGGATCAGCAGGTACGCCTCACCAGGAGGGGTGGACTCGACCACGGGCGACCGTCCTCGACGTTGAGGGGCATTGCTCGACCAGAACTGGCGCGGAATGCAGTGTGCGACGAACAGATGCGCTGTTCAATGGCAGCTTGATGACCTGATCGGGGGACTCTGGCGACGGATGCGCCCGGTCGGGCGATACCCCTGCTGCGACGAAAGGACCTTGACGCGGTGTTCGACGGTTTCATGACGGATCGGGTGGACGTGGGTGACGCCGTACTCCGCGTCCGGTACGCGGGGCCCGGCGACCGCCCCGTCCTGCTGCTGCACGGCCATCCGCGCACCTCCGCCACGTGGCACCGGGTGGCGCCGCGGCTGCTCGCCGCCGGGCACACCGTCGTCTGCCCGGACCTGCGCGGGTACGGGGAGTCCTCGAAGCCGCCGACGACCCCGGACCACGCCCCGTACAGCAAGCGCGCGATGGCGTTGGACATGGTGGCGCTGATGCGCGGGCTCGGGCACGAGCGGTTCGCCGTGGCGGGCCACGACCGCGGCAGCTACGTCGCGTTCCGGCTGGCGATGGACCACCCGGGCGCGGTGGCGCGGCTCGCGGTGCTCGACAGCGTCCCGATCGCGGAGGCGCTGGCCCGCTGCACCGACCGGTTCGCGACGGAGTGGTGGCACTGGTTCTTCTTCGCGCAGCCGGACAAGCCCGAGCGGGCCATCCTCAGCGATCCCGACGCCTGGTACGGCGGCTCCCCGGACGGGATGGGCGCGGAGGCCTACGCGGAGTACCGCCGGGCGATCCACGACCCGGCCACGGTGCGAGCGATGCTCGAGGACTACCGCGCCGGGCTCGGGCTCGACCGCGCCCACGACGAGGCCGACCGGGCGGCGGCTCACCTGCCCCGTGCTCGTGCTGTGGTCCACGCGCGACGACATGGAGCGCCTCTACGGTGACCCGCTGACGGTCTGGCGGGCCTGGGCCGACGACGTGCGGGGACACGGCATCGAGTCCGGCCACCACATGGCCGAGGAGGCACCCGAGGACCTGGCCCGCGCGCTCGCCGGGTTCCTGCGGGAGCCGGGCGCGGGCTGAGCGCGGCAGGGCGGGGTCAGGCGGTGGCCCGCAACGCGAGGAGCGCCACGTCGTCGGTGGTGGGGGCGGCGGCCAGCAGCGTGTCGCACAGCTCGCCCAGGGGCAGGTGAGCGGCGTGGAAGGCGCGGGCGGCGAGCTCGTCGATGCTGTCGGCGAGGTCGGCGTCGCGGCGCTCCACGAGGCCGTCGGTGTAGAGCAGCAGGGTCGACCCGCGCGGCAGGCCGATCTCGCCCTGACCCCGTGGCGGCGCGTCGGTCCGGATGAGCGCGGCGCCCATGGCCCGGCCCATGAGCACTTGCGGGCCGGTGCCGGGCGTGACGAGCACCGGGGGCGGGTGGCCTGCGTTGGCCCAGTGCAACGTCCACCCGTCGTCGGTGCGGGTGAGCCGGCCGTGGATCAGCGTGGCGAACGCGGTGATGCCGAGCCGCGAATTGATCGCGTCGAGCCGGTCGAGCGCAGCCGCCGGACCGTCGCCGCGGTCCAGGGCGAGGCCGCGCAGCGTGGCGCGCAGCTGCGCCATCGCGGCGGCCGCGGTGATGTCGTGGCCGACGACGTCCCCGATCACCACGGCGAGCTGCCCGGGCCGCCGCTCGAACGCGTCGTACCAGTCGCCGCCGACCTCGTCGCGCCCCGCGGGCCGGTAGCGGGCGCAGATCTCCAGGCCCTCCACGGACGGCGGCTCGGTGAGCAGGCTGCGCTGCAGGACCAGCGCGGACTCCCGGGTGCGCTGGTAGGACAGCCCGTGCCCGAGCGCGATGCTCGCGTACCGGGCGATCTCACGCAGGACTCCCAACTCGTCGCTGCTCCACGGCCTGCGGCCGCCGAACACCCCGAACGTCACCACGGCCACCACCAGGCCGTCGACGACGACCGGGGCGAGCACGAGGTGGTGGAGCCCGTCGCGGATCGCCGCGTCGGCCCCGGTCGCGCGCGCCCAGGCCGGGGGCGCCGGGGGCGCGATGGGGTGGTCGAGCAGCTCGCCGCGGCGGATCGTCTCCGTGATCGGGTCGCCGTCGCCGTTCCACTGCAGGCCGAGCCGGATCTCGGGCAGCTGCAGCCTGCCCGGTGCGCCCGCCACCGCGATCCGGTCGGTGACCACCGGCAGCGGCGGGTCGACCCCCGGCGGAACCGGGTGCGCCAGCACGTTCACGGTGGACAGGTCGGCCAGTTCGGGCACGGCGACCCTGGCCAGCTCCTGGAGCTCGACGGCGGGGTCGAGGTTGCGGTTGAGCGTGGTGCTCGCCCTGGCGAGCAGCTCCTGGTGCCGGGCGCGGCGCTGCAGCTCGCGGTGGGCGTGCACCCGGTCGGTGACCTCCACCGCGACAATTAGCAGCCCCCGGTGGTCGTCGCCCCCGTCGCGCCCGATGGCGGAGTAGGAGAAGTCGAAGAACCGCTCCCGCGGTTCCGACTCGCCCGGCCAGACCAGGGTGAGCGCCGCATCGGTGGCCGCGAACGTCTCCCCGCTCGCCAGCACCTGGTCCATGAGCGCGAAGAACTCACCGGGCAGCGCCGGGAGCGCGACCCGCCCGGGCAGCTCGAGCGGGAGATCGCCGAACACCTGCCGGTAGGCCGCGTTGTGGTACTCGAGCACGTGCTGCGGGCCGCGGGTCACCGCGATCCCGGCGGGGGCGGCGTCGAACGCGTCGAGGAGGCGCTGCCTGCGGTCGGTGTCGCGGTGCACGGTCAGCTCGCTGACGACCGACTCGGCGAGCGCCTCCAGCGCCCGCCGGTCGGCGGCGCGCCACGGGTGGGCGTGCGTGTCGGTGACGCACAGCGCGCCGAGCAGCTGTCCGTCGGCGTCGCGCAGCGGGGCCCCGGCATAGGCGACGAACCCCAGCTCGCGGTGCGCGGGGTGGTCGGCGAAATCCGGGTCGTCGGCGGCGTCCTCGATGCAGATCGGCTTGCCGGCGGCGAGGGTGGTGGCCGGGCAGTACCCGAGCGCGATGGGCATCTCCCGCCGGAGGCTCCCGGCAACGTCCGTCCCGGCCAGCCCGACCAGGTGCTGGCGCCGGTCGTCGACGAGGACCACCATGCCGATCGGCGCGTCCATCACGGTGGCGGCCAGCTCGGCGAGCCGGTCCATGGCCGCCGACGCGGCACGTGCGACGGGCAGCACCGCGGCCAGCGCGGCCAGCCGCACCGGGTCGGACACGATCTCCCCGTGCATCCGCCCAGGCTAGAGCGCGGCGAGCGGATCGCAGCATCCCCGATCGAGGTCACATCGCCCGACGATTCGACGCCGTCGCCAGCAGGTTGAGGCAGGGGCGGGGTGGGGTACTGCGGAGTATGGTGATCGACCGGACGCTCCAGCTGATCCGTGACGGCTACCCGTGGGCTCCCCGGCTCCGCAGCGGGGCGGCGGCCGTTCCGATCCGGCTGATGGGTCGCCGCGCCGCGCTGGTCGGGGGCCCGGAGGGCGTCCGGCGCTTCTACGACCCGCGGCTGCGCCGGAAGGGGGCGTTCCCGCCGCCGATCAAGCTGGTGCTGTTCGGCCCGGGCACAGTGCACGGCCTGGACGACGCCGAGCACCACCACCGCAAGGCGCTCTACGTCGACCTGCTCACCCCGGACGCCGTCGCGGCACTCGGGGACCGCGCGGCGGACGAGTGGCGCTCGGCGTTGCGGCGGTGGGCCGGCCGGGACCGCGTGGTGCTGTTCGACGAGGCGGTTCAGGTGCTCGCCGCGTCCGTGCTCGGCTGGGGCGGGGTACCGGTGCCACAGGAGGAACTGCCGGAGTGGGCCCGCCGGCTCGCGGCCGTCGTCGACGGGTTCGCCACGCCGGGGCCCGAGTACCTCCGGGCCGCGCTGGCCCGCCGGCGGCTCGACCGATGGGCGGCCGACCTGGTGCGGCAGGTGCGCGCGGGGCGGCTGCGACCCGCTCCCGGCACCGCCCTGCACACCGCCGCCGGTGCGACCGGCCTCGACGGCCGGCCACTACCGCCACGCACCGCGGGCGTCGCGCTGCTCAACGTCCTGCGGCCCACCGTGGCGGTCGCCTGGTTCATCGCGTTCGCCGGCGTCGCGCTCCACGAGCACCCGGAGTGGCGCACTCGCATCGCGGGAGGCGACGACGCCGCGCTGGACGCGTTCTCCCAGGAGGTGCGCAGGCGCTACCCGTTCGTCCCGGTGCTCGCGGCGAAGGCACGCGCCGAGCAGGACGTCCTCGGCGTCCGGGTGCCGCGCGGCGGGCTCGTGGTGCTCGACGTGCACGGCACCGACCACGACCCGGAGCACTGGCCGGACCCCGACCGGTTCGACCCGCAGCGGTTCCTGACCGGCGACGTCGACCCCGACACGCTGGTGCCGCAGGGCGGCGGCGACGTCCGTACCGGGCACCGCTGCCCGGGCGAGGCGGTGGTGCTCACCATGATCGCCGAGGCGGTACGCGCGCTCGCCGGGCTGGAGCACACCCTGCCTCCGCAGGACCTCCGGGTGGACATGAGCCGGATGCCGACCCGGCCGCGCAGCGGCGTGGTCCTCGCGCTGCAGGAGCGGTGAGGGCCGCGGCCACCCCTGGAGGCCTCCGCCGGCGGTGAAGCCGCCAGCGCTGCTCCAGCGGGTGCACGCGCGGCACCTGCCGGGAGCGCCCGAGCCGAGCTCGACCGCATCCACGTCGGCCTGTTCGCCCGCCGTCCCGTCTCAACCCCCCGGATGCACATCCAAGCCGTGAAACCGCGGACGGGCACCGTCTGCTCTCGGCGATACCACTGCACGGCCGACGTCGTTCTCGTCATGCTCAGGCCCATGACCACGAGCTCGTTCACCGGCCCGATCGCCGAGTACTACGCGGAGTTCCGCCGGGGATATCCCCCTCCGGTCATCGACCGGCTGATGGCGGCCCTCGATCTGGACGACCGATCGCGCGTGCTCGATCTCGGCTGCGGTACCGGACAACTCACCGTTCCGCTCGCCGCGTGCACGCGGTCCGTGCTCGGCGTCGACATCGAGGCCGACATGCTCCGCCTCGCCCGCCGGGCGGGTCAGGACGCGGGCGCGGACAACATCACGTGGATGCTCGGCGCTGACAGCGATCTCGGCGCGCTCGCTCCGTGGGTGGGCGAGCATGTGCTCGACGCGGTCACCATCGGCCAGGCCCCGCACTGGATGGACCCGCCCCGCCTGTTCCGGGCGTTGCGCCGGCTCGTCCGCCCCGGTGGAGGTGTCGCCGTCATCACCAACGGCACCCCTCAGTGGCTGCAGGACGTGCCCTGGTCCCGGGCCCTGCGGCGGCACCTGGAAGCCTGGTTGGGCATCCAGCTCACCGCGCGGTGCGGCACGGACCCGAGCTCCCGGCGCGCGTACCGCGAGGCGCTCATCGCTGCCGGTTTCGACCAGATCATCGACGCCGCAGTGACCTACCGGGAGGACCTCACGTTCGCGCAGCTCGTCGGCAGCGTCTACTCCGCGATGCCCCTCGACCAGCTGCCCCAGCCCGACGAGCGCGAGGCCTTCGAGCAGCAGTTGCGCGACGCCCTCGGCGCATCCACCTTCGCCGAGCATGTGCCGGTGACCCTCCTCGTGGGAAGACGCGGCACGTAGCCTCGGCCCCCGACACGACCCCCGTCGGTGCATCGACGGAAAGTCGATCAGGTCGTCGATCACATCCGCCGCCTCGACAGGCTCCGTGCCTGCCCGTCCCCGCCGCGGACCGGAACCAGGGCCCGCCCGATCGGGGTCGCCGTGCCGCGGCGACCCCGAGGGCTTATCAGCATGTGACAACGTGTCTTCTCGCGCTGTGACCTGCGCGGCATCCTTCGCGGCACCCCTCCCGCCGACGAAGGAGTCGACCCGTGAAGGCCGTGCGCGTGCACAAGTACCACGCCGATCCGCAGATCGACGACATCCCCGAGCCGACGCTCAGGGGCCCGCTCGACGTCGTCGTGAAGGTCGGGGGAGCCGGCGTCTGCCGTACCGACCTGCACATCCTGGAGGGGCAGTGGGCCGAGGCGATGGGCCCCGAACTGCCCTACGTGATCGGGCACGAGAACGCGGGCTGGGTGGAGGAGGTCGGGGAGGGCGTCACCAACGTCGCCCCCGGTGACACCGTGATCCTGCACCCGCAGCCCAGCTGTGGCCTGTGCCGGGCGTGCCGCGCCGGCAAGGACATGCACTGCGTCAACGCGTTCTTCCCGGGGTTGTCGAACAACGACGGCGGGATGGCCGAGTATCTGCGCACGACCCCGCGGGCCTGCGTCAAGCTCGACCCGTCGACGAACCCGGCCGATGTCGCGGCGCTGGCGGATGCGGGCATCACGGCCTACCACGCCGTGCGCAAGGCGGTGCCGCTGCTGTGGCCGGGCACGACCGCGGTCGTCCAGGGCGCGGGCGGGCTGGGGCACATCGGGATCCAGTGCCTGGCGGCGCTGACCGCCACCCGGATCGTGGTCGTGGACCGCAACGCCGACGCGCTCGCGCTCGCTAAGGAGATCGGCGCCGACGACACGGTCCTCGCCGACGGCGGCCACGTCGACGCCGTGAAGGACCTCACCGGGGGTGAGGGCGCGCAGGTCGTGTTCGACTTCGTGGCCGAGCAGGGCGCGGAGAACGACGCATGGCAGATGACGGCGGCCGACGGGCACCAGTTCGTCATCGGCTACG
The DNA here is from genome assembly GCF_019396355.1 of Pseudonocardia nigra. Taxonomy (GTDB): domain Bacteria; phylum Actinomycetota; class Actinomycetes; order Mycobacteriales; family Pseudonocardiaceae; genus Pseudonocardia; species Pseudonocardia nigra. Next base: position 9,204 of record NZ_JAHKRK010000169.1, read on the forward strand.
GCGGGCAGTTCAGCGCGCCGACGCTGGATTTCGTGGCGAACGAGAAGAACGTGATCGGCAACATCGTCGGCACGTACAACGAGCTCGCCGAGCTCATGGTCCTCGCCGAGGCCGGCAAGGTCACGCTGCACACCAAGCAGTACCCGCTGGACGCCGCGCTGGATGCGTTGCACGACCTCGACGCCGGCCGGGTCCGCGGCCGGGCGATCCTCGTGCCCTGAGCCGCTTTTCCTTCCCGAACCGCAGTTCCCACCACGGTCAAGGAGGACCGCGATGTATTCCAAGGACGGCGAGAACTACTTCATCGTCGACAGCCACATCCACTTCTGGGACGGCGGTCCGGCGAACCAGCGCAACCGCTACGGCGAGGGTTTCACGAACTGTTTCTACGACTACCACCGCAACCTCTCGCCCGAGGAGTACGTGTGGTCGGCGGAGAAGTTCGGCAACTACTCCGAACAGGACCTGATGACGAACCTGTTCGAGGAGGGGTACGTCGACAAGGCCATCTTCCAGCCGACGTATCTCACCGACTTCTACGTCAACGGGTTCAACACCACCGAGCGCAACGGCGCGCTGGCCGAGAAGCACCCGGACAAGCTGATCGTCAACGGGTCGTTCGACCCCCGCGACGGCGAGGGCGGGCTGGAGAAGCTCGAGCAGCTGCACGCGCGGTGGAACCTCAAGGGCGTGAAGCTCTACACCGCGGAGTGGAAGGGCGAGTCGAAGGGCTGGAAGCTGTCGGACCCGTGGGCGTACCGGTACCTGGAGAAGGTCCAGGAGCTGGGCATCCGCAACGTCCACGTGCACAAGGGCCCGACCATCTACCCGCTCAACCGGGACGCGTTCGACGTGGCCGATGTCGACGACGCCGCCACGGCGTTCCCGGAGCTGCGGTTCATCATCGAGCACGTCGGGCTGCCGCGGTTGGAGGACTTCTGCTGGATCGCCACGCAGGAGCCCAACGTTTACGGCGGGCTCGCCGTGGCGATGCCGTTCATCCACTCCCGGCCGCGCTACTTCGCGCAGATCATCGGCGAGCTGCTGTACTGGCTCGACGACAACCGGCTCACGTTCGCGAGCGACTACGCGATCTGGCACCCGAAGTGGCTGATCGAGAAGTTCGTCGACTTCCAGATCCCCGAGGACATGCAGGCCGAGTACGGCGTGCTCACCCCCGACATCAAGAAGAAGATCCTCGGGCTGAACGCGGCGCGGCTCTACGACCTCGAGGTGCCCGCCGGCTGTGGCCTGTCGGCGCCCGCCGAGCCGGTGGCGGGCGAGACCGTCGGCGCGGGGCCCGTCCCCGTGGCGGGGGAGTGACGGCGGGCGCTCCGGAACGCACCGACCTGGCGCCCGCCGTGCGGCGGGCGCTGGGCACGGTGCGCGACCCGGAGCTCGACGAGTCGATCACGGACCTGAAGTTCGTGCAGGAGTGCGCGGTGGCGGGGGACGAGGTGTCAGTCGTGCTGCGCCTGCCCACGTACTTCTGCGCCCCGAACTTCGCCTACCTGATGGTCGCCGACGCGGCCGACGCGGTTCGGGCGGTGCCGGGCGTGCGGGCCGCCCGGGTCACGCTGGCCGACCACTTCGCCTCCGACGAGATCAACGCGGGGGTCGCGGCGGGCGACGGGTTCTCCGCGTCCTTCCCCGGGCTCGCCGAGGAGGACGCGGTCGACCTGGCCGACCTGCGGGCGACGTTCCAGCGCAAGGCCCACGCCGCGGCGCAGGAGCTGGTGGCCGACGGACTGCTGCGGGCCGGGCGGACGCTCGACGACCTGCTCGCGACCACGCTCGCCCAGGTGCCCGAGACACCCGCGCTGGAGCGGTTGCGCCGCCGCCGCGCCGACCTGGGGCTGCCCGCCGGGCCGTCGGCACCGCTGCTGCTCGACGCCGACGGCACTCCGATGCGGGCCGAGGGACTGCCGCTTAAGCTGCGGCTCGCGCGCACCACCCGGGTGAGCATCGAGGGCAACGGGATCTTCTGCCGAGGTCTGCTCGCCACGCGGTACGGCGCGGCGGCGTCATGACCTCTCCGATACGGCAGGTGTCTCCGGGGTCGCGATGCGTCATGGTGGTGGGGTGACCCTGGAGCAGTCCGCCGGCGAGACGGCGGACCCGCAACCCGCCCGGCCGACCGGCATCCTGCAGTCGGTCGGCCGGGCGCTGCTGGTGCTCGAGACGGTGGCCGAGTACCGCGACGGCGTGTCGGCCAAGGAGGTGGCGCAGCGGCTCGGCCTGACCCTGCCCACCACCTACCACCTGCTCAGCACGCTGATCGACAACGGCTACGTCGTGCACCTGCACCGGGAACGCCGCTACGGGCTGGGTTACCGGGTCCGGCTGCTGGACCAGGCGCTGCACCGCCAGCTCGCGGTGCCCGCCGACGTGGCGGTCGTGGTGCGGGCACTGCACGAGCGGGCCGACGCCGCCGCGTACTACGCGGTCTACCGCAACGACGAGATCGTGCTGGCCCACGTCGAGGACTCCGCGCGCCGCCCGCGGATCCAGCTGCTCGACGTCGGGTTCCACCGCGCGGCGCACGCCACCGCGTTCGGCAAGGTCATGCTCGCCGCGATGGAACCCGCGGTGCGCGCCCAGTACCTCGCCGAGACCGGGCTGCCCCCGATCACCCCGCAGACCATCACCGACGCCGACGTGCTCGAGTCCCAGCTCGCCCACACCCGCGAGGTCTCGATCGCGATGGAGCTGGAGGAGTTCCACAGCGGCATCGCCTGCCTCGCCTCACCGGTCCGCGCCGCCGGCGGGGTCGTGGCCGCGGCCGTCGCCATCTCGCTGCCCGCCGCGGAGTTCCTCACCCGCCGCTGGGACGTCGAACGGGCGGTGCGGCAGAGCGCCACCACGCTCAGCCGGACCCTCCAGGGGCGGCCCACCCGCGGGTGATCGTCACGAGGTTGCGGTTCTCGTGGTGGTGAGTGCGCGGGTGGGATCTCGCGGCGATCGTGCGGGAGGTGATCGCTGCGAGGTGGTTGTTTTCGCGGTGGTGGGTGCCCTGGTGCGGATCTCGTCGCGATCGCCCGGGCCCGGAGCCCATCCTCGCCGCGCGATCCGCGCGCCCGTGATCGCTGCGAGATGGCGGTTGTCGCTGTGGGAAGTGCGCTGGTGCGGATCTCACGGTGATCATGGGCGAGGTGATCGTCGCGAGATGGCGGTCATCGCTGTGGGGAGTGCGCCGGTGCGGATCTCGCGGTGACCGCCGGGGCTCCGGGTCCCCCGCCGCGGTCCGGGGGCGGGTGATCGCTGCGAGATGGCGGTTGTCGCTGTGGGAAGTACGCTGGTGCGGATCTCGCGGTGACCACGGGCGGGGTGATCGCCGCGAGGTGGCCGTCTTTGCGGTGGTGGGTGCGTTGGTGCGGATCTCGCGGCGATCAGCGACGACGCCTTCAGCCGCCCGGCCGGACGACGCCGGGGACGGCGGCGATGTGCCCGAGCAGGCCGAGCCTGCTCACCGTCAGGCCGAGCGGCGCGAGCGCGGCCCCGACCTCGGTCTCGACCCGGTGCGCGAGCGTGAGGAGCAGGACCGAGGGACTGGTCGGCGGCGGGTGGGTGCGGTCGTCGTCAGCCACCGGCCCAGTCTCGCCGAGGCCGGCTACAGGCCCAGCACCGCGGGGTCGTCGGCGAGCTCACGCAGCCGTCCCGCGGGGTCGGCGACGAGCCTGCGGGCCGCCGCGTCCAGCAGACCCATCCGGCAGCTGATCTCCGCGACGACCACCCCGTCGTCGCGCATGAGGGTGTGCGCGATCTCGAACGACTTCCCCTCGCCGAACGTGAGCCGCGAGTCGACGTCCACGTGGTCGCGGTGGCGCAGCTCGCGCAGGAAGCGCACGTGCGTCTCGAGCAGGACGATGCCGACGCCCGCGGTCGCCAGGCGGTCCATCGTGCAACCGGCGGCGCTGAAGTGCTCGGTGCGCGCGTGTTCGCCGTACCGGTGGTAGTACGCGTGGTTGAGGTGGCCGTTCGCGTCGACCTCGTAGCTGCGCACGCCCACGTGCACCGAGAAGTGATCGCCCATGGGGGCAGGATGGCATCTCGTGCGCCAGCGCACGGGTCTTGACTTCCTCCCACCGGCGACCGACGCTGCAAATGCTCTTCTAGAGCCGGATTCGCCCCTGGCGACCTACGGGGCGATCTCGGCGGTGGCCGCGGTCGCCGGGGCGGTCGCCGGGATCGTCGACCCCCGGTTGCAGGGCACGGCGTGGGGATTGTTCTCGTTCCTGGTCAAGGCGATGGCGGTGGTCGTGCTCCTCGTGGTGCCGCACGTCGTCGCCGCCACGAGCTGGCAGGCCTGGCTGGGCGTCACCGTGGTGTGCATGGCGTTGTTCGGGGTGGCGATCTGCTTCTTCGGCGGGCCGTGGCGCCGGCCTGCGGCCGCCGCGGAGGAGCCCGCGACGGCCGCCGGTGTCAGGACGTGACGGCCGGGACGCGGCCGATCGCGGCGAGCGACTCCACCACGAAGTAGATGCCGCGGAAGAACTGCAGGACGTCGCCGCGCTGCAGCGCGATCTTCCGGTACATCACCAGCCGGCCGGCGTCGGCGCCGGAGAGCAACTCCGTCCACACGTCGTGCGGGGCGGAGAGCACGTAATGGGCCGCGGCGGCCTCCTCCTGCCCGGCGATCGCGGCTCGGGTGCACCGGCCGCCGTCCCACTCGAGCAGCAGGTGGGCCGGCCCGGTGCCACCGTCCGGCGCCGGCAGGTCGGTGTCGACGAGGGCCCATGACGCGTCGTAGCCGGCGCGGGCGTCGTCGATCCACTCCCAGTACGTGGGCAGCTTGGTTGCGCGCAGCTCGTCGCTCGGCCCGCGGTCCGCCGCGACGCGCGCGGCCTCGGCCCACTCCGGGCCGAAGAACACGGGAAGGTCGGTGGTCGTGGTCATCATCAGCCTCCGGCCAGCTCGGGCTCGATCCGTTCGATGCGTTCGCGGATGTCGGGCGGCAGGTCGATGCCGACGTCGGAGAGCTTCATCGACAACTGTCGGATCATCAGCCTGCGCACCTCCTCCGGGGTCCAGCCCAGTGCCTCCAGGGCCAGCCGTCGGCTGACCGCGCCGTTCATCGACAGGATCGTGCGCAGCGTGTCGTGGATCTCGCGCAGCAGCACGGGTTCGGCCTGCACGGCGTCGCGCAGGAACCGCATGCCGCCCTGCACGTGGCGCGCCTCGTCCCGGCAGGTGGCGGTGAAGCCCGTGTAGTAGCCCGGCAGCAGTCCGCGGGTACGGCAGTAGGTGAGGGTGATCTTCATGACCGACAGGGCGAGCACGCCCTCGATCCAGAGGAAGTACGTGGTGCCGTAGCGAACGCGGGCCGCGGCGTTCTCGGGGTCGCGACGCAGCTCGTCGGCCTGGTAGGCCAGCAGTCCGAACGGCCCGACGAAGGTCTCGGAGATGTAAGGGAAGGACGCGTCGAGCACGTCCTGCAGATCGTCGCCGGGCAGGCCGACGACCTCGCGGTAGAAGCGGTCGAAGAAGATGGTGTGCCGCGCCTCGTCCTCGATCTGGCTCGACATGTAGATCTTGGATTCCTCGCTGCCGCCGAGCATGAACACCGGCAGCTCCACCTCGACCTGGCGCTCCCCGTGGTGGAAGCCCGAGGAGATGGCGACGAACGCCTCCCGCTCCTCCTCGGTCATCCGGGTGCGCCAGTCCACGAGGTCCTGGGCGAAGTCGAGCTCGTAGACGTCCCAGCGCTGCCGGAGGTAGCGCCGGTAGAGGTCGAGGTAGCCGGGCAGCCGTTTGAGGTCGGCGTGCACGTAGTCGAGGACGTCGTCGATGTCGACGTCGCGGATCTGCGCCAGGGTGGACTCTTCCACCGCGTCCCGGCTCGTGGTCATCGCCGACCTCCCCCTGCTCTAGAATCACGTTCACTCTAGGGGGTCCAGTGGCGCTCGTTACCGCCGAGATCGGACCACTGTCACGTGCGGGCGGGCCGGGCCTCCCGCAGCAGCTCCTCGTCGTCGGCCAGCAGCTCGCGGGCGAGCCGGTGCAGGGCGCCGGCGAGCTCGGGGTGCTCGTCGGGCGACCAGCCGGCGAGCAGCTCGGCCAGCCCGTCGCGGCGGGCCGCGGTGAGCCGGTCGACGGCGGCGCGGCCCGCGGCGGTGAGCGCGACCCGCTCCCCGGGGACCGTGACGAACCCGGCGGCCGCGAGCTCGGCCAGCGGCGCCGCGAGCTCGCGGTCCGCCGCACGCAGCCGCGTGTGCAACCCGTCGAGGGTGTCTCGGGCGTCCGGTCCAGCCGGTAGAGCAGCCAGCAGGCGCACGGCCCAGGTCGACGCCGGCGCGCGCCGCCAGCCGCCGGTAGAGTTCCGCCCGGTTCTCCCGGCGGGCCAGCAGGAACAGCTTGCGCTCGACCTCCTGCACCGACGTCCGCTGCCCGGGTGCGCCGAACGTCTCGCCCGGGTCGTTGGCCCGGGTCGTCGCGTGCAGCGGCACCTCGGGGAGCAGCCAGGTCAGCGCGAAGGCGAGCAGCGCGAACGGCACCGCGACGAGGAACACCGTCTGCAGCGACGCCGCGTAGGCCTCGACGTAGCCCGCCCGCACGTCCGGGGGCAGGGCGGCGACGGCGCCGGGGTCGGTGCCCGCCTCGGCGAGCCCCGGCGGGAGCTGCGGGCCGAGGAACCGGCGCAGGTTGCCCGAGAGCACCCCGGAGAACACCGCCCCGAACACCGCCACCCCGAAGCTGCCGCCGATCTGGCGGAAGAACAGGGCGCCGGACGTGGCCGCGCCGAGGTCGGCGTAGCCCACGGCGTTCTGCACGGCGATCATCAGCACCTGCATCACCGCCCCGAGGCCGACGCCGAGCACGAACATCGCCACCGACGTCTCCACGGCGCCGCTGGTGGCGTCCATCCGCGACAGCAGGACGAGCCCCACCGCCGTGACCGCCGTGCCCACGACGGGGAACACCTTGTACCGGCCCCAGCATGAGATCAGCTGTCCCGTCCCTATCGAGGTCAGCAACAGCCCGAGCATCATCGGCAGCATCCGCAACCCGGCCACCGTGGGACTCGACCCCTGGACGACCTGCAGGAACAGCGGCAGATAGGTGATCGCGCCGAACATGGCGAAGCCGATCACGAACCCGACCGCCGACGCCGCGGCGAACACCCGGTTGCGCAGCAGCGGCAGCGGCAGCACCGGTTCGGCCGCGCGCCGCTCGGCGAACAGGAACGCCACCACGAGGACGATGCCGGCCGCGGCGAGGGCGAGGCTCGCGGGTGAGGTCCACGGCAGGGTCGTGCCGGCGAACGAGGTGAACAGCACCAGCACCGTCGCGGCGGCGGCGACGAGCACCGTGCCGAGGTAGTCGATGCGGTGGTGCACGCGGCGGGTGTCGCGCGGCAGCGCCGCGGCGGCCACGAGCAGGGCGAGCGCCCCCACGGGCAGGTTGACGTAGAAGACCCAGCGCCAGGACAGCTGGTCGACGAAGAACCCGCCGAGCAGCGGCCCCGCCACACTGCTCACGCCGAACACGGCTCCGAACACGCCCTGGTAGCGGCCGCGCTCGCGGGGCGGGACGACGTCGCCGACCAGCGCCTGCGCCGTCACCATCAGCCCGCCGCCGCCGAGGCCCTGCACGGCCCGGAACAGCACCAGCTCGAGCATGGAGCCGCTCAGGCCCGACAGCACGGAGCCGAGCAGGAAGATCGTGATCGCGGCCAGGAAGAACGGCCTGCGGCCGTAGAGGTCGCCGAGCTTGCCCCACAGCGGCGTGGACGCCGTCGCCGCGAGCAGGTATGCGGTGACCACCCAGGACAGATGCGAGCCGCCGCCCAGCTCGCCCACGATCGTCGGCAGCGCGGTGGCGACGATCGTCTGGTCGAGCGAGGCGAGCAGCATGCCCAGCAGCAGCGAGCCGATGATCACCCAGATGCGGCCGCGGCCGACCGCGCCGCTCGGCGCATCGGCGGCGTGGACGTCGGACATGGAGGTCTCCCCGGGGCGCGGTGGTCCCCGGGGGACTTCCCGGCGACGGCGTCGATCACCCGGAGGGGCGCGAACCCGATCGCGCGAACGCCCGCTGCCCCCGTCAGGAAAGCCACGTTCCTGTCGCTGAACGTCAGGAACGTGGCGTTCCGGACACTCGGGCGGGCGCTCCGACGGCCAGCGCCGCCCGGTCGCGCTCGACCTCCGCCCGGTACTCCGCCACCTCGCGGGCCTGCCGTTCGGCGTCCCAACCCAGCAGCGGCGCCACCAGCGCGGCGACGGCCGGGGCGGCCGCGGTGCCCCCGTCGGGCCGCTCGATCGCCAGGTGGGTGCGGCGGGTGAGGACGTCGGACAGGGTCGCCGCGCCCTCGTGCGTGACGGCGTGGCGGAACTCCGCGGGCAGGTGGCCGTCGGCGCCGGGCAGCGGGCGGCCCAGTGCCGGGTCGGCCGCGATCGGCGCGAGCACGGCCGGGACCTCGTCGCCGTAGCGGTGCAGCATCCGCCGCACGTGCTCCTCGGGCACGCCGTGCTCGGCCGCGAGGCGCGGCACCCGGTTGCCGACCGCGCGCCAGCCCGCGGCGCCGACGAGCGGTACGTCCGCGGTGGGGGAGGCCGGCAGCCCCTCACCCAGCGCGCGCCCGACGGCGTCGACGGCGTTGGGGGGCATCCGCCGGTAGG
>NZ_JAHKRK010000017.1 GCF_019396355.1 Pseudonocardia nigra
GGACCGTGGCTTCCCTCCCCCTCCGGACGGGGCGGCCGCTGACGCCGGCGCGTCCGGGCCGCACACACCGTCCGTCTTCGGCACACAGCGCCGGCCATGTGTGCCGAGCACGGACGGTGTGTGCCGTCGGGTCGGCGGTGCGTCACAGTGTGTGCGGGTACCCCCACCGCATGCGACCGCATCCCACCGCCACCGAGCCACCGCTGCCCGGCCCCGGCCCGAACCCGCCCCCGGTCCCGCCGACGCCGACCCCCGGGCCCGAGCCGACGCCGCCGATCCCTCCGCCGGACCCGCTCCCGACCCCCGGGCCGGAGCCGGCGCCGCCGATCCCGGACCCGCCACCCGGCCCGGTCGACCCGCGCATCTGAGGCACCGGCGGGCCGCGGCACGATCAGGGGCATGACCGCACCCTCGAGCACCCCCGGCGGCCGGGTCGCCGCTCGCCGTCACGGTCGACGACGGCGTCGGCGTCCTGGAGCTGCGCCGGCCCCCGGCCAACCACGTCGACGCCGACCTCGTCGACCGGCTCGCCGACGCCGCGGCCGCGCTCGACGACGACCCGGGCTGCCGCGCGCTCGTGCTCTGCTCGGAGGGCAAGCACTTCTGCGCGGGCGCCGACCTCGGCGCGGGCGGCGGGTTCGACGAGGACCGTGCGACGGCGGCAGAACGGCTCTACCGTGCGGCGGCGCGGCTGTTCACGGTCCGCACCCCGATGATCGCCGCGGTGCAGGGCAGCGCGGTCGGCGGCGGGCTCGGCCTGGCCTGCGCGGCCGACTTCCGGGTCGCCGACCCGGCCAGCCGGTTCGTCGCGAACTTCGCCCTACTCGGCTTCCACCAGGGCTTCGGACTCAGCGTCACCCTGCCCGAGATCGTCGGCCAGCAGGCCGCCGCCGACATGCTCTACACCGGCAGGCGCATCGGCGGCGAGGAGGCCCACCGGATCGGGCTGGCCGACCGCCTGGCCGAGCCCGGTACACAGTGCGAGGTCGCCGTCGCCTGGGCACGCACCATCGCGGCCGCGGCGCCGCTCGCTGTCGCCTCGATCCGCGCGACCCTGCGCGCCGGACTCGCCGACCGCGTGCGCGCGGCGCTCGAGCACGAGCTCGCGGAGCAGGCCCGGCTGTGGGCCACCGAGGACAGCGCCGAAGGGGTCGCCGCGAGCCTCGAACGCCGCACCCCGGTCTTCCGGGGCCACTGACGGCGGCGCTCAGGCGGGCGCGGCGACGGGGCCCCGCGGTGAACCAGCGCGAACGGCACTCTCGCGCAAACCTATCGATCGAAAGTGCCGTTCGCGCAGCTGGTCACTCCAGGTTGGGGCGCAGCCAGGTCTCGATCTCCGTCAGTGCGCAGCCGCGGCGGTCGGCGTACTCCCGCGCCTGGTCCCGCCCGATGCGGCCGACGGCGAAGTAGCGGGACCCGGGGTGGGCGAAGATCAGGCCGCTCACGCTCGCGGCCGGGGTCATCGCGAAGGACTCCGTCAGGCCCATGCCGATGCGCTCGGCGTCGAGCAGCGCGAACAGCTCGCGCTTGAGGCTGTGGTCCGGGCTGGCCGGGTAGCCCATCGCGGGCCGGATCCCGCGGAACCGCTCGGCGTGCAGGTCCTCGATCACGGGCTCGGCGTCCGGCTCGAACCACGCCCGCCGCGCCTCCAGGTGGATGTGCTCGGCGAACGCCTCGGCGAGGCGGTCGGCCAGGGCCTTCACCATGATCGCCCGGTAGTCGTCGTGTTCGGCCTCGAACCGGGCGGCGAGCTCGTCGGCCCCGTGGACGGCCACCCCGAACCCGCCGAGGTGGTCGCCCGCGGGGGCGATGTAGTCGGCGAGGCAGCGGTTGGCCCGGCCCTCCGGCTTCACGGTCTGCTGGCGCAGCATCGGCAGGCGGACGCCGGCGCTGTCGGGAACACGGTCCAGGACGATGTCGTCGCCGTCGGCGTGCGCGGGCCAGAAGCCGTACACCCCGCGCGCCTGCAGCGAGCCCTGGGCGATGATCTCGTCGAGCAGGCGGTTGCCGTCGTCGTACAGCTCGCGCGCCACCGGCTGGTCGAGGATCGCCGGGAACTTGCCCTTGAGCTCCCAGGCGAGGAAGAAGAACTGCCAGTCGATCATGGGGCGGAGCACGTCCAGGCCCGGGGTGACGGTGCGGGTGCCGGTGAAGGCGGGCACCGGCAGGTCGTCGAACGACACCTGCTCCGGGTTGGCGCGCGCCTGCGCGAGCGTGAGCATCGGGCGCTGCTGGCGGCCGGCGTGCTGCTCCCGCAGCCGTTCCTGCTCGGCGCGGTTGGCGGCGTCGAGCCGCTCCGCGCGCTCCGGATCGAGGAGGTCCGCCACCACCCCGGTGACGCGGGAGGCGTCCAGCACGTGCACGGTGGCGGCGTCGTAGGCCGGGGCGATCCGGACCGCGGTGTGCTGGCGCGAGGTCGTGGCCCCGCCGATCAGCAGCGGCAGCTTCAGCCCGCGGCGCTGCATCTCCTGCGCCACACCGACCATCTCGTCCAGCGACGGCGTGATCAGCCCGGACAGCCCCACGGCGTCGGCGCCCTCGGCCACCGCCGTGTCCAGGACGACGTTCGCCGGCACCATCACCCCGAGGTCGACGACCTCGTAGTTGTTGCAGGCCAGGACCACGCCCACGATGTTCTTGCCGATGTCGTGCACGTCGCCCTTGACGGTGGCGAGCACGACCTTGCCCTGGCCGCGCCCGGTGTCGGTGCGCCCCTCGCGCCGCGCCTGCTCCTTCTCCGCCTCCATGAACGGCTCCAGGTAGGCGACGGAGCGCTTCATCACCCGCGCGCTCTTCACCACCTGCGGCAGGAACATCTTGCCGGCGCCGAACAGGTCGCCGACCACCTTCATCCCGTCCATCAGCGGGCCTTCGATCACGTCGAGCGGCCGGGCGGCCTGCGTGCGGGCCTCCTCGGTGTCGGCCTCGACGAAGTCGACGATGCCGTGCACCAGGGCGTGCTGGAGGCGCTGTGCCACCGGGGCGTCGCGCCACGACAGGTCCACCACCCGCTGCGTCCCGGACCCGGTCACCGTCTCGGCGAAGGCGACCAGCCGATCGGTGGCGTCCTCGCGGCGGTCGAACAGCACGTCCTCGACGAGCTCCAGCAGCTCCGCCGGGATGTCCTCGTACACGGCCAGCTGGCCGGCGTTCACGATGCCCATGTCCAGGCCCGCGCGCACCGCGTGGAACAGGAACGCCGAGTGCATCGCCTCGCGCACCACGTCGTTGCCCCGGAAGGAGAACGACAGGTTGGAGATCCCACCGGACAGGTGCGCGCCCGGGCAGGCCTCGCGGATCAGCGGCAGCGCGTCGAGGAACGCCTTCGCGTAACCGTTGTGCTCGGCGATGCCGGTGGCCACGGCGAGCACGTTGGGGTCGAAGACGATGTCCCTCGGGCGGGAACCCGGCCTCGCGGGTGAGCAGCCGGTACGCCCGTGCGCAGATCGCCACCTTGCGGTCGGCGGTGTCGGCCTGCCCCTGCTCGTCGAACGCCATGACGACGACGCCCGCGCCGAACTCGCGGATCCGCCGGGCCTGCTCGAGGAAGACCTGCTCGCCCTCCTTCAGGCTGATCGAGTTGACGATCCCCTTACCCTGCACGCACTTCAGCCCGGCCTCGAGCACGCACCACCGGGAGCTGTCGATCATGACGGGCACCCGGGCGACCTCGGGCTCGGTCGCGACCAGGTTGAGGAAGGTCGTCATCTCCTGCTCGCCGTCGAGCAGGTCGGCGTCCATGTTGACGTCGAGCAGGTTGGCACCGCCGCGCACCTGCTCCAGCGCCACGTCCACCGCAGCCTGGTGGTCGCCCGCCTCGATCAGCCGCCGGAACCGCGCCGAGCCGGTGACGTTGGTGCGCTCGCCGACCATGAGGAACCCGGTGTCAGCGCCGGGGTTCAACGGCTCGAGGCCGCTGAACCGCGACATCGCCGGCACGGCGGCGACCGGACGCGGCGCCAGCCCCGAGACCGCCGCCGCGAGCCGCGCGATGTGGTCGGGCGTGGTGCCGCAGCACCCGCCCACCACGTTGACCATCCCGGCCCCGGCGAACTCGCCCAGCAGCCGCGCGGTCTCGTCGGGCGTCTGGTCGTAGCCGCCGAACGCGTTGGGCAGGCCCGCGTTGGGGTGGCAGGCGACGAACGTGTCGGCGAAGCGGGCCAGCTCGGCGACGTGGGGACGCATCTCGGCCGCGCCGAGGGAACAGTTCACGCCGACGACGAGCGGCTCGGCGTGGCGGACGGAGCTCCAGAACGCCTCGACCGTCTGCCCCGACAGGGTGCGCCCGCTGAGATCGACGATGGTGACCGAGATCCACAGCGGCAGCTGCGGGGCTACCTCGCGGGCGGCGGCGATCGCGGCCTTCGCGTTGAGCGTGTCGAAGATCGTCTCGATGAGCAGCAGGTCGACACCGCCCTCGGCGAGCGCGGCGATCTGCTCGGCGTACGCGGCGCGGACCTCGTCGAAGGAGACCGCGCGGTGGGCCGGGTCGTTCACGTCCGGCGACAGCGAGAGCGTGACGTTCAGCGGCCCGACCGACCCGGCGACGAACCGGCCGCCCACCTCGTCGGCCGCCTGGCGGGCCAGCTGCGCGCCGCGCAGGTTCATCTCCCGCACCGCGGACTGCAGCCCGTAGTCCGCCTGGCCGATCGCGGTGGCCGTGAACGTGTTCGTCGTGGTGATGTCCGCGCCCGCGGCCAGGTACCGGCGATGGACGTCGAGCACGACGTCGGGCCGGGTCAGGTTCAGCAGGTCCGGGTCGCCGGTCGGATCGTGCGGGTGCTCGGCGAAGCGCTCGCCGCGGTAGTCGGCAGGGGTGAGACCGGCGCCCTGCAGCATCGTGCCCCAGGCGCCGTCGAGCACCGCGATCCGCCGGTCCAGCAGCTCCCGCAACGCCTGCGACACAGCCACCACGCCCTCCGTGATCGGAGGCGCCCTTGCTGCGGTGTCGTCGGGCCGAGCGTGGCGGACCACCGTCCGTCGCAGCGCCTCTCGACCCGCGCCGCGAGCCTACCGAACAGCCGCGCGATCGAGCGAGGTGATCGGAGGGCGGCGCGCGGTGACGGACGCGAGGTCATGTCCCCGGCGTGCCTCCCGACACCCGCTCGGCACCGACCCACGTGGACACGACCGGGATCCGGCCGATCTCCTCGGGCGCGACGACCTCGGGGTCGGCGCCGAGCACGACGAAGTCGGCGAGGTAGCCGGGCGCCAGGCGGCCCTTCGTCCCTTCCTCACCGGTCGCGACCGCCGCACCGACCGTGTAGAGCGCCAGGGCCTCGCGCACCGAGATGCGCTGCGACGGCCCGAGTACGTCCCCACTGGACGACGTGCGGGTGACGCAGCTCTGCACGCCCAGCAGCGGCTCGAACGGCCCGCAGGGGTAGTCGCTGGACCCGGCGACGGCGATACCGGCGTCGAGGAAGCTGCGGTGGGCGAACATCCGCTCGAGCCGGTCGGCCCCGTACCACCCCAGCAGCGCGTCGCCGTGGTACCAGACGTAGCTGCTGAACGGCACCGCCACCAGGTCCAGGGCCCGCATCCGCGCGAGGATCTCGGGGGTGACGATCGAGCAGTGCTCGATCCGGTGCCTTGGCCCGGCCTGTCCCGTCGTCGCGGGCACCTCCTTCTGCGCCGCCTCCTTCTGCGCCGCCTCGAAGGCGTCGAGCAGCACACCGATCGCCCGGTCGCCGTTGGCGTGCACCCCGAGCCGGATCCCCGCCCGGTGCGCCCGGGTGGCCAGGTCGGTGAGCGCCTCGACGTCGGCCACCTGGATGCCGTGGTCCTCGCTGCCGCAGAACGGCTCGTCCACGAGGCAGGTGCGCCCGGCGACGGCACCGTCGACGAACGCCTTGACGCCCACGACCCGCACCCGGTCGCCACCGAGCCCGGACATGACACCCACGTCGGCGAGCCCGTCGAGGAACGGGTGCCCGACCAGCGCACCGATCCGCAGCGGCAGCTGCCCACGCCGCTCGGCCTCCTGGTAGAGCCGCAGCCACTGCGGGCTCACCAGCGCGTCGCACACCGAGGTGATGCCCGCGGCGTGCAGCTCACCGGCGAACCGGTCGAGCCCGTCGAGGAGGTCCTCCGGGTCCGGATCCGGCAGGATCGGCGGTCGCTTCGCCACCGCGGGGTAGGCGTAGTCGAACAGCGCCTGCTCGTAGAGCAGCCCGTTGAGCCGCCCCGCGCCGTCCCGGCCGAGGTCGCCGCCCGCCGGGGCGACGGCGTCGTCGTCGAGGCCGCCCGCGGCGAGGCCCGCGGAGTTCGTGACGGCCCAGTGCCCGGCGATGTGCACGACGAGGATGGGGTGCTCGCGCGAGATGCCGTCCAGGAAGGCGCGGTCGATGCTCTGCCCGCCGGTGGTGCGCATCTGGTCGTAGCGCCCGGCGCGCACCCACTGGCCGCGGGGCGTGCCGGCGACGGCGTCGGTGAGCGCCGCCGTCAGCTCGGCCAGCGAGCCCACCCGCTCCGGCGAGAGGTCGACGTGCAGCTTCGCCTCGGCGCCCCAGGACGGGTGGGCGTGGGCGTCGTGGAAGCCGGGGACGACGACATGCCCCCTGCCGTGACCGAGATCGACGGTCTCCGCGTCGGGGAACCGGCCCCGCATCTCCTCGGCGCTGCCCGTGGCCACGACCCGCTCACCGCAGGTGGCGAACGCGGTGGCGTCCGGGCCGGCCATGGTGATCACCCGCTGAGCGCGGAAGATCCGGATCGGGTGCTGCACCGGGTTGTCGGCCTGCACGGTCATCGCACTCCAGTCTCGTCGGAACGGTCGCGAGCCGTGCCCGGGCCGCCAGGTGGCGCGCTCGTCCAGGGGCTCGGTGACCACCACGACGAGGGTGGTGCCCCGCACCCCGTCCGGCAAGGGGTGCTCGTGGGTGGCAGGTTCGGGGCATGTCACGCAAGCGGCTCGTGGTGGTCGGCGGCGACGCGGCGGGGATGAGCGCGGCCAGCCAGGCCCGCAGGAAACGCGGCCGGGACGACCTGGACGTGGTGGCGTTCGAACGCGGCCGGGCCACGTCGTACTCGGCCTGCGGTGTCCCCTACTGGATCAGTGGCGCCGTGGAGCACGAGGAGGACCTCGTCTCGCGCAGCCCCGACCAGCACCGGGCGAACGGGATCGACGTGCGCATCCGCACCGAGGTCGTCGCGATCGACCTGGCCGCCCGGACGGTGCGCGCGCGGGACCTCGAACGCGGCCGGGAGTACGACGAGCCGTTCGACGACCTGGTCTACGCGGCGGGCAGCGTGCCGATGCGCCCGCCGGTCCCCGGGATCGACGCCGGCGGGGTGTACGGCGTGCAGACCCTCGACGACGGCGCCGCGCTGCGGGCCGAGCTGACGAGCGGCCGGGTGCGCCGGGTCGTCGTGATCGGGGGCGGCTACATCGGCCTGGAGATCGCCGAGGCGTGCGTGGTCCGCGGGCTCGAGGCCACCGTCGTCGACCAGGCGGCCACCCCGGTCGGCACGTTCGACCCCGACGTCGGGGAGTTCATCGCCGACGCCGTGCGCGGCCGCGGGGTCTCGCTCGTCCTCTCCGAGGCGGTCGCCGGGATCGAGACCGACCCGGACGGGCGGGCCGTCGCGGTGCACACGGAGGCCGGCCGCACCCTGCCCGCCGACCTCGTCGTGCTCGGCCTGGGCGTGCGCCCGAACGTCGCACTCGCCCGCGACGCCGGGATCCCGCTCGGCCCGTCCGGCGGCATCGCCGTCGACAACCGGATGCGCACGCAGGTCGAGGGTGTGTGGGCGGCGGGTGACTGCGTCGAGTCGCTGCACCGCCTGTCCGGCAGGCGCGTGGTCGTGGCGCTCGGCACCCACGCCAACAAGCAGGGCCGCGTCGCCGGGATCAACCTCGGCGGCGGCTACGCGACCTTCCCGGGCGTCATCGGCACGGCGGTCACCAAGGTGTGCGACCTGGAGGTGGCCCGCACCGGGCTGTCCGAGGCGGAGGCGGAGGAAGCCGGCTTCTGCTACGTCACCGCGTCGGTGGACTCCACGACGCGGGCGGGCTACTTCCCGGGCGCCCGGCCCATCCGGACCAAGCTCCTCGCCGAGAAGCGCAGCGGGCGGCTGCTCGGCGCGCAGATCGTCGGCCGGGAGGGCGCGGCCAAGCGGATCGACGTGCTGGCCGCGACGATCTGGAACGAGATGGGCGTCGACGAGATCCTCGGGCTCGACCTGTCCTACGCGCCACCCTTCGCGCCGGTGTGGGACCCGGTGCTCATCGCGGCGCGCAAGGCGTTCGAGGCCGTGGAGGCCGACCTGACGAGGTGACGGCTCACGGAGGGCCGGCCGGCAGCAGCTCGTTCACGGCCTCGGCGATCGCGCCCGGGTGGTCCTCGGGCGTGAAGTGCCTTCCGCCGCGGATGGGCCGCAGGTCGGTGCCCAGGTCGGCGGCGAGGCGCCGGCCGTACCCGACCTTCTGGAACCGGTCGGCCTCGCCCCACACCACCCGCGCGGGCAGGCCGAGCGTGGGCAGCCGGTCGGCCACCGCCAGGGTGTCCCGCACGTCGAGGGCGCGGACCTGCCGCATCAGGCCGCGCGCCGCGCCGTGGGTGACGTAGTGCTGCCAGTGCACGCCGATCGACTCCAGCGCCCGCCTCCGGTCGTCGTGTCCACGGTGCAGCAGTTGCACGAAGCTCGGGTAGAGCCCGACCTCGGGCAGGTGGCGCAGGACGGGGGCGGTGCGCTGCATCGCCTTGACGCTCGGGATGGGCCAGGAGTCGTAGCACACCGCGTTGGTGAGCACGAGCCCCGCGAACCGGCCGGGCGCGTGCACCGCGGCGATCTGCGCCACCCCGCCGCCGAGGTCGTGGCCGACCAGGACCGGTGCCTCGATCTCGAGCGCGTCCAGCCACCGCAGCAGTCGCTGCGCCTGCGCAGCGAGGCCGAGATCGCGCCCCTCCCCGTCCGGGATGCCCGCCCCGTAGCCGCGCATCTCCAGTGCAAGACAGCGCCCCCGTACCAGCGGGACCACGTGGCGCCACAGCCGCGGCGAGGTCGGGATGCCGTGCACCAGCACGACCGGCGGCCCAGCGCCGTGCTCGAGCCATCGGATCGGCTCGCCGTCGACCGTTCGTTCCCGCTCCATCATGCTGCCCGGCTACCCGCACCGGGCCCGTCCGATACGAGGTGCTGATGCGTCGGCGAGCCGCCGCCGGTGCCGCCGCCCCGGGTGGCGTGACGCACGTCACCGGGGATCGGTGAAGGCCGGCGCGGGCCCGACGGGTTACCCCCGGGTTGTCCGGAAGCGACCGGTTGGAGGACCACGTGCCCCGCATCCCCGTCCACAGCATGGACACCGCCCCCGAGCAGACCCGTCCGGCCCTCGAGAAGTTGCAGAAGAAGATGGGCAAGCTGCTCAACATCCACGCCGAGATGGCGCACTCCCCCGTCGTGCTCGCCGCCTACACCGGCATGCAGGACGCCATCGCGACGCACGGGAGCTTCGACGCCGCGACCCGCGAGGCGATCGCCCTGACCGTCGGCGCGGTGGACCACTGCGACTACTGCCAGGCCGCCCACACGCTCGGAGGCAAGGCCGCCGGACTGGGCGAGGAGCAGATGGTCGCCATCCGCGGCGGGCGGGCCGCCGGCGACGACAAGCTCGATGCCCTGCTCGACGTCGTCCGGGAGGCCGCAGGCCGGACCGGGGAGGTCGAGGACCGCACCTGGAAGCAGGCCGTGGACGCCGGCTGGAGCGAGGCCGAGCTGACGGAGGCGTTCGCCCACCTGGCCGTGAACCTGTTCACGAACTACTTCAACCACTACGTGCGCACCGACCTGGACGTGCCGCGCGCCCCGGCCGTGTCCTGACCTCTAGCGGTCACCCCGTCGCCCGGCGGTCGGCCCCGTCGGCCACCGCCGCGAGGCGGTTCCGGTCCCGGATGCGGACCTTGCCGCGGTGCAACGACACCAGCCCGCGGTCGGCGAGCTCGCCGAGCGCCGTCGTGGTGCGCTCGCGGGTTGCTCCGACCAGCCCGGCCAGCTGCCCGTGGGTGAGCCGCACCGGTTCCGGTTCGTGGCCGGCCGCGGCCTCTCCCGTCAATGCGCACAGCGTGTGCGCCGTGCGCTCGACGACGGACTTGCCCACCACATCGGTCAGCCGCTGCTCCAGCTCGGCGATCCGGGCGCCGAGCTGCTCGGCGATCCGGGTGGCGATCCGCGGATCGCTCAGCAGCATGCCCCGGACGTCGGCGCGGCTCATCAGGCATAGGTCGCCCGCCTCCAGCGCCTCCGCCCACGTTCCGCCCATGCGCATGCCCAGCAGGTCCATCTCACCGAACACCGCACCGGGACCGGGCACGGCCGTGGTGACGGTGCGCCCGTCGGCCAGTACCCGGTACAGCCGGAACCGGCCGGTCTTGACGATGAACAGCACGCTCACCGGGCGCCCGGGGTCGTAGACCACCTGTCCCGCTGAAACGGTCCGCATCGGGGCCGCGGCCGCCATCGCGGACATCTCCCGTCGGGACAGGTCGCGGAACAGTGCCACCTCCGCCAGACAGTAGTGGTCGTCGTCCATCGGGCACCCCGTTCGCTCGCCGCCCACGCGCGCCGCTCATGCGTGTGTTCGGTCCAGTGTGGCGAGCAGATCGTCCAATGCAGGATTGCCGAGCGAGACGATCCGCTCCCCGAGCATGAACGTGGGTGTGCCGATCACGCCGGGCGGGACGTGGGCCGTGCGATCGGCGAGGTCGATCACCTCGACCGGTTGCCGGGGACGCAGCCGCCGGACCGCGTCGACGAGGTCGCGCGCGTAGCGGCAGCCGGCGCACCCCGCCGCCACGATCACCCGCAGCGGAGCGCGGGCCGTCACGCCCGCACGGTCCGCCGCCGCAGCGCCGCCAGGACACCGGCGGCGACCAGCCCGTAGAGCACGTGTCCCAGCAGGCTCATCAGCGTCATTCCGTTGATCATGAACAGTGGCATGCCCAGCCACGCCGGCATGATCAGCAATGGACCGACCACCCACAGCAGAACCCCGTAGATCGCGCCTGCGCCCAACAGCGCGCCGGTGCCGGTGGCCGGCACGGCCACAGCGAACACCAGCCCGAACGCGGCCGAGATCACCAGGTGCATCACCGCGCCCACCACGGCACTGGAGGATCCGACGAGCATCGCCACCATCGGCAGCATCCCCATCATCGCCATCAGGATCCCGAACACGATCCCACCGGCGATCCCGGCCACCACCCCGTTCGCCGCCCGCGACACGAGTCCTGCATCCGCCCGCATGTTCGTCGCCATCGTCGCCTCCGAAGGCCGCCGGCCCGCCGGTTGCGCGCCGGCTCCGGCGAGCATGGCGAGTGCGTCGGCGGCTGTCGGTGACGTGGGTTACACAACGGCGACCGTCCGGTCGTGGTGCGGCCGGGAGGGAATCGCCCCGGCGCCGCCGCGGGTTCCGACGACGTGACCGACCAACCGGCCCCGGCACCGGACGACGCGAGGCGGGCCCGCACGGCGGCGTTCGCCCGCTACGTGGAACCGGAGGTCGCCGTCCTCTACCGCGTGGCGCTCACCCTCGCGGGACAACGGGCCGACGCCGAGGACCTCGTGCAGGACACCCTCGTCCGCGCCTACCGAGCCGTCGACCGCTTCGACGGTGCTCACCCCCGCGCGCGTGGCTGCTGACCATCCTGCGCAACACCCACCGCAACCGGGCGCGCACCCGGCTGCCGAGCCTGCTGCACGCCGACGAGGAGGCCGCCGGGCTGCTCGAGCGAAGCGGCGCCGCGGACAGCGCCGAGGAGGTCGTGGTCGATGCGCAGTTCGAGGCCGTGGTCGCCGAGGCACTGGCCGTACTGCCCACCGCGCACCGCGTCGTGGTCCAGCTCGTCGACGTCGACGGCCTCACCTATGCCGAGGCGGCCCAGGCCCTCGGCATCCCCCGCGGCACCGTGATGAGCCGCCTGCATCGCGCCCGCGCCCGCATCCGCACCCGCCTGGTGGCAACCGGGCTCGTCCCCCGCCGGAGCCGATGATGACCCTCATGTCGCTGTCCGAGATGGCCCGCTGCTTCCGGACGTCCCGCGTGTTGCAGCGCTACCTCGACGGCGAGGCCGACGAGCTCACGGCGGCCCGCGTCGCCGAGCACCTCGAGGAGTGCCGCCGCTGCGGCCTGCACGCGCAGACCTATCGGGCGATCAAGCAGGCCCTGCGCAGCGGGACCCAGGACGTCGACGAACTCGCGCTGCACCGCCTCCGCGCGTTCAACCGGTCGCTCGCCCGGTCCGGGGGTGTCACCGATCCGGAGTGAGCCGGAACGGACGGGGTGGTCGGCAGGAACCGGGGTACAGGGCTCAGATGACGTCCATCGCCGACCACGCGCTGCTCGGGGACTGTCAAAGTGCCGCGCTGGTGTCGCGCGAGGGCTCCGTGGACTGGTGGTGCCCGGCCCGGTTCGACGCGCCGAGCGTGTTCGCCCGGCTGCTCGACCCGGGCGCGGGGCACTGGTCGATCCGGCCGTCCGGGCCGTCGTCGGTGCGTCGCCACTACCTTCCCGAGACGATGGTTGTGCGGACGGAGTTCACGACCGGGAGCGGCGTGCTGTGGCTCACCGACGCGCTCGCGTTCGGCCCGGGTGAGCGGGGACACGGGATCGGCCAGGCGTCACCCCACGTGCTGCTGCGGCAGGTCGAGGCCGTGCACGGCGACGTCGACGTTGAGCTCGAGCTCGCCGCGCGCCCGGAGTACGGCTTGATCACCCCGCAGGTCACGCCCACGGCGAGCGGGGTCGAGCTCGCCGTGGCGCCGACCGGCTGACGCTCACCGGCGACCGGCCCGTGACGCCCGAAGGAGCCGGCGTGGTCGCGCGGTTCACCCTGCGTGCTGGGGACGACGCCGTGTTCGCCCTGCGCCACCGGCGGGCCGTCGATCCGGTCGGCCCTCCGCTGGACGCGCGCGCCGCGCTGCGGGACACGACCGAGGGGTGGCGGTCGTGGGCTCGGATGCACCGCACCTACGAGGGGCCGTACCGGGAGCAGGTGATCCGCAGCGGCCTGGTGCTGCAGGCGCTGACCTACCAGCCGACCGGCGCGGTGATCGCCGCTCCCACCACCTCGCTGCCGGAGGTGGTGGGGGGCGACGCGAACTGGGACTACCGGTTCGGCTGGCTGCGCGACGGCAGCTTCACGCTCAAGGCGCTGTGGGTGGCGGCCTGCCCCGACGAGGCCCAGCAGTTCTTCGACTGGATGACCGCCTCCGCCGGTCCCCTCGGCGACGGGCCCGTGCCCGTCATCCTCGGCGCCGGCGGGGAGCGCGACCTGACCGAACACCGGCTCGAGCACCTCAACGGTCACGCCTGCAGCAGGCCGGTGCGGGTCGGCAACGACGCCTGGCGGCAGAAGCAGCTCGACGTGCTCGGTGAGGTGCTCGAATGCGCCTGGGTGCTGCGGGACCAGCTGGGTGATCCGCCCCCGGCCACCGCCGCTTTCCTGCGTGCGCTCGCCGATCGCGCCGCGGCGAGCTGGCGGGAGCCCGACGCCGGGATCTGGGAGGGCCGCGAAGGCGAACGCGACTACCTGACGTCGAAGCTGATGTGCTGGGTCGCCCTCGACCGCGCCGTGCGGCTCGCCGACCGGCTGGGTGCCGGGGCCGACGTCGCGCGGTGGGAGACGGCACGGGAGGAGATCCGCAAAGCGATCCTGGACCGCGGTTGGAACGGCGACGTCGGGGCGTTCACCGGGGCGTTCGGGTCCGATCACCTCGACGCGGCGGTGCTGCTCATGCCCATCGTCGGATTCCTCCCGGGCGACGACGACCGCGTCCTGGCCACGGTGGACACGATCGAGCGGGACCTGTCCCGGGACGGCCTGGTGCAGCGCTGGACCGGCGCGAGTGACGAGGGCGCGTTCGTCATCTGCTCGTACTGGCTGGCCGCGTGCCGGGCCCTCGCCGGGCAGGTCGACCGCGCCACCGAGATCTTCGAACGCGTCACCGGGTACGCCAACGACGTCGGGCTGCTGTCGGAGGAGATCGACCTGGGCGACCACACCTTGATCGGCAACTTCCCACAGGCGCTCTCGCACATCGGGCTGATCAACGCGGCCTGGGCGATCGCGCAGGCAGCCGATCGGCCAGGCTAGGCCGCGCCTCCGCCGATGGCACGGGCGCCGGCCGCGATCACCCTGGGGTCGGCGCGGTCGTCTGGGGTCCGCGGACGCCAGATCCGGCGGACCACCCCGTCGACGACGAGCGCGTCGCCCCCCAGCTGCCGGGTGTCCTCCACGGGCTTCTGCAGCCGCCTGCCCCGCGCGACGGCGCGCGCGTAGTGCAGGAGGGTGCCCGGCGAGTACACCTGCCAGACGGGTGCGCGCCCCAGCCCCAGCAGCCGGTACAGGTCGCGGTCCGGATCCGACAGCACCGTGCCGGTGAGCCCCAGGTGGTCGGCGAGCGCGTCGAGGGCCGCCGGCGGACTGAACCCGACGGTGACCAGCGGGACCGCCCCGTCGAGCTGCTGCTGCACCTGGACCAGGTGCTGCTGGCAGGGCAGTCAGAAGCGGTGGCGGATCAACGTGAGCACTGCGACGCCGGGCAACCCCGTCAGGTCGGTGGGTGCTCCGGTGCCGGCATCGGTCAGCACGATGCCGGCGAGGCGCAGCCGGACGGACTCATGACGCACGGGATCGCTCGCCTTCCGTCGTCGATGGGGTGTGGGCCGCGGCCGGAACCTGCTGCTGCGGTCCGTCCGGCGGCAGTACCCGGCAGGCCGCCGGGGGGAACTCGATCGCCACCGCGTCCCCGGGCGCGAGGCGGAGCGCCGGGGGCACGGTGACGGTCACCGGGACGTCCCCGCGCAGCAGCACCTCCACCGATCGGTGGGTGCCGCGGAAGCGGGCCTCGGTGACGCGCGCGGGCACCGGGTCGGTCGTCGCCGACGGCTCGGACACACCGGTGTGCAGGAGCAGCGCCTCGGGCCGCACCACGAGCACCCCCGGGCCGTCCCGGTCGCCCGCCGCGACGCGCAGGTCCCCGGCGGCGCACGCGAACGTCGTGCCCGCGAGCGTGCCCGGGATCTCGTTGGTGGCCCCGAAGAAACGGGCGGCACGCAGCGTCGGGGGCCGGGAGTAGAACTCGGGGGGTTCCTCGTGGGCCTCGATGCGGCCCTCGACCATCAGCGCGATGCGGTCGGCGACCTCGACGGCCTCCTGCTGGTCGTGTGTGACGAACAGGGTCGTGATCGACAGCTCCCGCTGGAGGTCCCGGACCAGCTCGCGCATCCGTGCCCGCAGCTGCGCGTCGAGCTGGGAGAACGGCTCGTCGAGCAGGAGGACCTGTGGGTCGAGCACGAGCGCACGGGCCAGCGCCACCCGCTGCTCCTGGCCGCCCGACAGCTCCCGGACGCCCCGCCCCGCGAACCCGGCCAGCCCCACCAGGTCCAGCATCTCGGCCGCGCGCCGCCGCCGTTCCCGCTTGCGCACCCCGGACATGCGCAGCCCGAACGCCACGTTGTCGCCGACGGACAGGTGGGGGAACAGCAGCGGCTTCTGGAAGACCAGCCCGACCGGCCGGCGCTCGGCCGGGACGTCGAGCACGGAGCCGCCGCCGATGCGGACGTCCCCGCCGTCGGCGGTCAGCAGGCCGGCGACGGTCTTGAGCAGCGTCGTCTTGCCACAGCCCGAAGCGCCGAGCAGGGCGGTGAGGGTGGCGGCCGGCACCGTGAGGTCGACGCCGTCGACCACGGCGACTCCCGGCCGGTAGGCGACCCGGAGCCCGGCCACCGTCAGGTCGCGCGGAGCGGGTGCGCTCACAGCCTGCCGAACCCGATGACGGCGGGTGTGCGCCCGGTGAGATGCCGCGCGGTCAGCCCCACCAGCACCAGTGGCGGCAGCGCGATGACGAGCGCCAGCGCGGCGGCTGCGGTGTGGTCGGCGGCGCCGATCGCGGCGAAGAGCAGCAGCGGGAGCGTCCGGACGGCGCCCCCGCCGACGAGCAGCGTGAGGATGTACTCGCTCCAGGAGATGAGGAACGCGAAGAACGCGGCCACCACCAGCCCCGGCCGCACGGCCGGCAGCGTGACCAGCAGCAGCCGCCGGACCGGGCCGGCGCCGAGCACCCGGGCCTGCTCCTCGAGTCCGGGATCGAGGTTCGCGAACGCGGCGCCCATCACCAGGCTCACGTAGGGCACCGTGGGCACGAGGTGCACCAGCACGACGCCCGCGACGGTGTCGGCGAGGCCGTAGCGCAGGAAGAAGACCTGGATGCCGAGCGTCACCGCGATCGTCGGCACGATCGCCGGGGCCAGCAGGAGGAACTGCACGGCCCGTCGACCGGGGAAGGAGTACGAGCCCAGCGCCCGGCCCGCCGCGCACCCGATGACGGCGGCGAGCGCCGCCACCGACCCGGCGATCACCGCCGAGGTCGCGAGCGCCTCGCGCACCGCCGGGTCGAGGACGAGCTGCAGCCCTCTGGCCGAGAGCTCCTGCGGCAGCAGCGCCGGATGGCGCCACTGCCCGGTTCCGGCCCACAGCAGCAGCGGGGCCAGCGGCAGCAGCACCCCCGACCCCAGCAGCAGCGGTCCGACGGCGCGTCTCACCGGGTCACCTTCCTCAGTCGTTCGGTCAGCGCGAGGTAGGCCAGCGCGCACAGTCCCACGAGCACCGCGGTGAGCACGCTGATCGCCATGGCGAGCGGACGCGCGGTCAGGTCCGGGTCGCGGAACTGCTGGTAGGCCACCACGGGCAGGGTGGTGGGGAACGGGCGCCCCAGCAGGAACGGCACCTCGTAGGACCCCACCGTGAAGGCGAAGACCAGCACCGACGCCGCTCCCACCGCCGGCGCGACCGCAGGCAGCACGACGTGCCCGAGCCGCTGCCAGGCACCGGCGCCGAGTGCACGCGCGGCGTCCTCGAGGTCGGCGACCCCCGACGACAGCACGGCGAGCACCACGACGGCGACGAACGGCGCCTCCTTCCACACGTACGAAGCGATGATCCCCCAGCCGAACGCGTCCTGGGTGAGCGGCGGGAACTCCGACGGCGCCCCGGTCAGCCCGGCGGCGTGGGCCAGCCGGGACAGCAGGCCGCTCTGCCCGAGCAGCAGCACCATGCACAGCGCCGCGACAATGTGCGGCACCGGCAGGCTCACCTGCAGCAGCGCCGCGAACGCGGGCCGGGTGCGCCCGAGCGAGCGCACCAGCAGCGCCGCCGCCACGCCCAGCACGGCGGCGAGCACGGTGGACAGCAGCCCGATGCGCAGGGTCAGCCCGACCGACGCCCGCACCGCGGGATCGGCCCACAGCGCGCGGTAGGCGTCGAGGCCGAGCGGACGCGCCGGCAGGAACGGCTGGTACCCCAGGCTCTGGGCGACGGCCTGGCCGAGGCCGCCGAGGAACAGCACGACCACGACCGTCAGCGCCGGGGCGAGCAGGAGCGCGATCCGCAGCCCGCGCTGCAGCTGCGGTCGGGCTGCCGGGCGACGGGGACGACCGCTCGTCACTGCTGCAGCACGTGCGTGGTCCAGCCGTCCTCGACGGCGGTGATGTACGCGGGCTCCGGTTCGGGCAGCGTGTTCGCCGTGAGCTCCCGGATCGGGAGCACCGACGGGCCGGGCGACACCGCCGCGAACCGCTGCTGGATGTCCGGGGCGGTCCGGTCGAGCTCGATCACGGGGTGGATGCCGGCGTCGACGTAGAAGCGCAGCTGGGTCTCCGGGTCCTGCAGCAGGTTCGCCAGCACCAGCGCGGCCGCCGGGTCCGACGCGTTCGCCGGGATCGCGATGTTGCTGACGTTGCCGATGTTGCCGACGCTCGGCACCGCCTGCCGGGTGGTCGCCGGGAACACACCGTCGTCCACCTTGGCAGCGACGGTGCCGGGCCCGTAGGTGAAGTAGGCGGCGATCTCCCCGGCGGCGAACAGCTGCTCCACGGCCGTCTGGCTGGTCGGATAGGTCTCGCCGCCACGCCACAGCGCGGGCTCCAGCGCCTCCAGCCGGGCCCACAGCCGCTCCGCCAGCGGCGCGAACGCCGCCTCGTCGAACGGACCGGCGACGACCGCCGGGTCGTCCGCGGTGTCGTAGAGGTACGTGCGCACCACCATCGACCCGGTGAAGTCGGGCGGCGCCGGGTAGGTGAACAGGCCGGGGTTCGCGCGCGCCCAATCGCCCAGGGCGGCCAGCGACGCCACGTCGTCGGCGCCCAGCCGCGCGCTGTCGTAGACCAGCGCCGAGTCCGCGCGCATCCAGGCCGCCTCACACCCGTCGACCGGGACGCCGAAGTCGTTGCGCACGGCCGGGTCGGTCAGGTCGACGAAGCGAGCGTTCGGCAGCCGTTCCGGGTAGCCGCAGAGCCACAGCCCGGCCTGCTTCCCGGTGACGAAGTTCTCGCCGTTGATCCAGATCGCGTCCACGGCACCGCCGGCGTCGACGCCCGCCTGCCGCTCGGCGAGCACCTTGTTCACCGCGTCGGCGGTGTCGGCGACCCCGATGACCTCGAGCGTGATCCCGTACTCGTCGGCGAGCCGGCGGGCGACATAGCCCTCCACGACGGCGTTGATCGCCTCGTCGCCGGTGTACATGTACCAGTCCAGCGTCTGCCCGCGCGTCGCGTCCAGCACGGCAGACCAGTCGTCCGGGTCGGGGGCGGCGGCCGCCTGCTCGGCCTCGGCTCCCGCGCAGCCGGCGAGGGCGAGCGCGGCGGCGAACGCGATGGCGATCCGGCGGGCGAACGGGCGGGGCACGGGCGGCTCCAGGGGGTGTCGGGTTCCAGGCCGCGGACGAAACCCGCGGATGCCGCATTCTGCTTCCCGATCCCCGCGGAAGAATCCGGATCCCGAGCGGGTTGCCCACCTGCCGCCGGCCGGGAGGGGTCGATCGGACGAGGAGGAGCATGCGCGAACGCTGGTGGGTCCGCCCCCTGATCCTGCTGGCCGTGGTCGTGGCCGGGGTTGCCGTGGCGCTGACGGTCGACCTTCCCACGGTGGACGCGGTGCGGGCCGACGTCGCCGCCGCGGGATGGGCCGGGCCCGTGCTGTACGCGGGGGTCTACACGGCGTTGTCGCTCACGCCTGCCCCGACGACCGTCCTGAGTGTCGGGGCCGGGGTCCTGTTCGGGCTCGCCACCGGGCTCACCGTCGTCATGGCCGGGGCGCTCGCGGGCGCGGTCGCCGGGTTCGGGCTGGCCCGCGTGCTCGGCCGCGCCGCGGTGGAACGGGTGGACAGCAGGCGGCTGCGCGCCCTCGACGCGCTGCTGCGCCGCCGCGGGCTGCTCGCCGTGATCGGCACCCGGCTCGTTCCGCTGCTGCCGTTCACCACCCTCAACTACGCCTACGGACTCAGCGCCGTCCGCTTCCGCGACTACGTGCTCGGCACGGCCGTCGGGATCCTCCCCGGCGCCACGGCCTACGTCACCATCGGCGCGTACGGCGCGACGCCCGGATCCGTCCCGTTCCTGCTCGCGGTCGGCGGGCTCGCGGTGCTGGCCGTCGCGGGCGCGCTCGTGGCCCGCCGCAGGCGACGGGCCACCGCGGGGGCGGAGAACTGATGCTGGACGCACCGGTCCGGCGGGTGCTGGACGGGCCGCTGACCCGCGTCGCGGCGACGCTCGACCGGCCCTGGATCTCCCCCGACCGGCTCACCGCCGCGGGACTCGTGCTCGGCCTCGCCAGCGCCGCCACGGCGGCGGCCGGCTGGTGGACCGCGTCGGTGGTGCTGTGGCTGGTCTCCCGGGTGGCCGACGGGCTCGACGGTCCGCTCGCCCGGCGACGGCGTGCGCAGGGACACTGGGACGCCGGGGCAGGCGGGTTCTTCGACATCACGGCCGACTTCACCGTCTACGGGGCCACCGTGGTCGGGGTGGCGATCGGCGCCGGCGGCCCGCTGTGGCCGTTCCTGCTCGTGCTGCTCGCGTACTACGTCAACGGCGCCGCGTTCCTGGCCTTCTCCTCGATCGCCGAACGCGCCGGTCGACGTCTGGACGACGGGCGCTCGCTGTCGTTCCTGGGTGGCCTCGCCGAGGGCACGGAGACGATCGTCGTGCACACGGCATGGCTGCTCCTGCCGTTCTGGGCGGGGGAGATCGCGCTCGGCTGGGCGGCCGTCGTCGCGATCGGGGCCGCCCACCGCCTGGTCGCGGGCCACCGCGCCCTGCGCTGATGCCCCGTCCTACCCGCTCCCGCGTTCGGGAGGCGGGAGCCGCCCCGGTGCGTCCGGCCGGAGGAACGGCCCGACGACGCCGGCGACCGCGTCGGGGGCGAAGTAGAAGGCGGTGTGGCCGTGGCCCGGCAACCGGGCCAACCGGCCGTCGGGGAGCAGCCCGACGAGGTGCCGCGCCCAGGGCAGTGACGACATGGGGTCCCGGTCGGCGCGCACGAGCAGCGTCGGCGCCGCCACCCGCGGCAGGCCGCGCTCCATCTCCTCCGACACCGCGAAGCGCGCGGTGCTCACCGCTCGCGGAACACTCGCGAACGCGTACGAGGCGACGTTGAGCAGGCGCAGCGAGGGGTCGTCGCCCATGCGGTCGTGCGCGTCGGCGAGCAACCGGATCCGGGTGCGCCCCGTGGGCCGGTCACGGCTGCCCCTCGGCTGCGGCAGTGCGCGCAGCCACCCGAACGCCCGCCGGAGCGCCGGCCACAGTGTCGGGGCGAGCAACACCAGCCGGGACGCGATGTCGCCGTGCCCCGCCGCCACCGCGACCGCGAGCTGCGAGCCGACCGAGTTGCCCAGCAGCCGGGCCGGTGCCAGGCCTTCGTCGTGCAGCCACTCCGCGACGATGTCGGCCTGCTCCCTGATCGCCAACGCCCGGGCCGGCTTGTCGCTGTAGCCGAACCCCGCCGGGTCGGGCAGCCACGGCCGCAGCCCGTACCGCGTCAGCGCGCGTGCCAACGGCACCAGGGACCGGCTGCCCGTGACCAGGCCGGGCAGGAGGACGACCGGCGGCGCCGACTCGGGACCGTCGGCCTGCAGCGCGTGCATGCGCAGCGCCCCGACCCGCCGCCACCGGCTGCTGAAGCCGCTCGGTGCACCCATCACCGGGTTCCCGGTGCGGCGAGGTCGTCGTCGCGCCCGATCGGGACCGCCACCCTTCGCGGTCGATGCTCCTGTCGCCACGGTGCCGGCCCGCCGAGGACGCGCTCGTGCCACCGCGCCGATGGCAGGCGGTCCATCCGCGCGGGCACGTGGGTCTCGATGGTCCCCGTCCCTACTTGCGCCACAGCAACAGGCTCCCCCTGCCACCACGGGCTAACCGCCCGGAGATGACGTCCATGCTGATCGGTCACGGCAGGACGTGCGGCGCAGGCAGGGGGTGCCGGCGTTTGTGGAGGCGGACCCGCGGGCACCTGACCGTCGACGGGAGGCGCTCGGGACGGGGGCGGGGCGCACAGACCAGGGTTCGCCGGAGCCTGTGCAGGGCTGCGCGCACCCGCCGGAGGACCCGAGAGAGGTGGAGCACAACGTGCGCACATCCGTAGCCGTGATCCGGGGGGCCGCCGCCGGTGTCGTCGCGACCACCGTCATGAGCGGCGTCCTCGAGGCGGGACGCCGCGCGACCGCGTTCACCCGCCAACCACCGACGCTGATCGTCCGGACCGTGCTGACGGGCAGCCCCGCCCACGGCGTCACCGCCGAGGGACTGCTCGCGGTGCTGGCGCACTTCGGCTACGGCACCTCGTGCGGCGCGCTGTTCGCCCTGCTCACCCGACGCCGTCGCCCCGAGGCGGGCCCGGGCGTGGGGGTCGGCTACGCCCTTTTGCTCTGGGCGATCAGCTACATCGGGTGGGTCCCCGCGACGGGGGCGATGGCCCCACCGGACCGCGACGCCCCGGGCCGCCAGGCCGCACTCGTCGCTGGGCACGTCGTCTACGGCGCCGTGCTGGCCGCGGTGTTGCGCGGGCTGAACCAGCAGCGGCGACCCGGCGCCCCGGCCCGCACCCCTCCCCTCGGAGATCAGGGACACCCGTCCCGCGGATTACCGATCATCGCCCGGAAGCATGCCGCCACTTCCTCGGGCTCGCGCGCGAGCCTGACCGCGACCTCGGACCTCTTCCCGAAGGCGCGCCGCAACGCGGACTTGGCCGCTCGCCTCGCGGTCCGCAGGATCCGCTCGTCGCTCTCGCCCACGCATCCGGCTGCGGGCTCGAGCACCACGGCGTAGGTCAGCTCGGGACGCCGACGGGCCGCACGAGCGGCACCGAACACCGGGATCCAGACGACCTCGGGGATCATCGGCGGGTCGGTGTCCGCGATCGCCCGGGTCAGCACCGCCTCCACCGCAGCAGGCGCGGCGGGGCGGGGAAGCCGGACCCGCACCACGGCGGGCACCAACGGCGTCGCGGCTGCGCTCGTTCGCTCGTCGCCGAGCATCGGGATCCTCCAACCGGCCGCCCGCGCTGCCGCCCTCGTGTCCGGCGGCCTGCCGCAGTCCGAAGGACTTACCCCACAGCGCCACGTCCCACTCCTGCCGGTGCCCTCCTCCATGGCCGCCGGCGCTGATGCAAGGTTCTCGACAGGTCCGGTCGCTGTGGACGCGGGCGCTGGGCGTACCATCGAGGTCCGGGCGGCGACACGGACACCGGGGACGGGACGGGGCGGATGGAGCGGTCTCCGGCAGCGCCCGCCGCCGATCCCTTCACCCATCCCGCCCTGTTCTACCGCGGCGACGCGGAGTACCTCGCCGGAACGGTCCCGTTCGTCCTCGACGGGCTCGCCGCCGGTGACCCCGTCGCGGTGGCCGTTCCGCCGGGGAACCTGGCGCTGCTGCGGACCGAGCTGGGCTCCGCGGCCGACCGCGTGCAGCTTCTCGACATGAGCGAGCGAGGCCGCAACCCGGGCCGGATCCTGGCCGAGGTGCTGCACGCCGCGGCCGACCCGCACCCCGACCGGCACGTGCGGATCATCGGCGAGCCGATCTGGCCCGGCCGCACCGCACTGGAGTACGGGGCCTGCGTCGAGCACGAGGCCCTGATCAAACGACTGCCATAGCGGATCCTCGGGTCGAGTACGGCGTAGAGCAGGTCGGCGAGCAGGTTCGCCAGCACCGCGATCACGGCGAACACGACGACGCACGCCTGCACGACCACGTAGTCGCGGGTGTTGATCGCCTGCAGCATGAGCTGGCCGATCCCGGGCAGCGCGAAGATCTGCTCGATGATCACGGTGCCACCGATCAGCGTGCCGAGGTTCAGCCCGACCACGGTGATCAGGCCGAACGACGAGTTGCGGAAGGCGTGCCGCAGCAGCACCTGCCACGAGCCGATGCCCTTCGCCCTGGCCGTGGTGATGTAGTCCTCCCCCTGCAGCTGGTCGACCAGGTCACCGCGCAGGAAGCGGGTGTAGAAGCAGAACAGCGGAAAGGCGATCGCGGCGGCCGGCAGGGCCAGCGCGTGCAGGTTGCCCACGACGCTCTCCGACAGCGGGACGAACCCGATCGCCGGGAACATCGCCAGCTGCACCGCGAACACCAGCACCAGCAGCAGGGCCAGCACGTAGTTGGCGACCGACAGCCCGGTGATGCTCACGATCATGCTGAGCCGGTCGAACATCCGGTTCGGCCGGTAGGCGGCGAGCAGGGCGACCGGCACCGCGAGCCCGAGCGACACGACGAACGCCAGCGCCACCAGCTCACCGGTGACGGCGAGGCGGTCACCGAGCAGGGCGGTGACCGGCTGGCCGCTCACGATCGAGCTGCCGAGGTCGCCGGTGACGGCCCCGCCGAGCCAGTCGAGGTAGCGCAGCGGGGCGGGCTGGTCGAGCCCGAGCTCGATCTCCAGCGCGCGGATCTGTTCCGGCGTGGCCTCGGGGCCGAGCAGTTGCTGCGCGGCACCCCCGGGGATGAGGTTGAGCACCCAGAACGTCAGGATGCTCACCCCGAGGATGATCGGCACGGCCATGAGCAGCCGCTGGGCGACCAGCCGCAGGCTCGGCGAACCGGCCGCCCGCGCGAGCCGGGACGGGGACGGGGCAAGGGCGCCCGTCACTGCTGCACCCGCCAGACCTCGTCCCACAGGACCCCGGTGTTGACGACGATCGGTGGGATCTTCGTGGTCAGCCCCGGGCCGTACACCCCCTCGACCGCGAGGTTAGCCGGGGCGAACGCCAGCCCGAACGGGGCGTAGGCGTTGTCGCTGATCAGGCGACCGGCCTCGACGTAGAGCCGCTCCCGCTCGGCCGGGTCGATGGTGGCCGCGGCGGCGTCGAGCAGCCGGTCCAGCTCGGGGTCGGCCACGCCGCTGAACGGCGACGTGGCCGCGAAGCGGAAGCCGACGCCGACACCGGCCGCCGGGTCCCACGCGCCCGCGGTCTGCAGCATCGCCTGCCACTCGCCGGAGGTGAACTGCTGCACCAGCGTCGACAGCTCGTAGGTCTCGATGTCCACCGTGATGCCGGCGTCCTGCCACTGGGTCTGCAGGGCAGTCATCACCTGCTCGGCCACGTAGTTGCCGAGGGTGCCCAGCTTGACGGTCAGGCCGCCGAGCTCGGTGACCAGCTCCTTGGCCCGCTCGAGGTCGTAGGTGGGGTAGCCCTCCACGGTCTCGTGGTGGAACAGCCCGCCCGGGGCGGTGAACATCTGGCTGACCGGGTAGTCCTGGCCGCGGAACAGGCCCTGGGAGATCGCCGCGAAGTCGGTGGCGCGGTAGATCGCCTCCCGGGCCCGCTCGTCGTCGAAGGGCGCGGTCTTCGTGTTCAGCTGCACGACGTAGGGCGAGGTCGCCGGCTGCACCGTCACGGTGAGCCGGCCCGCCGACTGCGCCTGCTCCAGCAGCGGCGTGGTGCTCAGGCCCTCATAGGCCTGCGCCTGCCCGGCGAGCAACGCCTGGTAGGCGGGCTGGTCCCCGCCGATCGACTGGAAGGTCAGCGTGTCGAGATACGGCAGCCCCTCCCGGAAGTAGTCCGGGTTGCGCTCCAGCACGAGCTCGGAGCTCAGCTGGTTGGACACGACCGTGAACGGGCCCGCGCCCACCGGGGTGACCTTGAACTGCTCCTCGCCGAGCGTCTCGAGTGCGGTCGGCGAGGCGATCCAGTTGACGTTCGAGACGGGGAACGCGTTGATCACCGCGGCGTAGGGCCGGGTGAACTGCAGCACCACCGTCAGCGGGCCATCGGTCGTGATGCCGTTCTCCGCCAGCGGCCACGTCGGTGAGCAGGTGCACGGGGACTCGATGGCCCGCCGGAAGTTGAACGCCACCGCCTCGGCGTCGAACGGGGTGCCGTCGGTGAAGGTGATCCCGTCGCGGAGCGTGATCCGCACCGTCTGCCCGCCGTCGAGCAGCTCGTAGCTCTCGGCCTGGTGCGGGACGACCTCGGCGTTCGAGCCGTCCTCGTCGGCCTGCAGCCGGAACAGCCCTCCGTAGATCGCGCTCATCTGCGAGATGTTCGCCCCGCCGGTGGTGTTGGTCGCGGGGTCGAGCCCGGTCGGCCAGCCGCCGGCGAAGGCCGCGTCCTCGAGGACGACGAGCTCCCCGCCGCGCTGCGGCGGGCCGGTGGGGGCGTCGGGCGTGGCCGCGGACCCGGCGCCGCCTCCACAGCCGGCGACGACGAGGAGCCCGGCCAGGAGGAGCGACACCCTGTGCATCCGTCGTCTCACGTGGATACTCCCGTTCGGTAGCGATCGGTGCTGGCTCCCAGGAGCCGCGGGGGCCGATCGGTGCGGAAGGTCGGGCCGCAGCCGGCGTCGGGGTGCGGAGCGCACCCGCGGCCCGGCGTGGTCGGCCTCACGGAATCTCCGGTCCAGGGTCGACGAGCCGCCGACCCGCGGTGCAGTCCGCTTTCGTCGGACGGAAGACAAGTTCGGGCGGGTCCACAGCCACCGCCGGGGACGGCCGGCGCGGCCCTCCCGCGCTGCGCAGGTCATTTGTCCCGGCCGGCGTGCGACGTCCCGCCCGATCTCGCCGGGCGCCGCCACAGGGCCTTGTGAGAGCGCATTCCGACTGACGACACTGGCTGATCTCCGGCGGGCCGCCAGCGCCGTCGGATGCGGAACGGAGGCCACCCCTCGCGAACGGCCAGTGCCAACGGAGGTGCGAGATGACCGTGAGCCCGACTGCGCCTACTCCCCCACAACCGACGTCCCCCTCACCGACGGCCCCCTCACCGACGGCTCCCTCACCGACGGCACTGCGGCCCACCGCCGCCGGCCGGATGCTCTCCGTGCTCGACGCGTTCGGCCCGCGGCACCGCTGCCTGTCGCTCAGCGACATCGCGCGGCGGGCCGGGCTGACCCTGCCGACCGCGCACCGGCTCGTCCGCGAGCTCGTGGGCTGGGGGGCGCTTGAACGCGACCGCGACGGGCGCTACTCCGTCGGGCTGCGCCTGCTGGAGCTGTCCGCGCTCGCCCCGCGCGGGCTGGAGCTGCGCGAGGCGGCCTTCCCCCACCTCGAGGACCTGCACCAGGTCACCCGGGGCAACGTCCACCTCGGCGTGCGGGACGGCATGGAGGTCGTCTACGTCGAGGCGATCCGCGCGCGGGTCCGCAACCCCGTCACGAGCCGCGTCGGGGACCGGTGGCCGATGCATGCCACCGGCACCGGGCTGGTGCTGCTCGCGCACTCCGACCCGGACTTCCAGGAGCAGGTGCTGCAGTCCCCGCTGGAGCGGTTCAGCCCGCTGACGGTCGTCGACCCGGCCGAGCTGCGCCGCCGGCTCGCCCACATCCGGCAGACCGGGGTGGCCGTCGCCCGCGGGCAGATCACGGTGCCCGACCTCGTGGTCGCGGTGCCCGTGCTCGACGCCGCCCGGGAGGTCACCGCCGCGATCAGCGTGGTCGTGGAGGCGGAGAAGGCCCGCCCGCGGGAGCTCGCCGGAGTGCTCACGCAGGCGTCGCGGGCGATCTCCCGGACCCTCGGCCCGCGGCCGGCCGCCCGGCCCTGACCCCGTTGCCGTCACGCCGGCGGGTCGATCCCCAGCCAGCGGAAGGCGTTGTGCCAGGTGATGTCCTCCAGCACGACGGCGGGCAGCCCCATCGACCGCAGCGTGCGGCCCGCGGGCTCCTCGCGCGGCATGGCCGGGAAGTCGGAGCCGACGAGCAGCCGGTCGTGGCCCAGCAGGTCGATGAGGTAGCGCAGCGCCCTGCGGTCGAAGACCATCGAGTCGTAGTAGAAGCGGCGGGCGTACTCCACCGGGGACGGCCCGTCGTCGTGGGCGAGTGCCCGCTCGGGGACCGGCGGCTCCTCGTTCCAGGCGCCGCTCCAGAAGTACTGGGCCCTCGGCAGCATGAGCGGGAACCCGCCTGCGGCGTGGCTGAACGAGATCCGCAGGTCCGGGCACGCCGCGGCCGTGCCCCCGGTGATCATCGACGCCGCGGCGAGTGCGCCCTCCAGCCCCACGACGTAGGTGCCCATCGCCGACATCGGGAGCCGGTCGATCGGGGCGGGCATGGCGTGCACGAACACCGGGAGGTCGAGCCGCTGCGCCTCGGCGAAGAACGGCAGGAACCGCTCGTCGCCGATCGAGCGGCCGAGGATGTTCGAGGCGATCTCGACGCCGGCGAGGCCCTGGTCCCGGATGGCCTTCAGCTCGGTGGTGGCGGCGTCCGGGTCCTGCATCGGCACGATGCCGAACCCGATCAGCCGGGCCGGGTCGGCCGCGCACAGGGTCGCGGTGAACTCGTTGACGTGCCGCGCGAGCGACAGGCCGTCGGCCGCGGACAGGTCGTAGCGCAGCAGCGGGGGCATCGGGGTGATGACCTCGGCGTCGACTTGCGCGGCGTCCTGTTCCTCGATGCGCCGCTCACCGTCGAAGAACGCGTCGCGGGCGCGGAACGTCATCGCGCCGAACAGCAGCTGCCGTGCCGTCTCGCCGTCGATCGGTTCCATCCGCGGGAAGCACTCCGGCGCGTCGGCCGGGTAGTCGCGGGGCAGCAGGTGGGCGTGGGCGTCGACGAGCACGCGGGATCTCCTAGCGATTCGGGTGGACCGAGACGTGCACCGCGGCCTCGCCCGGCACCTCGCCGGCGAGGG
Source organism: Pseudonocardia nigra (assembly GCF_019396355.1). Lineage (GTDB taxonomy): Bacteria > Actinomycetota > Actinomycetes > Mycobacteriales > Pseudonocardiaceae > Pseudonocardia > Pseudonocardia nigra. The sequence goes on from NZ_JAHKRK010000017.1 coordinate 27,897, forward strand.
TCTCCATGGCCAGTGCGGTGTCGTCCAGGCCGAACGAGTGGGTGTGCATCTTCTCCAGCGGGAACCGGCCGGACTCGATGATCGCGATCGCCTCCGCGTAGCCGCGGGCGTCCACGCCGAACGCGCCCTGGACGGCGAGCGCCCGGTTGATGATCAGGTCGGTCTGCAGCGGCACCTCCGCGCCGCCCTTGAGCCCGGCCAGCACCACGCGGCCGCCGTGCCGCGCCGCGAGCAGCGCGTGCGTGAGCGGGGCGGTGGCCATCGGGGTCAGCTCCAGCACGACGTCCGCGCCGACCCCGCCGGTGATCTCCCGGACCCGCTCGACCGTGTCCTCGGCTCCGTCACCGTCGACGACGATCGTGTGGTCGGCGCCGAACTCCCGCGCCAGCGCGAGCTTGTGCGCGTCGGCCTCCAGCCCGGTGGCGATGATCGTCCCGGCGCCCGCGGCGCGGGCGGCGACCACCGAGGCGAGGCCGCGCTGCCCGGCGCCGAGCACGAGCACGGTGTCGCCGAGGCCGACGCCGCCGAGGTGCACGGCCCAGCGCACGCCCGCGCCGAGCGGGTTGTACATCACCGCGAGCTCGGCGGGCAGCGTCTTGTCGATCTTGTGCAGGACGGAGTTCGGGGACAGATACATGTACTCGGCGAGCCCGCCCCACAGGGACGGCGCGACGTCGATGCCGGTGACGCCGTGCCCGTACTGCCGGTTCCGGCACGACTGGTAGCGCCCGGTCAGGCAGTCGTGGCAGGCCCGGCACGGCACGATCACCTCGAGCGCCACCCGGTCGCCGGGCTGCACGCCCCACTGGGCCGCCGCCCGCTCGCCGACCTCCTCGACGATGCCCATCGGCTCGTGCCCGGGGATCATCGGGCCGCGGCCCATCCCCATGTGGCCCTTGAACACCTCGACGTCGCTGCCGCAGATGCCGTTGGCCTCCAGGCGCAGCAGGCCGTCGTCCGGCCCGATCTCCGGGCGCGGGAACTCCCGCATCTCGATCGTGCGCGGGCCGACCTGCACGGCGGCGCGAACGGTCTCAGCCATGAGCGGCTCCTTCGGCGGGGCGGGGCAGCGGGAACGGGGTGAGCCCGCCGCCGTCCAGGACGAGGGTCTGTGCGGTGACGTAGCCGGCGTCCTCGCCGGCGAGGTACTGGACCGCAGCGGCGATGTCGGTGGGCAGCCCGACCCGGCCGACCGGGATGGCCCGGCCGCGGGCGGCCAGCGTGGCGTCGGGGTCGAGGTCGGGGTCCGGGTCCGGGTCGAGGATCGCGCGGCTGGTGCCGACCAGGCCGGGGCAGATCGCGTTGACCGTGATCCCCCACGCGGCCACGTCCATCGCGAGCGAGCGGGTCAGGCCGATCACGCCGGCCTTCGACGCCAAGTACGCCGGCGCTGCGGCGACCATCCGCTCGGCGTCCACCGGGTCGGCGATGTCGCCGAGGACGGCCTCGGCCGACCCGCCCGCCGCGCGGATCTCCGCGACGAGCGCGTCCAGCCCGTCCCAGCGGTGCCGCTCCGGCACGCCGGCCCGTTCCTGGCGGACGTTCAGCACGCCGGTCGGCGCGAGGTCGGTGACGACGACCGCGTGGCCCGCCGCGGCGAGCCGGTGCGCGATGGCCTGCCCCATCCCGTCGCCCTTGCCGCAGCCGGTCACGAGCGCGACCCGGGGCGTCACACCCGCACCGCCCCATCGACAGCAGGCTCGGCAGACCCGGGGACCTCCGTGATCGGCGGGGCCGGCGGGAACCTGTGCGGCGGCCCTCCCTCGACGGGGAGGATGTGCCCGGAGATCCAGCGGGCGTGGTCGCTGAGCAGGAACAGGGCCGCCGCGGCGATGTCCCAGGAGGTGCCCTCGGTCTTCAGCGCGGTGCCGTCGCGGCGGGGGCCGCGCATCTCCTCGGCCATGTTCGCCGCCGCGAACGCGCCCCAGATCGCGCCGACCTGCACACAGTTGACCCGGATGCCCTGCGGGCCGAGCGTCGTGGCGGCGCCCTCGGTCATGTTCTCCAGGCCGGCCTTGGCCACGCAGTAGACCATCCCGGGCCCGCGCATCCGCACGCCGACCGAGGAGATGTTGACGATCGCGCTGCCCGCCGGCAACCGCGGCACCGCGTGGCGGGTCATCTGCCACGCCGACTTGAGGTTGATGGAGACGAGCTCGTCGAACCGCTCCGGGGTCACCTCGAACAGGCCGGCCCGATCGCCGACCGCCACGTTGTTGACCAGGGCGTTGAGTGCCCCGAACCGGTCGGTCACCTCGGCGACGGTCCGGGCGCACGCGCGGTCGTCGGTCACGTCGGCCACCACCGCGACGGCCTCGCCGCCCTCGGCGGTGATCCGCTCGACGGTGCGGGCGGCCGCGGCGGGGTCCCGGTCGAGCACGGCCACGCGCGCCCCGTGCGCGGCGACCATCCGGCTGATCGCGTACCCGACGCCGGGCAGGTCGCCGTTCTGTCCGGCCCCGGTGACGAGGGCCGTGCGGCCCGCCATCCAGCGCGGACCCGCGGCGGCGAACGGGTCGGCGAGCGGGTCTTCCGTCATGGAGCCACCTCCTGGAGTTCGGGCGCGGCCACGCGGGTCGCGACGGGAACGGCGCTCCCGGACCACCCGGCGAACAGCCGCACCACCATCGAGATCCCGGCGTTGCGGGCGCCGGCCACGGCGATCAGCAGGTTGCTCGGGTCGCCGTTCGGCAGCAACGGGTCGAAGCCGTCGGCCCGCTCCCCGCTCGCGTGCCGGACGCCGGTGTCCCCCAGGCCGTCCTTTCCGGCCGCGGCGAGGTCGGCGACGGTGCGCCCGCAGTGCTCGGCGAGCCAGGCGCGCACCTCCGCCCGGCCGAACCCGGCGGACGCGAGGAGCTGGGCGTGCTCGGGGCAGAACACGATCCCGGCCGAGGCGTGCCGGAAGATCCAGGCGCCGGTGCGGGAGATCGTGTCGGCGAAGTCGGCGAGCAACTGCTCGGCACTGCCGGTGTGGCGGTTGTCCACGAACTCCGACGTGCGCAGCAGCGTCGCCGACACCGCGGACGTGCCGGCCGGCAGCCCCGCCTCGACGGCCAGCGGCTCCCAGGGGCTCTCCTCCTCGTTCTCAGCCAGGCAGATCGACCAGCGCCCCGGCAGGCCCTGGGTGGCCTGCTCGAGCACGTGGGGGTGGATGCCGAAGGCGTTGCGCACGATCAGCCCGATCGCCCGCGGCACGGTCGCGTTCGCCCGGAAGCCCGGGCCGAACACCCCGCCTGCCTTGTTGAACCCCAGCTCGTCGCGCACCGGGCCGTTGACGACGATCAGCGGCGCCGGCCCGCTCGTCGACTGCCAGCCCCCGCCTCCGGTGGCCCGCTCGCGCACGAGCGCGTCCCACGCCGCGAGCACCACCGGGAAGTACTCCGGGCGGCAGCCCGCCATCGCGGCGTTGATCGCGGCCAGCTCGACGGTGACCGTGCGGTCGAACTGCACCTGCCGCCCGATCACCTCGTCGCGCGGGCGGTCGACGGTGGCGAGGAAGCGGTCCACGAGCGGCCGGGTGACCGGCACCAGCGGCAGCCCGTCCGACCAGCCCTGGTCGTAGCAGTGCTCGATCGCCGCCTGCGCGGCGTCCGGGTCCAGGCTCATGCTCCACCCCCGGTGAGCAGCGCGACGACGCCGGGCAGGACCTGCTTCGCCCGGTCGGCGACCTGCTGCGGCGTGAGGACGGCGACCGGGTGCTCGGTCGTCACGTAGCGGTATCCGGGGGCGCCCCGCAGCTGCGCCATCGCGTCCGCCGTCGTGACGAAGGCGTCGCTGCAGATGACGGCGGCGGGCAGGCCTGCCTGCTCGAACTGCACGCCGTCGGCCACGGCGGAGGCGCTGCACGAGCCGCAGTCGCCGACCCCGGTGATCACGACGTCGCACTCCTGCGCGAACTCGGCGACGAGCTCCGCGGACGCGGGCAGGGCGATCGTGGTCTTCGTGCGCCGCAGGGTGACCGCGGCGGCGCCGTGCTCGGCCACGAGCAGCGCGCCGATCTCGTCGAGCAGCAGCGCGGCGTTATGCTTGGTGTTCTCCATCAGGCCCACCCGGGCCCCGGCGAGCCCGCACCGGGGGGCGCGCACCGCCGCCGGCGCGGGCGGAGTCGCAGCGGCGCCGCCGCGCCCGGTGGGATCGAGAATGGTGTTCGGCATGCGGGACCTCCTGTCAGCCGGCGAGCCGGGTGAGCCGGGACTTCATCTCGGAGCGCTCGAGCGAGCCGGGCGGGACGAGCGACACCGCTGCCCGCACGGACAAGCGGGTCCGGATCAACCCCTCGATCTCGCGGCTGAGCTGGTCGCGCTCCCCCGGCTGCTCGCCCCACTCGACCTCGACGCAGAGCGGGGGCTCGACGCGCGGGCCCGGCTCGGGCAGGACGATCTGCACCGCGCCGGTCGTGCGCGGGTGCAGGGTCTGCACCAGGTCCCGCACCGCCGAGGGGAAGACGTTGACGCCCAGCACGATGAGCATGTCGTCGGTCCGCCCGATGCAGCGGATCAACGGCGCCCCGTCGGTCGTGAGCCCGGTGACGACCACCCGGTCGCGGGTGCGGAACCGGACCAGCGGGCAGCACTCCCGGTCGACTGAGGTGTAGACGAGCTCGCCGGACGCGCCCGGCTCGGCGTCGATCGGCTCGCCGCTCTCGGGGTCGATCAGCTCGACCACGACGTGCCGTCCGCCGGTGAACCGCATTCCGCCGCTGCCCGGCGCCTCCCCGAACAACACCGGGGCCATGTCGGCGTTGCCGAGGCCCTCGGTCACCGGGGCGCCCCACTCCTGCTCGACGTGGGCGCGGAAGGCCGGCTCCCCGCCACCGGGCTCGCCGCCCACGAAGATCTTCCGCAGGCCGAACTCCTTGGGGTCGCGGCCCAGGCTGCGCAGGTGCTCGGCGAGGTAGCGGGCGTAGGACGGGGTCGAGTGCAGGGCGGTGACACCGAGCGTCTCCAGCGCCAGCACCGCCTTCTCCGACGCGCCGGTCCCGATCGGCACCATCGTCGACCCGATCCGCTCCAGCGCGTCGCGGATCGGGAGCCCGCCGACGAACAGCGTGAGCCCGGCGCCGTGCAGCACGACGTCCTCGCGCGTCGCCCCCATCGTGCGGAACGCGCGGGCCACCATGTCGGTCCAGGCGGCGGCGTCGCGGCGGGTGACGCCGACCCAGCTGGGCCGGCCCGTCGTGCCCGTGGAGGCGTGCACCCGGACGATCTCGCTCATCGGCACGCCGGCGTGCCTGCCGAGCGGCGGGGCGGCGGCCTGGGAGTCGCGCAGCATCTGCTTGCTGGTGAACGGCAGCTTGCGCAGGTCCTCGAGCGAGGAGAACGCGGCGGGTGTCACCCCGTGCTCGGCGAACAGGTCGGCGTACAGCGGTGACCGCGCGGGCAGCCCCTCGAGCTGGGCCCGCAGCAGCTCGGCGACGGCGTCGCAGTCCTCGGGCGCGATGAAACTCGGTGTGACCACGATGGTCCCTTCTACGACTCGTGGACGACGACGCCGCGGATGTTCTTGCCCTCGGCCATGTCCCGGTAGCCGTCGTTCAGCTCCTCCAGCCGGTACCTGCGGGTGATCAGCTCGTCGAGCTTCAGGTCGCCGGACCGGTAGAGCCCGAGCAGCTTGGGCACGTCGTAGAGCGGGTTGCAGTCGCCGAACAGCGCGCCGCGGACCTGCCGCTGGTAGCCGATCATGTGGCCGGCGTGCACCTGCACGGTGTTCACGCCGAGCTTCCCGACCGCCGTGAGAGTGACCTTGCCGCCCTTGCCGACCACCTGCACCGCCGAGTCCACGACCTCCTCCGTGAGGACGCCGGGGGTGCAGATCGCGTGGTCGGCGAGCTGCCCCCAGGTGGTCTCGACGACGAAGTCGTGCGCCTCGCGGGCGTCGGCGAACGTGTGGGTGGCGCCGAAGACCTTCGCCATGTCCCGCTTGAACTCCACCGGGTCCACCACGACGACGTTCTTCGCGCCCGCGTACCGCGCGCCCTGCACCGCGTTGCTGCCCACCCCGCCCGCGCCGTAGATCACCACGGTGTCCCCGGCGCGGACGCCCGCGGCGTGCACCGCCGACCCCCATCCGGTGGGGACTCCGCAGCCGACCAGCGCGCCGACCTCGAACGGGATGTCGTCGGGCAGCGGGATGCACGCCCACTCCGACACCACCGCGTACTGGGAGAACGTGCCGAGCGTGCAGAAGCCACCCAGATCCTCGTCGCCGAGGTGGAACCGGAACGTCCCGTCGAGGAACATCCCGGTGCCCGCGTTGAGCCCCTTCACGCACATGTTCTGGTGGCCGGTGGAGCACGGTCGGCAGGCCCCGCAGGCCGGGATGTAGGAGCAGACGATCCGGTCGCCGGGCTTGACCCGCCGCACGTCCGGGCCGACCGATTCCACCACGCCGGCGCCCTCGTGCCCCCCGACGACCGGGAACCGCACCGGGGCGTCACCCTGCGTGATGTGATCGTCGGAGTGGCACAGGCCCGCCGCGTGGAACTTCACGCGCACCTCGTGCGCCTTCGGCTCGTCCAGCTGCAGGTCGACGAGCTCCCAGCCGGTGTGCGGTTGCCGCGCGATCGCGGCACGGGTGGTCAGGCTCATGACAGTGCTCCCGTTCTCGAAAGCGGGACGGATGCGACGTGCGGCAGCACCTCGGCACCGATCAGCGCGATGTGGTCGAGGTCGTGGATGTCGTAGATGTGCAGGTAGACGGTGTCGGCGCCGGCGTCGGCGAGGTCGGTGATCCGCTCGGCGACCTGCTCCGGCGAGCCGATCGCGGCGTTGGCCCGCATCAGCTCGGACCCGATGACGGCCCCGCGCCGCTCGACCTCGGCCGCCGTGGCCCCGCAGGCGACCGGCAGCACGGCCGACCGGCGCGCACCGGCCGGGTCGCGGCCGATCGCTTCGCAGGCCCGGGCGAACACGGCGAACCGCTCGCGCAGGCCGGCGAGCCCGCCGTCGACGGTCAGCGCCCCGTTGAACTCGCTGGCGTAGCGGGCCGCGATGGCCGGGGTCCGCTTCGGCCCGGTGCCGCCGATGATGATCGGCGGGTGCGGGTCCTGCGCCGGCCGCGGTGGGGTGCGGTTGTCCTCGACGCGGTAGTGCGTGCCGTCGAAGGAGAAGCCGCGGCCGTCACCGGCACCCCACAGGCCGGTGATGATCGCCAGCTGCTCCTCCAGCCGGTCGAACCGCTCCCCCGTGCCCGGGAACGGCAACCCGAACGCCGCGTGCTCGCGGGCGTACCAGCCGGTGCCCAGCCCCAGCTCGACGCGGCCGCCGCTCATCTCGTCGACCGAAGCGACGATCGTGGCGAGCAGCCCGGGCGCCCGGAACGTCGCCGCGCCCACCAGCGCACCCAGCCGCACGCGCGCGGTGTCACGGGCGAGCCCGCCGAGCGTCGTCCAGCAGTCCGTGGGCCGGTAGGACGGGTCGGTCGGGTCGACGCCCATGAGGTGGTCGGACCGGAAGAACGCGTCGAAGCCGGCGTGCTCGGTGGCCAGCGCGAGCGCCAGGACCTCGTCGTAGCGGGCGCCGTGGCGCGGCTCCATGAGCACCCGCAGCCGCAGATCACCCACGGAACGACACCGTCTTCACCTGCGTGTACTCCAGCACGGCGTCGGCGCCCATCGTCCGGCCGAAGCCGCTGCGCTTGTAGCCGCCGAACGGCCCGCCGATCACGCCCGCGCCGAGCGCGGCGTTCACCGCGACCTGTCCGGCCTGCAGCCCGCGCGCCATCCGCACTGCCCGCCCCACGTCGCGCGTCCACACCGAGGCCACCAGCCCGTAGTCGGTGCCGTTGGCGACCTCCAGGGCCTCCCGCTCGCCGTCGACTCCGATCACCGACAGCACCGGCCCGAAGATCTCCTCCCGGGCGATCCGCATGTCCGGGGCGACCCGGTCGAACAGCGTGGGCTCGACGAAGAAGCCGTGCTCGAACGCCTCGCCCGCCGGGCGGCCGCCGCCCGTGACGAGCTCGGCGCCCTCCTCCCGGCCCGCGCGCACGTAGTCGAGCACCCGCGCGTGCTGCTTGGCATTGATCAGCGGGCCCATCTGCACCTGCTCGTGCCACGGGCCCACGCGCACCCGCCCCATGTGCTCGGCGAGCCGCCGCACCACCTCGCCGTGCACCGAGCGGTCGACGACCACCCGGGAACCCGCGGCGCAGATCTGCCCGGTGTTGAGAGTGATGCCCGCGACGATCGCCGGGATCGCGGCGTCGAGGTCGGCATCGGGGAAGATCACCTGCGGCGACTTGCCGCCCAGCTCCAGGTGCAGCGGCACCAGGTTCGCCGCGCACGCCGCCATCACCAGTGCGCCCGTCTCCGGTGAGCCGGTGAAGCTCATGCGCCGGATCCCCGGGTGGGCCGGGATCGCCGCGCCGGCCTCGGCGCCGTAGCCGCTGACGACGTTGACGACGCCCGGCGGGATCCCGGCCTCCAGGGCGAGCTTCGCCAGCGCCAGCGGGGTGAGCGGGGCGTCCTCGGCCGGCTTGATCACGATGGTGTTGCCCGCGGCGATCGCGGCACCGACGTCGTTCACGAACATCGGGCCGGGCGCGTTCCACGGGATGACGCTGCCGACCACGCCGAACGGCTCGCGCAGGGTCAGCCCCAGCACGTCCGGGGTGTAGGTCGGCAGGGAGTGGCCCTGCACCTTGTCGGCCTGGCCCGCGATGAAGGTGAGGATGCGGGCCATCGGCGGCGGGCCCCAGTGCGGGCGGCCGACCTCCTGCGACTCGAGCCGGTCCAGCTCCGCCTCGTGCTGCTGGATCAGCTCGGCCCAGCGGGCGACCAGGGCACCGCGGGCCGTCGCGTTGGTGTCGCGCCACGCCGGGAAGGCGGCCTCGGCGGCCGTCACCGCCGCGTCGACGTCGGCTGCGGTTCCGCGCGGCACCCTGGCCAGCAGCTCACCGGTGGCCGGGTTGATCACCTCGATGGTCTCCCCGCTCGCCGCGGGGACCCAGTCACCACCGATCAGGTGGGTGTCCTCGACGAGGAGCGGAGCGGGAGGGGCGGTCGTCATGGCTCGGCTCCTCAGTGTTCGTGGATGATGACACCGCGGACGTTCTTGCCGTCCAACATGTCCCGATAGCCCTGGTTGACCTCGTCGAGCCGGTAGCGGCGGGTGATCAGCTCGTCGAGCTTGAGGTCGCCGGAGCGGTAGAGGCCGAGCAGCCGCGGGACGTCGTAGAGCGGGTTGCAGGCGCCGAAGATCGCGCCCTGCACGCGCCGCTGGTAGCCGATCAGCATTCCGGCGCCCGTGCTCAGCGACCCGTTGCCGACGGCGGTGATCGTCACCTGCCCGCTCTTGCCGACGATCTGCACCGCCCGGTCGATGACCTCGTCGTGCAGCACGCCGACCGTGATGATCGCGTGGTCGGCGAGCTCACCCCAGGTCGTCTCCACGACGAAGTCGTGCGCGGACTGCGCGTCGGCGAACGTGTGGGTGGCGCCGAAGACCTTCGCCATGTCCCGCTTGAACTCCACCGGGTCCACCACGACGACGTTCTTCGCGCCCGCGTACCGCGCGCCCTGCACCGCGTTGCTGCCCACCCCGCCCGCGCCGTAGACCACGACCGTCTGTCCCGCGCGCACACCCGCCGCGTGCACGGCGGACCCCCAGCCGGTCGGGACCCCGCAGCCGACCAGGGAGGCGACGCCGAAGGGGATGTCGTCCGGGATCGGGATGCAGGAGAACTCCGACACCACCGCGTGCCGGGAGAACGTGCCGAGCACGCACAGCCCGCCCAGGTCCTCGCCGTCGAGGTGGAACCGGAACGTCCCGTCCGGGAACTCCCCGGTGGAGGCGTTCTTGCCGGCGTCGCAGAGGTTCTGCTGCGCCGTCGAGCAGTACCGGCACGAGCCGCAGGCCGGGATGAACGAGCAGACGACGTGGTCACCGACGGCGACCCGGGTGACGCCCTCGCCGACCGCCTCGACGACGCCCGCGCCCTCGTGGCCCCCGACGACCGGGAACCGCATCCGGGCGTCGCCCTTCTGGATGTGGTCGTCGGAGTGGCACAGCCCCGCGGCGTGGAACCGGATGCGGACCTCGTTGGCCCTCGGCTCGTCGAGCTCGACGTCGGTGATCTCCCAGGGCCTGCCGGGTTCCCGGCAGATCGCGGCGCGGGTGGTCATGCTCATGTGGGCTTCTTTCTGCGGGGTGACCGCCTGCAGTGGCCGGACCGCCGGACATCTCCTCCGGGCCGGCGTCGCCGTCCGCTGCGGCTCCTGGCGTGATCTCACGATGCCGGGCCCGCGTCACCAGGAGCGAGAGTGCTTTCGCGACGCGGAAGGCGGAGATCGGGACGCCGCGTACGGTCCCGTTGCAGTGCGGCTACGTCGAACGTCCCGCCCGGCCCGGCCACGGCGGCGCGTCGTCGCCACGTCGGATGAGTGGTGCCGTCGAGGGGCCGTCCCCCTAGCGTCGGACGACGAACCACGAGCGGGGACGGGTCGCCGTCCGCCGCACGACGGAAGGACGCAGCGCGTGACACGCACTCTCCCGAGGCGGACGTTCCTGACCGGGTCGGCGGCCGGAGCCGCGGTGCTCGCCTCCGGTCTCCGCCGCCGCGGCCACGCCGGCCGCGCCCGTCCCGCCGACCGGGACGCACGTGGTGACCCTCGGCACGGCCGCGGGCCCCGTGGTGCGCAGCCCGCGCCGGGGCATCGCGACGGGCGTCGTCGTCGACGGTGACCTCTACCTCGTCGACTGCGGCCTCGGGGTCGTCCGCCAGATCGCCGAGACGGAGCTCCCGGTGAACCGCCTGCGCGCGGTCCTGCTCACCCACCTGCACTCCGACCACATCGCCGAGCTGCCCGCCCTGCTGCTCTACAACTGGGGCACCCAGGTCGGCGGGTTCGGCGAGCCGTTCCCGATCATCGGCCCGGGGTCGGCGGGCGCGTTGCCGGAGGGCGCCCGCCCCGTCGTCGCGCCCCCGGCACCGGGCACGGCGGAGCTCGTGCGGAACCTGATGTCGGCGTACGCCTACGACATCAACGTGCGGACCCACGACGAGGCACGCCCGCCGCTCGACGAGCTCGTCCGGCCGACCGACATCGCGCTCCCGCGCGGGATCGCCGCCGGCCCGCGCGCCGACCTCGCGCCGGAGATGGAGCCCTTCGAGGTCTACCGCGACGACAAGGTGCGGATCCGCGCGAGCCTGGTCCACCACCCGCCGGTCTTCCCGTCCTACGGGTTTCGCATCGAGACCCCGCACGGGGTCGTCGCGGCGGGCGCCGGGCGCTGTGAGGGTGCGCCGGCAGGTCCTGCCGCGGTTCGACGGGTGAACGGAACACCACGGTCCTCACAGCAAGATCGAACAGCGCTGGTGTTCCGCTCACCCGCGCTCACCGGGTGAGCGCCCTGCTGATCTCGGCGACGATGCGGTCGGGTTCGCCCCGGATCTCGTACTTCGTGTAGCGGTAGATCCGCCAGCCTCGATCCACGAGGCGCGTGTAGCGCCCCACGTCGCGCAGCACCCCCTCCCGCGTCGTGTGGTCCTCGCCCTCGTACTCGATCCCGATCATCAGGTCCGGGTAGGCCAGATCGAGCCACACCGCGGTGCGCGCCGCCGGGTCCTGCACCACCCACTGCACCTCCGGCCGCGGCAGGCCGGCGCCGACGAGGAGCATCCTCAGCCGGGACTCCATCGGCGATCCGGCGTACGGGTTCGCGTGCGCGAGGACGTCGGCGACCTGGGCGTTGCCGCGGGCCCGGGGATAGTGGACGGCGAAGTTGAGCAGGAGGTCGGGAGCGAAGCGGTGGCCGTTCGCCAGCGCGTCGACCGCGACCACAGCCTCGACGAGATCGCAGCGGCGGGCCAGGTCGTAGGCCGTGCGGGCCGGGCCGGTGAGCCGGACCTCCCCGACCTGCCACAGCTCACCCGCCGCCACCCGGTCCCGGTGCACGAGCAGTCCCGGGTGGGCGCGCCGGCGGCCGTGCAGCAGCGTCACCTCGGCGGGGGCCCCGGGCGGGGCACAGGACGCGCCGAGCAGCTCGGCCGCCGAGTACCCCGACACCACCCCGCGTCCCGCGACGAGCAGCGCCGCAGCCCGGGACCGCACCGCGAGATCGGGGGCCTCGGCCCGCATCGGCGCGTAGACGTCCGGGAAGAGCCGGTCGAACCGCGGCCCCCGCAGCATGCCCGGGGTGACCAGCCCTGCCGCGACGGCCTCCGAACCGCGGAACACCTCCGGCCATCCCGCCACGCCCATGCCGCACAGGCTCCGGCACCACGCCCCTCGCGCGGGGCCATTTCACCGAACTCGACGGGTGAACGGAACACCACGGTCGTCAGGGCAAGATCGAACTACCGTGGTGTTCCGCTCAGAGGTCGAGGGGGATCAGCGGCGCGGGACCCGCCAGGTCGGCGGGGGTCGCGGGCGTGTAGGCGAAGTTCTTCGCTCGCGCGCCCCCGTCGACCACGAGGTCGCACCCGATGATCAACCGGGCGTAGTCCGAGCACAGCCAGGCCACCGCGTGGCCGATGTCGGTCGGGGTGCCGGTCGTGCCCATGGGGACCAGCGGCGTCCGCTCCCCCGCCCAGCGCGCCGGGCGCCGCCACGGCTCGTCCCCGGTCTCCCCGCCGATGCCGCCGCCCCGCCGCGGCCGGTCGAGGACGCCGCCGGGCCCCTCCTGCGCGACGAGGTCCGGGTTGTCGGGGGTGGGCGCGGTCGGGGTGAAGCAGGTCGCTGCCCGGGAAGCCGCCCTCGGGCCACGCGTCCAGCCGGAACCCGGAGTTGCGCACGGCCCACGGCCGCCGCTCGAGCTCGGTCGCCGGCAGCCGCGTGCACGCGGCGGGCACGGTGTCGGCGGCGACCATGCAAACCCAGCGGTCGCGGAACAACTCGGCGCAGCGCAGGCCCGACACCCGCAGCCGCGCGGTCGGTGCCGAGATCAGCCCGTCGATCAGCCGGAGGGTCTCGACCAGGTCGGCCGGGAGGGCACCGGTGACGAGCATGATGTGCAGCTTCGCCCCGGCCGTCCCGGCGTCGGTACGGCGGGCGTCAGCGGACGCGCTCGCCTGCCGGTGCCGCCCCCGCGCGCTCCGTCTGCTCCGGGTGGATGCTCCGCAGCCCGAACACGGAGACGAAGCTGAGCAGGCACAGGACCGTCACGTAGATCGCGATCGGGGTGGACGAGCCGTAGGCCCCGTAGAGGGCGGTGGCGGCGATGGGCGTCACCGCCCCGCCGATCATCCCGCCGAGCTGGTAGGCGATGGAGATGCCGCTGTAGCGGACGTGCACGTCGAAGATCTCGGTGAACAGCCCGCCCTGCGCACCCGCCATGATCCCCTGCACGATCGCGGCGACGGTGAACGCCAGCAGCGCGAGCCACGTGTCGCCGGTGTTGACGAGGGCGAACATCGGCAGCGGCCAGATCACGGCGGTCAATGCGCCCACGGCGAACGTCCGCTTCGAGCCGAACCGGTCGGCGACGACAGCGGCCCCGACGATGGTGGCGATCCAGAGCGCGGTCGAGGCGAGGATCAGGGTCAGCAGCGTGGTGCGGTCGAAACCGACGACGGTCGTGCCGTAGGTGAGCATGTAGACGATCACCGTGTAGCCGACGGCGGGCGGGGCGATCGAGGCCAGGCTGCCGAGCACGAGGTTGCGCGGCTGCCGACGCAGCAGCTCCGCGACCGGCACCTTGCTGACCGCCTTCTGCTGCTTGACCTTCTCGAACTCCGGCGCGTCCTGCAGCCTGCTGCGCACCAGGAAGCCCACGACCACCAGGGCGAGGCTCAGCAGGAACGGGATCCGCCAGCCGTAGGCGAGGAAGTCCTCGTTCGACATCCCGGACACGGCGAGGAACGCCAGGTTCGACGTGAGCACGCCGACCGGGACGCCGAACTGCGCGAAGCTGCCGTACACCGCCCGCTGCCGGGGGGACGCGTGCTCGGTCGCGATGAGCACCGCGCCGCCCCACTCCCCGCCGACGCCGAAGCCCTGGATGAGCCGCAGCACCACCAGCAGGATCGGCGCGCCGATGCCGATCGCGGCGTAGGTGGGCAGCACGCCGATGAGGAACGTCGCGCCACCGGTCATCAGCAGGGTGAGCACGAGCATCGACTTGCGCCCGATGCGGTCACCGAAGTGGCCGATCACGGCGGCGCCCAGCGGGCGGGCGAGAAAGCCGACCGCGAACGTCGCGAACGCCGCGAGCGTGCCCGCGACCGGATCGGCACCCGGGTAGAACAGGGAACCGAACACCAGGGCGGCGGCGGTCCCGAAGATGTAGTAGTCGTACCACTCGATCGAGGTGCCGACGAAGCTCGCGGCGAAGATGCCCCGCTTCGACGGGGTGGAGCGGGACTCTGGTGGGGCCACGGGGACGCACTCCTCTGGACGCCGGCAGGGACAGGCGCGGCCGTCCCGGCGGGTGGCGGGCCGGTCGGGTGGGCCGCACGACGGGTGGAATGCAAGCAGGTCACCCGACACCGCTCACGGGCGCGGGGGCCCATCCCGCCTACGTCATGTGTCCTGTGTCGGGCACCTCAGCCCAGCGGCCGTGTCTCCGTCACCACGGGCACCTCGAGCAGGCGCGGCCCTTCCGTCGACGCCGTGCACGCGAGCGCGGCGGCGAGCTCCGCCCCGTCCCGGATGCGCGTGGCGGGCATCCCGTAGCCCTCGGCGATCCGGACCGCGTCCAGGCCGGGCAGGTCCAGTCCCGGAGGGTCGGCGACGCCCAGCTGGGCCACGAAGCTGCGCAGCGCCCCGTAGCCCCCGTTGCGCAGCACCACGAACGTGACGGGCAGGCCGAGCTGCACCGCGGTCGAGAGCCCGGGCACCCCGTACTGGACGGCGCCGTCGCCGAGCACCGCGACCACGGGCCGCCCCGGGTCGGCCAGTGCCACGCCCACCGCGGCCGGGAGCCCGAACCCCAGCCCGCCCGCCGCGGGGAAGAACAGGCTCCGCGGGTGCCGGATCGGCAGGTGTGCCCAGAACTGGGTCGTGTTGGCCGTCGACTCGTTGACCAGCCGCACGTCGGCGGGTAGCACCCGCGCCATCGTGGCGAACAGCGCATCGGCGGAGATCGGCGCCGCGTCTGCGGCGGGCGCGTCCGGCTGACGTCGAACGGCGGGCTGTGGGCGGTCGGCCGGGGTGAGCGCCGCCAGCAGCTGGGGGACGATCGCGGCGACGTCGCCGACGACGGCGTCCCCGAACGCGGCCCGCGCCGCCGACCCCGGGTCGCTGCTCACGGCGACCAGGGCCGTTCCCTCCGGGAGCCACGGCCCGGGCCGGTAGGCGTGGTAGCGGAAGACGGCCGCCCCGAGGACGAGCACGAGGTCGTGGCCGTCCAGGTGCTCGCGCACGCCCGCGATGCTCGGCGGCAGCACCCCCTGCCAGAGGGGATGCGTGGTGGGGGAACGGGCAGCGCGGCGGCGTCGGGGCCGTCCACACCGGGGCCCGCAGCCGCTCGGCCAGCTCGACCACGAGGGGAAGGCGCGCTCGTCGTCGGCCTCCGGCCCCACCACGAGTGCGGGCGTGCGCGCCGCGCCCAACCGACCGGCGAGCTCGGCGACCAGGTCCGGGTCCGCGGCTCCCGCCCAGCGAACCCGCCGGGCGGGCAACAGGCCCACCTCGTCGGGGTCCACCGGCCGGGCCCAGTCGTCCAGCGGGAGGGAGACGAACACCGGACCGGCGGGCGGCAGCGTCGCGCGGTGGAACGGCCTCCGACAGCGCACGCGGGACGTCCTCGGCGCGGGCCGGCTCGTACGCCCACTTCACCTGGGGCTCGGGGGCCCGCGTCATCTCGGGTTCGGCGAGGACCGAGCCCAGCCCGATCATCGCCCTGGTCTGCTGGCCTGCCGTGACCACCAGCGGGGTGTGCGACGCGCGGGCGTTCGCGAGGTTCCCCATCGCATTGCCGAGCCCGGCCGCGGAGTGCAGGTTGACCAGGGCCGGGCGGCCCATCGCCTGCGCGTAGCCGTCGGCCATCGCGAGCACCGCCCCCTCGTGCAGCCCGAGGACGTAGCGGAAGTCGGCCGGAAAGCCGTCGAGGAACGGCAGCTCGTTCGAGCCCGGGTTGCCGAAGACGGTGGTGAGGCCCCATCCGCGAAGCAGCTCGTAGGTGGTCTCGCGGACGGTCGGCACGTCGTGCTCTCCTCGGGCTCGGCGACGCGGCAGGGGCCGCCGACGCTATCCGCACCGCGCTCGCCCCGGCTCGCCCGCGGACCGGACCGGACCGGATGTCGAGTCGAATGTCTCGGTCCGACCTGCCGCCCGGACCAGCCGCATCGCGTCGAGGGTCGCGGGAGGGTGGCGGGGCACACGCCTACGGTCCCTTCATGGCCTCCGCGGACCAGCTCACCGAGATCAGGATCGAGCTCTTCGTCGACGGTGTTCCCCACGGCACGGACGACGTGCTGCAGGTGCTCGACCCCGCCGACGGGACGACCGTGGGCCACGCCGCCGCGGCGACGGCCGACCAGGCCAGCGCGGCGGTCGCCGCCGCCCACCGGGCGTTCCCGGCCTGGGCCGCGCGCAGCCCCCAGGAGCGCGCCGCCCTGCTTACCGCGGCGCTGGCGCCGCTGGAGGCCGACCGGCAGGCCACGGCCGAGGTGCTCACCCGGGAGAACGGCAAGATCCTCGCCGAGTCGGTCATCGACTCCCTCGTGTTCGCCCACCGCTTCGCGCTCGCCGCCGGCCTCGCCGACCGGGTCGAGCAGGTGACGCAGCTGCCCGCCCAGCCGCACCGCACCGAGGTCGGACACCTCCCGCTGGGCGTCGTGACGATCATCGTGCCGTTCAGCTGGCCGCTGGCCATCCTCGCCGCGTCGCTGCCCTATGCGCTGCTCGCCGGCAACACCGTCGTCGTCAAGCCGCCGCCCACGGCACCGCTGGCGACCACCCGGACCGTCGAGCTGATCGCCCGGGCGCTGCCGCCGGGCGTGGTCAACGTCGTCACCGGCACCGACGCGGAGATCGGGCAGGCCCTGATCCGCGACGACCGGGTGGCGAAGGTCTGCTTCACCGGCAGCCCCGGCGGCGGCAAGCGGATCATGGAGATGGCGGCCGGATCGCTGACCCGCGTCGCGCTCGAGCTCGGCGGCAACGACCCGGCCGTCGTGCTCGCCGACGCCGACCTCGGACCCGAGGCGATGCAGCGCCTCTTCTCCGGTGTCTACGACTCCACCGGCCAGATCTGCATGGCCGCCAAGCGGATCTACGTGCACCGCTCGCGCTACGACGAGGTGGTGGACGGGCTCTCGACCCTGCTGACCGGGACCCGGCTGGGCCACGGGCTCGACGCCGGCGTGACGATGGGCCCGCTGCACAGCGCCCGGCAGCAGGCGTTCGTCCGCGAGCTCACCGCCGCCGCACGCGCCTCGGGGGCGGAGGTCCGGGAGTTCGGCGAGGCGGCGGGCGACCTCACCCGCGGTCACTTCCTCCGGCCGTCCCTGGTGCTGGACCCCGCCGACGACGCCCCCGTCGTGGTGGAGGAGCAGTTCGGCCCGACTGTGCCGATCCTGCCCTTCGACGACGAGGACGACGCCGTGGCCCGGGCGAACGACACGTGGGCCGGGCTCGCCGCCTCGGTGTGGAGCGCCGACCCCGACCGCGTCGCGGCGGCCGCCCGCAGGCTGCGCGCCGGCTACGTCTTCGTCAACGCGCACGGCGCCGCGCACCTTGACGAGCGGGCGCCGTTCGGCGGCTTCGCACACAGCGGGATGGGCCGGGAGATGGGCATCGAGGGGGTCCGCGAGTTCATGGACACCCGCGCGATCGGGTTCCCCGCCTGAGCACGCCACCGGCGTGCGGGAGACTACCGCCCATGGCACGGCCCTCCGAGCCGCCCGCAGACCTCGGGCCGGACCTCCTGCACGCCCTCGCGGCGGTCTCGGCCGACGGGCTCGGCGTCCTCGACGGCGAGGACCGCTTCACGTTCCTCAACCCGGCGGCCGTGGAACTGCTCGGCAGGCCCGTGTCCGACCTCATCGGTGTGCAGGCGCCGTTCCGCACGGCGGGCGGGCAGGCCGTCGACGACGGCCGGGTCGCCACCTGGCCCACCCCGGACGGCGGCAGGCGCACGCTGCGCTACCGCGTGCTGCCGTTGCCCGACGGCGCCCATGCGGTGTGGTTCAGCGACGTGACCGACGCCCTGCGCGAGCAGGAACGGCTCACCGCGATCATCCGCGCGGCGTCCCGCGTCGCGGGCACGGGCTCGCTCGCCGCCACCCTGGACGCGGTGGCCCAGGAGGTGGCGCGGACCGCGAGCATCGCCGCCGCGCAGATCCTCACCCTCGACGATCCGCGCCAGGAGATCCGGATCCTCGGCATGGCGGGCTTCGGCGCGGCCGCCGACTTCACCGACCGGCTCAGCGCCTGCCGGCGCCTCGGCGCCCAGGTGCGGTTCCTGGACGCCTTCCGCTCCGGGCAGCCGGTGGTCGTCCTCCACCGCAGGGCGGCGATACTGGCCGACCCGCGCTGGGCACCGCTGCACGAGATCATGGCCCACCCGGACTGGGACAGTTTCGTGGCGATGCCGCTGACCGTCCGCGGCCGCACCGTCGGGGTGATCAACGCCTACTACCGGCCGGGCGACGACCCGGGACCGAGCTCGCTGGCCTTCCTGGAGGCGATGGCCGACCACGCCGCGGTCGCGATCGACACCGCCGCGCTGCTGGCGCAGACCCGCTCCCAGGCGATCAACGACGAGCGCCACCGGCTCGCCAGGGACCTGCACGACTCGGTCGTCCAGCAGCTGTTCTCCATGCGGATGCAGGCGAGGGCGCTCAGCGGCAGGCTCGACGCGACGCCCGACCCGGCCTCGCTGCGCGCCGCCGCGCACGAGCTGGCCCAGCTGTCCCAGAGCGCGCTGGCCGACCTGCGCGACCTCGTGTTCGAGCTGCGGCCGCTCGACCTCGCCGAGCGCGGGCTCGTCGCGGCGGTCCGGGCGCACGCCGAGAGCCTCGAGGCGCGCGCGGGCCTGGTCGTCACGGTGGACGCGCCGCCCGCGATTCCCCCGACGGACGACCTCGCGATGCAGGAGGATCTCTACCGCATCGTGCAGGAGGCGCTGCACAACGTGGTCAAGCACGCCGGTGCGAGCGAGGTGACGGTGCGGTTCACGGTCGGCGAGCCCCCGGACGCGCTGCTCGTCGAGATCACCGACGACGGCCACGGATCCGCCGCCCCACCTCCCGGCGCGGGACGGCGGACGCTGGGACTGGTCTCCATGCAGGAGCGGGCGCAGCGGTGGGGCGGCCGGCTCACGGCCGGGCCGCGGGAGACGGGCGGGTGGGCCGTCACGGTCCGGCTCCCCCTGTCCACGCACGCCGAGGGAGGAACGCAACGGTGAGCTCTGCGCCCGGCACGGACGTCATCCGGCTGATGGTCGTCGACGACCACGCGATCGTGCGCCGCGGCATCCTCGCCTACGTCGACACCGTCGCCGACCTGCAGGTCGTGGGCGAGGCCGCCGACGGTCAGGAGGCACTCGCCGAGCTGGAGCGCCGCCGGACGCTCGAGGTGCCCCTGCCGGAGGTGGTGTTGATGGACCTGCAGATGCCGCGGCTCGACGGCGTCGAGGCCACCGCCGCCATCACCCGGGACTTCCCGGGCGTGAAGGTCGTGGTGGTCACCAGCTTCGGCGAGGTCGAGCGGGTGCACGCCGCCCTCGCCGCGGGGGCGGCCGGCTACGTGCTGAAGGACGCCGACCCCGACGAGGTCGCCAGGGCCGTGCGGGCCGCGGCGGCGGGCGAGGTGCACCTCGACTCCGCGGTCGCCCGGCGGCTGACCCGGCGGATGGCGGGACCGCCCGCCGGGCTGGGCAAGCTCACCGCCCGGGAACGCGAGATCCTCACGCTCGTCGCACAGGGCAACTCCAACCGGGACATCGCGCGGATCCTGGTCATCAGCGAGCGCACCGCGCGCACCCACGTCAGCAACGTGCTGACCAAGCTGCAACTGTCGTCGCGCACGCAGGCGGCGCTGCTCGCCATCCGCGAGGGGTTGATCCCCCCGCCGGGCTGAGGCGGGGGTTGCTCCGGACTCCACGCGGGACCATTGCGCGGTGGGCCATCCGTCGATGTCGTCATGGGGCTCGACGGGTGAACGGAACATCACGGTCCTCAGCGCAAGATCGAACAACTGTGGTGTTCCGCTCGAGCGCACACGCTCGGCCGGGGGCGCCACACCCCCACCGACTTGTGCAGCTACGGCACGGATCCGGCCTCCGCGCCTACGTCACTTGTCGTACTCGACCATGGACGGATCTCCGGGCAGATGCCGTCATCCGCGCGATGAAGGCCGGGGCGCCGATTCGTACGGTCGAACGAGAGATCGATTCGACCGAGGAAAGGCCGCACCGACCATGTCCGTCGACGAAGCCCCGGGTCGAGCACTTCCACGCCTCGGCGGCCGCGCGGGCCGGCGCGAGGCGCTGGCGCAGGCCCTGCGGAACGCCAGCTACGAGGTCCTGCCGTTCACGAGCACCGAGGAGAAGGTCGTCGCGCACGTCCCCCGCGACGTGGCGCTGACCGTCACGACGACGGAGGCGAAGGGCCTCGGTCCCACCCTCGACCTGGCCGAGCGCCTCTCCCGGCACGGGTACTCGGCCGCGCCGCACCTGGCAGCTCGGCTCGTGCGCGACGACACGCACCTGACCGACATCGTCGCGCAGCTGCGCGAGGCCGGCATCGACAGCGTGTTCGTCATCGGCGGGGACGCCGCCGAACCGGCCGGTACCTTCCCCGAAGCCCTGACCCTGCTCGAGCGGCTCGACGCCATCGGACACCCCTTCCGCACGGTGGGGATCGGCGGCTACCCGGAAGGGCACGGGCACATCGGCGACGTGCTGATCGAGCAGGCGCTGGAGCGCAAGGCGCCGCACGCGACGCACGTCATCACCCAGCTGTGCTTCGACGCGGAGACGACGGCCCGGTGGGCCCGGACCGTGGGTGCGCGGGGGGTGGACCTGCCGATCCGCGTCGGCATCCCCGGCGCGGTCAGCCGGCAGAAGCTGGTGCGCATCTCGGCCGGGCTGGGGCTGGGCCAGTCCGCCCGCTTCCTCAAGAAGCAGCAGAGCATGTTCTGGCGGTTCTTCCTCCCCGGCGGCTACAGCCCGAACCGCCTGGTCGAGCGCCTCACCCCCAGCTTCGGCCAGCCCGACAACAACCTGGCGGGCTTCCACGTCTTCACGTTCAACGAGCTGGAGAAGACGGAGGCCTGGCGGCGCGCCCGGCTCGCGGAGCTGTCCCGATGAGCGGCCGGACCATCGACGGCCGCGCCGCCGCCCGCCTGCTCACGGAGGGCCTGACCGCGGAGGTCACCCGGCTGCAGGAGGACGGGCTCGGCGTCGGGCTGGCCACCGTCCTCGTCGGGGACGGGTTCAGCTCGGCGGCCTACGAACGACGGCTGCGCCGGCTGGCCACCGAACTGGGCGTGCGGTACCTCCCCCGGACGCTGCCCGGCACCGCCACCGAGGCGGATCTGCTCGCCGTGATCGCCGAGCTGAACGCCGCACCCGAGGTATCGGGCATCCTCGTGCTGCGCCCCCTCCCCGCGCACATCGACGAGGCCACGGTGTTCCGGGCCATAGACCCCGCCAAGGACATCGAGGCCGTCCACCCGGAGAACGCCGGGCTGCTCGCCCTCGGCGTCCCGCGCTTCGTCCCCTCCACCGCGGCGTCGGTGTTCCACCTGCTGGACACCTGGCTGGACCAGGCCGGGGAGGACCGCACCGACTTCTACCACCGCTCGCTGATCGTCGTCGTCGGTCGGTCGAACAACGTGGGCAAGCCGGCGATCTCGCTCGGCTACCACCGGGAGGCCACCGTCGAATCGGTGGACGAATGGGCCAGCCGCACCGGAAACCTGGGCAGGCACACCCGCCGCGCCGACGTCCTCATCGTCGCCGCCGGCCGGCCCGGGCTGATCAAGGCCGAACACGTCAAGCCCGGCGCCGTCGTCCTCGACGTCGGCATCAACCCCCGCACGGGCCCGGCCGGCCGCGTGCACATGGTCGGCGACGTCGACTTCGCCTCGGTCGCCCCGCGGGTGCGGGCGATCACCCCCGTCCCCGGCGGCGTCGGCCCCGTCACCGACGTGTGGCTGCTGCGCAACACCGTGACGGCTGCCCGCCCGGCCCGAGCCCTCGTGGAGGCATCGTGACCCCCGCCCCCATCGGTCGCAACTGCGTCCTCACGCTGTCCTGCCCCGACGCCCCCGGCATCGTGCACGCCGTCACCGGGTTCCTCGTCGATCAGCAGTGCACGATCGTGCAGAGCCAGCAGTTCACCGATCCCGGCAGCGGCACCTTCTTCATGCGCGTCCAGTTCGCCCGCGTCGACGGCGGCGCGCTCGCCGTCGCCGGCCTGCGCGGCGCCTTCACCGACACGTCCGCGCTGTTCGGGATGACCTGGCGGATGGTCGACGCCGCCGAACGACAGCGCGTGGTCATCATGGTGAGCAGGTTCGCGCACTGCCTCAACGACCTGCTCTTCCGCACCTCGGTCGGCGAGCTCAACCTCGACGTGGTCGCGGTCGTGTCCAACCACCCCGACCTCGGCCGCCTCGCCGACAGCTACGACGTCCCGTTCCGGCACATCCCGGTCACCCCGGACACCAAGCCGCAGGCCGAGGCCGCGCTGCTCGACATGGTCCGTGACGAGCAGGTCGACCTGGTGGTGCTCGCCCGCTACATGCAGATCCTCTCCGACGACCTGTGCAAGCAGCTGGAGGGGCGCGCCATCAACATCCACCACTCGATGCTGCCCAGCTTCAAGGGCGCGCGGCCCTACCACCAGGCGCACGCGCGCGGGGTCAAGCACATCGGCGCGACGGCGCACTACGTCACCGCCGACCTCGACGAGGGCCCGATCATCGAGCAGGAGCTCATGCGCGTGGACCACTCGATGACCGCCGAGGAGTTCGCCGCCCACGGCCGGGAGGTCGAGTGCCGGGCACTCGCCCGCGCGGTGCGCTGGCACACCGAGAACCGCGTGGCCCTGAACGGCACGAAGACCGTGGTGCTCCAGTAGCGGTCAGAGCTCGAGGAGCACCTCGGCCAGTGCCTTCGGCGCGGTCACCATCGCCTCGTGGCCGGTGTCGAGCTCGTGCACCGGCCAGCCGCGCTCCCGGGCCCGGTCGGCGTGCCGCTGGAACACCCGCATCCACGAGACGCACTCGACGAACGCGGCCGGGACCCCGTCGACGGCGCCGGTCAGGCGCAGCGGGTTGGTGTAGGTCTTCCACGGGTGCGGGGTGAGCTTCGGGGTCAGCCAGTCCACGTCCGCCTGCTCGGTGACGCCCAGGACGGAGAGCTTGCGCACCGGCACGAGCCAGCCGAACCCGGCCTCCGCTGCCGACTCCGCCCAGTGGTGCTCCACCGTCTCGGGCAGCAGGTCGCGGGCGGCCTCGCCGTCGGAGCCGACGAACGCGTCCAGGTACACCCGGCGGGCGATCCGCTCCGGGCGCCGGTCGGCGACCGCGGTGACGATCTGCCCGGCGTAGCTGTGCCCGACGAGCACCACCTCGCGGAGGTCGAGCACGTCGAGCAGCCGGACGACGTCCTCGGCGTGGGTGTCCAGGCCGACCGTCGGCGACAGCAGGTGCGCCCGCTCCGACAGCCCGGTGAGGGTCGGGGTGTGGACCTCGTGGCCCGTTGCGCGCAGCAGCGGGGCCACGCGGTCCCAGCACCAGCCGCCGTGCCAGGCCCCGTGGACGAGGACGAACGTGCTCATGACTCCTTCACCCATTCCTCATGCGACAGATACTCGATGCCGAGGTCGGGCAGCCGGGAGCGCAGCCCGTACCGGTCGAGCCCGAGCTCGCCGTTCCGGAACGCCTCGCGCGACGCCGCCTCCTTGTCGATCCGGGCCTGGGCGGCGGTCAGGGCACGGGGCACGTCGGCCCGCGGGACGACCATGACGCCGTCGTCGTCACCCAGTACGACGTCGCCGGGCTGCACCACCTGGCCGCCGAGGACGACGGGAACGTTGACCGCGCCCGGCGTGGCCTTCACCGAGCCCTGCGCGCTCACCGCGGTCGACCACGCCGGGAACCGCATCTCCCGGAGGTCGGCGACGTCGCGGACACCGCTCGCGAGGACCACGCCGCGCACGCCGCGCTGGGCCAGCGCGGTGGCGAACAGCTCGCCGAACAGGCCGTCGGTCGACGGGGAGTTCGTGGCCACCACGAGGAGGTCGCCGGGCAGGCACTGCTCCACGGCCACGTGGATCATCAGGTTGTCCCCCGGCCAGCACAGCACGGTGACCCCGTGCCGCCCGCCCGGGCGCCCGCCCAGGCCGGCCGGAACGCCGGGCCGAGGTAGCCGACGCGCCCGAGCGCCTCGTGCACCGTGGCCACCCCGTACTCGCCGAGGCGTTCCGCGTCGCCGGTGTCGGCGCGCGGCGGGTCGGTGACGACGACGGTCCTCCTCATGCGAGCCGGTCCGTGACCTGCGGGTAGAGGCGCATGTACGCCTCGCCCATCGCGTTCGCCGGCAGCCCGAGGTTGGGGCCGCCGTTGCGCTTGAGCTGCACGCCGCGGCGCGTGGCGAGGTCGGTGTAGTAGTCCCACATATGCTGCTGCGCCGGCAGGCTCTCCATCCCCTTGCGCTTGGTGTCGAACACCTCGGTGATGTCGAGCAGCACGTCGGGGGTGAACCCGCTCATCTCCGACTGGTGCGGCTCGAAGTGGAACAGCGGCGGGGCGCCGAGCGGCTCGCCGGGGGCGTCGTAGCCGATGGCCTGCGCGAGGATGCGCGCCTGCACGGCCATCCGGGCCGCGGCAGGGTGGTCGCCGTTGTAGGGATCGGTCAGCGTGTGGGTGAGCACGACGGTCGGCACCGTCTCGCGGAAGACCCGCACCAGCCGGTCGGTCAGCTCGGGCGTCTCCACCAGCGGGTAGTCCCCCGCGTCGAGGAACCGGATGTCGGCGCCCAGGATCGCGGCGGCCTGCTCGGCCTCCGCCCGCCGGATCGCCTTGATCTCCTCGAGCGACTTCCCCTCCCGCCACGCGCGCGCCGACTCGCCGCGCTCGCCGTAGCTGAGGCAGACGACGGTGGCCCGGCCGCCGCGCGAGGTGGTCAGGGCGATCGCCCCGCCCGCACGCCAGACGAAGTCGCCGGCGTGGGCGCTCACCACCAGCAGGGATTCAGCTGTTCTCGACGGGGGCATCCAGGTCCTCTCCTCGGGGCGGTGGTCAGGCCGGCTGCGCGGTGCGGTTGTCGAAGAGGGCCAGTCCGGCGGCGGTGTTCGACGCGGGCACGTGGTAGGTGGAGTGCACCTTGCGGCTCCGGTCGTTCATGGCCCCGCGCATGACCAGCCACATGATCATCTCGATCCCCTCGGAGCCGGCCTTGCGGATGTAGTCCTCGCGGGTCAGGGCGGCGAGCTTCGCAGGGTCGTGCTCGATCGCGTCGAGGAACATGTGGTCGAACGTGGGGTTGACGAACCCGGCGCGGGCCCCGGCCAGCTGGTGTGACATGCCACCGGTGCCGAGGATCCCGACCGTGCCGGCGCCGTCGAAGCTCGCGGTCGCGCGGCCGAGCGCCTGCCCGAGCGCGTAGCACCTGGCCGCGGTCGGCTGCGGGTACTGGATGACGTTGACCAGGATCGGGACGACGGGGCACGGCCAGGCGTCGCCCGGGTCCGGGGTCCAGATCGACAGCGGCACGGTGAACCCGTGGTCGACGTCGAGCTCCTGGAAGACGGTGAGGTCGAAGCCGTCGTCCATCAGGTTCTGCAGCAGGTGCTGGGACAGCTCGGGCGCGCCGACCACGTCCGGCACCGGGCGCCGCCCGAATCCCTCGTCGGCCACCCGGTACCGCTCGGCGGTGCCGATCCCGAACGTCGGGACGATGTCCAGGTCGATGCCGTTGGCGTGGTCGTTGTAGATCAGGATCGCGACGTCCGGCGCGTTCCCGGCGAGCCACTCGCGCGCGGGCGCGTACCCGTCGAACAGCGGCTTCCAGTAGTCGTCCTGCGTCTTGCCGCGGTCCATCGCCGCCCCGATCGACGGGACGTGCGAGGTCGCCAGGCCCCAGATCACCTCAGCCATCGGTCCGTCCTCCCGCCCGCATCGCCGCCACGAACTCCTCCTCGCTCATGCCGGTGAACACACCACCGAGATACTGCATGGACCGCCCGTCCATCATCGCCAGCTTGTAGATGTAGAAAATGCTGCCGCCGAGATCGAGCATCGCCTGCCAATCCCGGTCCAGCACCGCCCGCTTCTGCTCCGCCGGCAGCCCGAAACGGTCGCAGTAGGCCGCCTCGTCGGCGAGGAACTCCTCGCGGGCCGATGCATCGCGCAAGGTCATGAACAGTTTGTTCATCCGGTATCCCAGACGGCTGGTCGCGCCGTCGAAGACATAGGTGCCCTGCGGGGCCGGCTTCGGCTCACTGCTCATGGAGGTGCTTCCTGACCGTCGAGGGTGCTCGACGGTCGACCGTAGAGCGCGGTGCGCTCCCGGCCATCTCGCGGATGACGGTGCGACGGTACGTCATATGACGTGGCCCGGGCTGCCCGCCGTGGCCGGTGCGATGCCGCCATTTCGCTGTCCCGGCCGCCACGGCGCGTCCGTAGCGTGGCCCGTCGAGTACCACGAGCGAGAACGGGTGGCGATGAACGTGAAGAATCTGCAGGACGTGTTGGATCGGGCGGGGAACACGGTCGAGCTGCTCCGCAACTCGCAACTGGGCACCTACATCTACCCGGTCGTCCCGGCCGAGTTCACGAACTTCCGCCGCGAGGTGATCGCCTGGCGCGAGACCGCGGTGCTGTTCGACCAGACCCACCACATGGTCAACCTCTTCGTCTCGGGGCCGGACGCATTGGCGCTGATCAGCGACACCGGCATCAACAGCACGGCGAGGTTCCCGGTGGACACCGGCAAGCAGTTCGTCCCGGTGTCCCCCGAGGGCGGCGTCATCGGCGACGGCATCCTCTTCCGCCTCGCCGAGGAGGAGTTCGTCTTCGTCGGCCGCGCGCCGGTCGCCAACTGGCTGACCTACCAGGCCACCAAGGGCTACAACGTCGAGATCCGCCAGGACGACCGCTCGCCGTCGCGGCCCTACGGCAAGCCGGTCACCCGCGACCTGTGGCGCTTCCAGATCCAGGGCCCGCGTGCCTGGGACGTCATCGAGAAGGTCAACGGCGGGCCGGTCGAGCAGGTCAAGTTCTTCCGCATGGGCACCATGAACGTGGCCGGCGAGCAGATCCGCACGCTGCGCCACGGCATGGCCGGGGCGCCGGGCCTGGAGATCTGGGGCCCGTACGCGACCTACGACAAGGTCCGCGAGGCCATCCTCGAGGCGGGCCGCGAGTTCGGCATGGAGCCCGTCGCCGCCCGCGCCTACTCCTGCAACACCCTCGAATCCGGCTGGATCCCCTCCCCGCTGCCCGCCGTGTACACGAGCGAGGAGCTGCGCTCGTACCGCGAGTGGCTGTCCGCGAACGGCTACGAGGCCACCAACGCACTCGCCGGCAGCTTCGTGTCCGACCGGATCGAGGACTACTACCTCAACCCCTGGGAGCTCGGCTACGGCTCCTTCGTGAAGTTCGACCACGACTTCGTGGGCCGCGACGCCCTCGCCGCCGTCGACCCGGAGACCCAGCGCCGCAAGGTGACGCTCGCCTGGAACGCCGAGGACGTCGCGAAGCTGCTGGCCTCCCCCGTCGACCTGGACGGCCCCGGCTACCAGTTCTTCGACCTGCCCAACGCCAACTACGGCTCGTCCAACTTCGACTCCGTGCTGGACGCCGACGGCAACCAGGTCGGGCTGTCGCTGTTCACCGGCTACAGCGCGAACGAGCGCAAGGCGCTGTCGCTCGCGACGGTGAACCCCGACGTCCCGTTCGGTGCCGAGGTCACGGTGGTCTGGGGCGAGCCGGACGGCGGGAGCCGCAAGACGACCGTCCAGCCGCACAAGCAGTTCGCCGTGCGCGCCGCGGTGAGCCCCGCCCCCTACGCCGCGGTCGTGCGCGAGAGCTACCAGCCGGGATGGCGCACCGCCGTCGCGGTCTGACCCCGCCGCTCTGCGCGCGAAACGACAGGAGAGAGATGGAGTTCCTGGTCCGCACCGAGAACCTGCTGCCCGCCGACACGCCCGACGACGTCCGCGAGCAGCTGCGCACGGGTGAGCGCGAGCGCGCCCAGGAACTGCGCGACGCCGGGATCCTCAAGCGGCTCTGGCGGGTGCCGGGGCGCAACGCGACCGTCGGGCTCTACGAGGCCGACGACCCGGCCGCCCTGCACGACGCCCTGACGTCGCTGCCGATGTGGAAGTGGATGGACGTCACGGTCGAGGCGCTCGCCACCCACCCGCAGGAGAAGTAGCGGCCTCCCGCTCACCGCCGGCGGCGTCGCTCACGCCGCCAGCAGCTCGACGATCGTCGCGTTCGCGGTGCCGCCGCCCTCGCACATCGTCTGCAGCCCGAAGCGGTGATTCTCCCGGCGCATCCGGGCCAGCAGGCGGGTCATGAGAATCGCCCCGGACGCCCCGAGCGGGTGCCCGACGGCGATCGCGCCGCCCAGCGGGTTCACGCGTGCCGGGTCGGCGCCGGTCTCGGCCAGCCACGCCAGCGGCACCGGCGCGAACGCCTCGTTGACCTCGAACGCCCCGATCTCCTCGATCGCGAGCCCGGACCGGCGCAGCACCTTCTCCGTGGCCGGGATCGGGCCGGTCAGCATGAGGATCGGGTCGGCCCCGGACACCGCGCCGCTGTGGTAGCGCGCGATCGGGGTCAGGCCCAGCTCCCGGGCCCGTTCGGACGTCGTGATCAGCAGGGCCGCCGCGCCGTCGGAGATCTGCGACGCGTTGCCCGCGTGGATCACCCCGTCCTGGCGGAACGAGGGCTTCAGCTTCGCGAGCGACTCCACGGACGTGCCCCGCCGCAGCCCCTCGTCCACCCCGAACTGTGTTGACCCACCCCGCCGGCTCCGCAGGCTCCGCCGGCTTGCCATCCCCCGTGTGCCCTCGACGTCCACCGGCACCAGGTGGTCGTCGAACACCCCCTCGTCGATCGCCGCGGCCGCCCGCGCGTGCGACGCCGCCGCGTACTCGTCCAGCTGCGCCCGGGAGAACCCCCAGCGCTGCGCGATCAGCTCCGCACCCACACCCTGGTTGAACTCGAACTGGTCGTAGCGCTCCAGCACCTTCGGCCCGTAGGGCTGCCCGGTCTCGCGCGCCGCCCCCAGCGGGACGCGGCTCATCGTCTCCACCCCGCCGGCGACCACCAGGTCGTACTGTCCGGACATCACCGCCTGCGCCGCGAAGTCGACCGCCTGCTGGCTCGACCCGCACGCCCGGTTGATCGTCACCCCCGGCACGTGCTCCGGCCAGCCCGCCGCCAGCACCGCGAACCGGCCGATGTTGCTCGACTGGTCCCCGATCTGGCTCACACAGCCCCAGACCACGTCGTCGACCGCGCCCGGGTCGACGCCGGTCCGATCGACCAGCGCCGTCAGCACCTCCGCCGAGAGATCCGCGGCGTGCACACCCGACAGCGCCCCGTTCCGCCTGCCGATCGGTGTCCGGACCGCATCGACGATGACCGCGTCCCGCATTCCCGTCCTCCTCGTCCTCTGCCGTCCGTTACCGCGGGGCCATGCGAATGGCGCCGTCGAGCCGGATGACCTCACCGTTGAGCATCGGGTTGGCCACGATGTGCGCGGCGAGCGCCCCGAACTCCGTCGGGTCGCCGAGCCGGGCCGGGTGCGGCACCTGCGCCCCCAGCGACGCCTTCGCGTCCTCCGGCAGGCCCGCGAGCAGCGGCGTGTCGAACAGCCCCGGCGCGATCGTCACCACCCGGATCTTGAGCTGCGCCAGGTCGCGGGCGATCGGCAGCGTCATCCCCACCACGCCGCCCTTCGACGCCGAGTAGGCCGCCTGCCCGATCTGCCCGTCGAACGCCGCCACCGACGCGGTGTTGACGATGACCCCGCGCTCCTCCCCCAGCGGCTCGGCGGCGGCGATCCGCTCCGCGGCCAGCCGGATCACGTTGAACGTCCCGACGAGGTTGATGTTGATGATCTTCGTGAAGTCGGCCAGCGGGAACGGCCCGTGCTTGCCCACCGTCTTGATCGCGTTGCCGGTGCCGGCGCAGTTCACCGCCACCCGCAACGTGCCCAGCTCCGCCGCCACGTCCAGCGCACCGGCCACGCTCGCCTCGTCGGTGACGTCGCCCGCGGCGAACCGCACCCGCTCGCCCAGCTTCTCCGCGACCGCCCCGCCCACCGAACCCGGCAGGTCCAGGATCACCACGCTCGCCCCGGCGTCGAGCAGCTTCTCCGTGGTCGCGAGCCCCAGCCCGGACGCCCCGCCGGTGACCAGCGCGACCGATCCGTTGATGTCCACTCGTGCTTTCCTCTCACCTCGAGCCCCGCGCCGGTCGGCGCGGACCACATGTCTTCTCCCAGTCGGAGGCCACCTCGTCCCGCAGCGCGGGTGCGACGACCCCCAGCAGCGCCTCGGCGCGCTCGCGGACCGAGCGGCCGGTGAGCACGGCCGTCCCGTGCTCGGTGACGACGACGTCGACAGCGTGCCGCGGGAGGGTCACCGGCGTGCCTGGATCGAGGCGGGCCACGATCCGGCTGCGATTCTTCGCGGTCGTCGCCGGCAGCGCGACGACCCGCAGCCCTCCGGTGGAGAAGTGTGCGCCGTCGAAGAAATCGGCGCTGCCGCCGATCCCGGCCACCGGCGCGCCGCCCACCGACTCCGAGGCCACCTGCCCGGTCAGGTCCACCTGCAGCGCCGAGCACACCGACACCAGCCGCGGCAGGTCGGCGAGCCACCGCGGGTCGTGCACCCGCGCCGAGGACGCCATCCGCACCCTCGGGTTGCCCGCGCAGGCCGCGAACAGCTTCGGGCCGCCCATCAGCTCCACCGTGGTGACCGACGCCCCGCGCGGGCCGGTGACCATCTCGATCATCGCGTCGCAGGCCAGTCCCACGAACCGCTGCCGCACCGCCCCGGCGTCGGCGAGCGCGTCGGCGACCGCCTCGGGGACCGCGCCGATCCCCAACTGGAGCGTGGCGTCCTCGGGCAGCAGGCCGAGGACGAGGTCGGCGATCCGGGCCGACTCGCGCGTGACCGGGGCGCGCCGGTACACCGGGGTGGGGCTGTCGGTCTCGACGAGGTGGTCGACCTCGTAGACGTGCACGGCGACGTCCTCGCCGCAGGTGCGCGGCAGCCCCTCGTCGACCTCGGCGACCACCACCTGCGCGGTGTCGACGAGGGCACGCCCGTAGCTCGCCGACGGGCCGAGGCTGCAGAACCCGCGGGCGTCGGGCGGCGAGACCCGCAGCAGCGCCACGTCCACCCCCTGGCGGGCCAGCAGCGCCGGCAGGTCGCCCGCCCGGCACGGGACGTACTCGGCCAGGCCGTCCGCCATCAGCTTCCGACCCGCGCCGGCGACGTGCCAGTTGCGCAGCGCGAGCCGGCCCGCCCGCACGGCGTCCGCGTACGGGTGCCCGCCGAGCAGCATCCCGGCGCCCAGCGTCACGCCGGGGACCTCGCGCGTCCGCTCGGCCAGTGCGCGCAGCAGGGTGTCCGGGGTGGCGCAGTACGAGGTGGCGACGACCCGCGCCCCCGCCCGGACCGACCGCAGTGCCGCCGCCGCGGACACCCGCGGCACGCTCAGCTCTCCCTCACCCCGCCGACGGTACCCACCGGGACGGCCGCTCAAAAGATCGAGTAGGCGCCGTCCACCACGATCTCGTCGCCGGTGTGGAACCCGCCGATCCCCCCGGCCAGGTACACCGCGAGCCGCGCGAAGTCGCCCGGCTCGCCCCAGCGCCGCTGCGGCATCCGCTTCATGACGAGGCGCTCGAACGTCTCGTCGTGCAGCTTCGGCGACGCGAGCGGCGTCTCCGTCCAGCCCGCGATGATCGAGTGCGCGTTGATCCCATACCGCGCCAGCTCCACCGCACAGCCCTTGATCATCGCGGTGAGCCCGGCCTTGCTCGCCGCGTACGCCTGGCCGCGGGGCGCCCCGTGCACCGTCGACACGCTGGACGTGCCCACCAGCACGCCCCCGCCGCCGCGCTCCACCATGTGCGCCGCCGCCGCGCGCAGCGTGAGGAAGGCCCCCTCGAGGTTCACCCGGGTGACGGCCCGGAAGTCCGGGAGGCTCGTCTCGACGAACCGCCTGCCGGAGCCGCCCACGCCCGCGTTCGCGAAGCACGAGTCCACCCTCCCGAAGTGCTCCAGAGTCGCCGCGAAGCTCGCGGTCACGGCGTCCTCGTCGCCCACGTCGCACCGGATCGCCCGCACGCCGGTGCCGTGCTTGGCGAGCTCGTGGGCCGCCGACTCGTTGCGCTCGGCGTTGGTGCCCCAGACGTCGGCGCCGCACTGCGCGAGCCCGTGGGCCATGCCGAGGCCGATCCCGGAGTTGCCGCCGGTGACGAGCGCGACGTGCCCGGTGAGGTCGAACAGGTTGGTCACGTCATCTCCTGGGGTCGGGTCGGCCAGGCCGGGACGACGTCGATGTGGTCGGCCACCCGGCCCGGGAACTTCGGCGGCCGCTTCTCCAGGAACGAGGTGACGCCCTCCGCGGCGTCCGGGCCCTGCCCGAGCCGGAAGATCGCGTTCGAGTCGACCCGGTGGGCCTCCCACGGCGTGGCCGCCCCGAGCATCGACCACAGCATCTGCCGCGACAGCGCGACCGACACCCCGGAGGTGTTCTCCGCGATCTCCGTCGCGATCACCCGCGCCGTCGCCATCAGCTCGGCGTCCGGGACCACCCGGGAGACGAGCCCGCCTGCCAACGCCTCGGCCGCGCCGAACACGCGCCCGGTCGCCACCCATTCCATCGCCTGCGAGATCCCGACGACCCGGGGCAGGAACCAGCTCGACGCCGCCTCGGGCACCAGGCCGCGGCGGGCGAACACGAACCCGAACCGGGCCGACTCCGCCGCGATCCGGATGTCGGCGGGCAGGGTCATCGTCGCGCCCACTCCGACCGCCGGCCCGTTGTAGGCGACGATCACCGGCTTGCGCGACGCCGCGATCCGCAGCGACACGATCCCGCCGCCGTCGCGCGGGACCCCACCGACGGTCCCGAAGTCGGCCCGTTCGGCGATGCGCGTCTCGTCGGTGGCGTCGAACGTGCGCCCGCCGCGGCCGAGGTCGGCGCCCGCGCAGAACCTGCGGCCCGCGCCCGTCATCAGCACGACGCGCACGTCCTCGTCGGCGTCGGTCGCATCGAACGCCGCGACGAGCTCGCGGGCCATCGTGGTGGTGAACGCGTTGAGCCGGTCCGGGCGGTGCAGGGTGACCGTGGCGACGCCCTCGGCGACGTCGAGCCGGATCTCCCTGTACTTGGTGTCGCTGAAGTCCGTCATCTCACCGTCCACTCGCCCGTGAACTCCGGCTCGCGCTTCTCGTTGAACGCGGCGAACGCCGCCGGGGCGTCCGCGGTGGCGAAGTTGATCGCCTGGGTGCGGGCCTCGCTCGCCAGCGCGTCGCGCATGGTGCTGTCCGCGCCCTCGTGCAGCAGCGCCTTGGACTGCGCGACCGCCACCGGCGCGGCCGACGCGAGCCGCTTGCCGAGGTCGGCGACGAACCCGTCGATCTCCTCGGGCGCCACCACCCACGTGACGAGCCCGAGCCGGTGCGCCTCCTCGGCGCCGATCATCTCGGCGAGCAGCGCGAGCCGCTTCGCCTGCTGCATCCCCACCAGCTTGGGCAGCAGCCAGGACCCGCCGAAGTCCAGCGACAGCCCCCGCTTGGCGAAGATCTGCGAGAACCGCGCCGCCGGCGTCGAAACCACGAGGTCGCAGCCGAGGGCGAGGTTCCACCCGGCCCCGACGGCGACGCCGTCGACCTTCGCGACCGAGGGCACCGGCAGCTCGTGCAGCAGCAGCGCCACCTCGTTGACCCGCCGCATCCGGTCCAGCGGATGCCCCGTGGACACCCCGCCGGACAGGTCGGCGCCGGCGCAGAAGTCGCCGCCGGCCCCGGTGAGCACGATCGCGCGCACGTCGGCGTCGTCGCGGGCGACCGTGAGCTGCTCGCGCAGCGCGTCCCACAGCTCACCGTTGATCGCGTTCTTGCGCTTCGGGCGATTGAGCGTGAGGGTCAGCACGCCGCTGTCGCGGCTCGTGAGCAGGACGTCGTCGGCCATTTCTCTCTCCTCCTCTACACACCCAACCGGTCGGCGAGCCGGGCGCGGTGCAGCGCCGGGGCGCCCAGCAGCAGCTCGGCGCTCTTGGCGCGCTTGTAGTACAGGTGCGCGTCGTGCTCCCAGGTGTAGCCGATGCCGCCGTGGTACTGCACCATCCCGGTCGCCGTCGTGAACGCCGCCGGGCCGATGTAGGTCTGCGCCAGCGCGGCGGCCACCGGCAGCTCGGTACGGTCGTGGTCGGCGGTCCACGCGGCGTAGCGCAGCACCGAGACGGCGTGCTCCCACGCGCTGTACATGTCGGCGCAGCCGTGCTTCACGGCCTGGTACGAGCCGATCGGCCGGCCGAACTGCACCCGTACCTTCGCGTAGTCGACGGTCAGCTCCATCGCCCGCTGCATCACGCCCACCTGCTCCGCGGCCAGCGCCACGGCCGCGAGGTCGGCGACGACGTCGAGCGCCGCGGCCGCGTCCGCCGTCGCGAGCCGGCGCGCCGGGGTGGCGGCGAACGCGAGCTTCGCGACGCGCCGGGTCGGGTCGAGCCCCGTCAGCCGGGTGCGGGTGAGGCCCGCCGCGTCCCCGTCGACGGCGAACCAGCCCGGGCCGTCCGGCGTGCCGGCGAGGACGAGCACGACGTCGGCGGTGTCGCCGGCGAGCACCGGCGTCTTCACCCCGTCCAGTACCCAACTCCCGTCGCGCTCGGCGGCGGTGGTGGCGCCGCCGGTGCGGTCCCAGGCCCCGCCGCCCTCGGCGACGGCGACCGTGCCGACGAGCTCACCCGCGGCGAGCCTCGGCAGCAGCTCGGTGCGGGCGGCGTCGTCGTCGAGTGTGAGGAGCGCGTCGGTGGCGAGCACCGCGGAGGCGAGGAACGGCGCCGGCGTGAGCGCCCACCCCAGCTCCTCCGCGGCGACCGCCCGCTCGACGTGGCCAGCGCCCGCGCCGCCCAGCTCCTCGGGCACGACCAGCCCGAGCACGCCCAGGTCGGCCAGCCCGGCCCAGACCTCGGCGTCGTGGCCCGGGTCGGACTCCATCGCCGCACGCACCTTCGCCGACGGGGACCTGTCGGCGAGGAACTTCCGCACCGCCGCCCGCAGCTGCTGCTGCTCGGCATCCAGGACGAGCTTCACCGGCCACCCTCCTTGCGCTGTGTACCGACCTTCTGGGTGCCGACCTTGAGCTCCCGGAACGGGACGTCCCGGTCGACCTGCGGCTCCTTCGGCAGCCCGAGGATCCGCTCACCGATGATGTTGCGCTGCACCTCGTTGGTGCCGCCCGCGATGCTCGACGACGGCGCGGAGTTGATACCGAGGGCCAGCTCCGCCGCGCGGGCGTCGTCGGGCTCCCACGCCACCGCGTCCGCACCGGCCAGCTGCCCGGCGACCTCGATCGCCCGCCGCAGCTGCAGCGCGCCCGCCAGCTTCGCCACCGATCCGCGCGCACCGGGCGGGTTGCCCGCCGCCGTCTCCTGGCGCATCCGCGTGTTGAACAGCTCCAGCGCCCGCTCGTGGGCGTAGAGCTCCGCGAGCCGCTCGCGCTGCGCGGGCTCCTGCGCAGCGCCGGAGCGCCGGGCGAGCTCGACGAGCGAGGCGAACTCCAGCGGGTTGCTCTTCGGCTTGCGGGTGGCGCCGATCGACACCCGCTCGTGGCCCAGCATCGTCACCGCGGCATGCCAGCCGCCGCCCACCTCGCCGATCACGTCGTCCACCGGGATCCGGACGTCGTCGAAGTAGACCTCGTTGAACGGCGCGCGCCCGGACATGTCCTTGAGCGGCCGGACCGTGACACCGGGGGCGTGCATGTCGACGATGAACATCGTCAGCCCGGCGTGCTTGGGCCGGTCGGGGTCGGTGCGCGCGAGGAGGGCGCCGAAGTCGGCCCACTGCGCGTTCGTCGTCCACACCTTCTGCCCGTTGAGGACCCAGTGGTCACCGTCGAGCACGGCGCGCGCCTGCAGGCTCGCGACGTCGGAGCCGGCGCCGGGCTCGGAGAACAGCTGGCACCAGATCTCCTCGCCGCGCAGCAGCTTCGGCAGGTACCGCTGCTTCTGCTCGGGCGTGCCGAGGTCGAGGATGGTCGGGCCGCACATCCCCATCCCGATCATGAACGGGTAGGTGGGGAGGTCGTACTCCGCGGCCTCGTCGGAGAAGACCTGCTGCTCGGCCGTGCCGAGCCCCTGCCCGCCCACCTCCTTGGGCCAGGTGATGCCGGAGTAACCGGCGTCGTGGAGCGCGGCCTGGAAGTCCCGCGCCCGGCGCAGCTGCTCCTCGGCGGAGAGCCCCGCGGCCGGGGCGGGGGTGTGCGCGGCCAGCCAGGCGCGCACGGAGCTGCGATAGTCCTGCGTTGCAGCGTTCTGGGTCACGTCGACCACCGTCATGCGCGGTTCCCTCCACGTCGGCGAGGCGGTAGCGCGAACTTACCGATCACTCGTTAAGTTGACAACACTCCCCCGGGTGCGTCACGACCGGTCGGCCCCGGGACTCGCCCATATGCTGGCGCGATGAGTACCGCACCCGCCGAACGGAACGGCGCACCGGCCATCCCGCGCGGCGGCGGCCGGGACGCCATCACCGGAGCCGCCCGCGAGAGCTTCGCCGACCGCGGCTACCACGGCACCTCGATCCGGGACATCGCCAAGCGCGCGGGCCTCTCCCTCTCGGCCCTCTACTACTGGCACCCCAGCAAGCAGCACCTGCTCGCGGCGCTGATCGAGGAGAGCACGCACGACTACTTCCACCGGTGCGACCGCGCGCTGCACGACGTCGGCGACGACCCGGCCGACCGGCTGCGCGCGATGGTCCGGGCCACCGTGGAGTACCGGGTGAGCCGCCGCGTCGAGAGCAACATCGCATCCCTGGAGTGGCGCAACCTCGAGCCGGAGAACCGCGAGCGGCTCGAGGGTCTGCGGCGTTCAGCCACCCAGCTGTGGGCCGACATCGTCGACGAGGGCGTGGCTCGCGGTGTCTTCCGGTGCGCGCACGCCGACGACGCCCGGCGCGCGATCGTCGCGGCCTGCAACGCGATTGCCCAGTGGTACGAGCCGGGCGGGGACATCGCCCTGCCCGACCTCACCGAGCGGTACATCGCGATCGCCCTACGGATCGTGGACCACCACGAGCACTGAGCGACCCCTCCCGATCACCGTCGCTTGACTGTACGATCGTTAAGATCCGCGACGAAGGGGGCATCCGTGGCTGAGGCTTACATCGTCGGTGCCGTCCGCACGCCCGTCGGCACCCGCAAGGGCGCACTGGCCGGCGTGCATCCCGCCGACCTGGGCGCGCACGTGCTGCGCGAGCTCATGAACCGCACCGGCGTCGACCCGTCCGCGGTCGAGGACGTGATCATGGGATGCGTGATCCAGCTCGGCCCGCAGGCCGGCGACATCGCACGCACCGCCTGGCTGTCGGCGGGGCTGCCGCAGGGCGTCCCGGGCGTCACCATCGACCGGCAGTGCGGCTCGTCGCAGCAGGCGCTGCACTTCGCCGCGCAGGGCGTCATGTCCGGCACGCAGGACCTCGTGGTCGCCGCCGGCGTCGAGAACATGGCGATGGTGCCGATGAGCGCCAACGCGTCCGTGATCAAGGAGCTGGGCGCCTCGCCGCGCGGCGAGGGCTGGACCGAGCGCTACGGCGACCAGGAGATCTCGCAGTTCCGCGGCGCCCAGCTGATCTGCGAGAAGTGGGGCTTCGACCGCGACGCGCTCGAGCGGTTCTCCCTGGAGAGCCACCGCCGCGCGATCCGCGCCATCGACGAGGGCCGCTTCGCCGAGCAGATCACCCCGGTCGCCGGGGCCGACACCGACGAGGGCGCCCGCCGCGACACCTCGCTCGAGTCGATGGCCCAGCTCAAGGCGCTGCGCGAGGGCTGGGAGATCACCGCGGGCGTCTCGAGCCAGATGTCGGTGGGCGCGGGCGCGCTGCTCGTCGCCCCCGAGCAGGCCGTGCGCACCCACAACCTCACGCCGCTCGCGCGGGTGCACACGCTCAGCGTGGTCGGCGACGACCCGGTGTACATGCTCACCGGCCCGATCCCGGCCACCCAGGCCGCGCTCGCCCGGTCCGGCCTCTCGATCGACGACATCGACCTGTTCGAGGTCAACGAGGCCTTCGCCCCGGTCGTGCTCGCCTGGGCGCAGGAGACCGGCGGGTCGCTGGAGAAGACGAACGTCAACGGCGGGGCCATCGCCCTCGGCCACCCGCTGGGCGCCACGGGCGCGATCCTCGCCACCAAGCTGGTGCACGAGCTGCAGCGCACCGGCGGCCGCTACGGCCTGCAGACGATGTGCGAGGGCGGTGGCCAGGCCAACGCCACGATCCTCGAGCGGGTCTGACCCCGCGCGAACGGCACTTTCGCACGATAGGTTTGTGCGCCAACGCTTGTCTGGTGGCTGAACGCCGTCGCGAAGCAGGCGGACAGCCACTAGAGCGTGTCCCTTGGATCATGGGACGGGGTCGCGGAGCCAGATCCTGATCGAGGCGACGTCGATGGTTCCGCGGAACATGTAGTCGCGCTTGTCGTAGCGGGTGGCGACCGCGCGGTGGCCCTTGAGCTTGTTGATCGCCCGCTCGACGACGTTGCGTCGCTTGTACTCCTCGGCGTCGAAGGCGGGTGGTCGGCCA
>NZ_JAHKRK010000170.1 GCF_019396355.1 Pseudonocardia nigra
GCTGCGGCCCGGGCCGACGAGAGCCGCTTGCCGTCCGTCCCCGAGGCCGGCCGCCGGCGGCCGAGCGCCCCCGACGACGCCCAGTGGCCGCAGATCGAACAGAAGCACGGTCGACCGCTCACCCAACCCGGCGGTACAGCGACGCACTCACCGAAGCAGCATCGCGCGCCGGCGTCACCGGCCACAGCGGGGAGCGGGCCGACGCTGGGAGCGGCGGCCGCGGCGTTCCTGGCCCGGCCCGGTCCGAGCCCGGCAAGCGTCCGGTCCTACGGGCAGACCCTCGACCGGCTGCGCCGCGAACTCGGCGACGACCTGCCGGTCACCGCCCTCACACCCGCCTCGGTGGCGCGCGTGTTCGCCGCGGCCTGGTCCCGCGCCGCTCCGGCCACGTGGAATCGGCACCGGGCCGCCGTCCGCGCCTTCGCGGCGTGGGCGGGCACCGGCCCGCTCGACGAGTCCCTCGACCGGCGCCCGGCCCCACGCGGCCGCCCGCGGCCAATGGCCGCCGACCGGGTCGCACACCTCACCAGCCGCCCGGACATCCGGCTGCGGGAGCGGGTGCTCTGGCGGCTGCTGCGCGACAGCAGCGCGCCCGCCGGCGAGGTACTGGCCCTCGACGTGCCCGACCTCGACCTGGCCGCGGCGCGCGCCCGCGGCGGCCGGATCCGCTGGACGCCGGCGACGTCGGCGCTGCTGGGCCAATTGATCGGAGACCGGACCCACGGGCCGGTGTTCCTCGCCGACCGGCGCCCCGGGCCGGGCCGCCCGCGGCCGCCCGCGGACGTCTGCCCCCACACCGGCCGCGGCCGCCTGTCCTACCCACGCGCGGAGTACCTGTTCAAGCAGGCGTCCGGCGGTGCGACGCTGCGCATGCTCGCCGCGACCGGACTGCGCGGCCAGCAACGCGACGAGCAGTAGCTGCACGGCCGCGCTGCACGGCGCCGCGACATCGAGCAGCGGGCGCGCCGAGTGTGAGCCGGGTCGACCGCGGCAGCGAGAACGCACTAGACGAAAACGGTTGTCGTTCACGATAGGGTGCGCGCCATGGATGGTGTGACCCGGTTCTACGACCGCACGGGCGAGTTCGTGGCCGTGCTGCTCGGCACGGCCTGGCAGGCGCTCGCCCCCGCACTGACGGACGCGCTCGACGGCCTCGACCCGGCCGCGGGTCCCGTCGTGGACGCGGGCGCCGGCACGGGCCTGGGCACCCGCGTGATCGGCGACGCGCTCCCCGACGCGGAGATCCTCGCGGTGGAGCCGGACCGGGCGCTGCGCACCGCGCTGCTCGCCCGCGTCGCCGCCGACCCCGACCTCTGCGCCCGCGTCACCGTCCTCGACACCGACCTGCTCGGCGCCCCACTGCCCGAACGTATCGGCGGGCTCGTCGCGATGAACGTGATAGGTCACTTCTCGCCCGGCGACCGCGCGACGCTGTGGGCGTCGCTGGCGCAACGGCTCGCCCCGGAGGGTCGCGCAGTGCTCAACCTCTACCCGCCGACCCGGCCCGAGCGGGTGCCCGCCACCCCGATGTCGCAGGTGCAGCTCGGCAGGCGCCGCTACAGTGGCTCGGCTGCGGCGGAGCCCGCGGGGGACGACGCGGTGACCTGGGAGATGAGCTACCGGCTGGAGGAGGACGGGCAGGTGCTCACCGAGTTCAGCGCCCGCGACCACTGGCACGTGTTCACGCCCGAGCAGCTCGCCGGCGAGCTGGCCCCGCACGGGCTGCGCGTCACATCCGGCGACGCAGCCCAGGGCATCCAGGTGATCACCCGATGACCGCACCGTCCGGAGTCGGAGCGGTGTTCGACGACGCCCGCGCCGGGTTCCTGACCTGGTCGCCGCTGGTGTGGGACCCGGTCGGCGAGGCGACGGTCCGCGCGGCGGCCCTGTCGCCCGGCGAGCGGGTGCTCGACGCGTGCTGCGCCGCCGGGTCGTCCGCGCTGCCCGCCGCGGCCGCCGTCGGACCGTCCGGGCACGTGGACGCCGTCGACCTCGCGGGCGCGCTCGTCGCCGACGGCAGGGGCCGCGCGGGCGGCCTGCCGCAGCTCGCCTTCCACACGGCCGACGTCACGACGTGGTCGGGCCGCGCCTACCACGCCGTGCTCTGCGTGTTCGGGGTGCTCCTCCTCCCCGACATGGACGCCGGCGGCGCGCACCTCGCCGCGCTGCTGCGCCCCGGCGGCCGGATGGCCCTGACGACGTGGCTGCGCGGCTCCGTCGAACCGCTGATCGGACCGTTCGCGCAGGCGGTGGCCGCCGAGCGCGGCGCGAGCGACGACGTCGCACTGGACGAGGACCTGGCCTGGGCGTTCGTCACCGGAGCCGGCACCCGCGCCATGCTCGCCGGGCTCGACGACGCCACCGTCGCGCGGGTGCGGGACCGCTACGCAGCCGCGCTGGCCGCGGCGGGTACCGACACGTTCCACCTGCGCGCCCTCGTGGGGGTGGGCCACACCGCGGGCTGACGGGCGCGCGGTCAGCGCCGGGACGCGAGGTCGGTCACGACTGCCGCCACGGCCTCGGCCGGCTCCGGATCGGTCGCCACCACGACGCCGTCACAGGTCACCGTGCAGGCCGCCGTGGCCGCGTTGACCTGCCGCACCGCATCCCGCACCGGCAGGCCCCGACGCCGCGCGGCGCGCCAGATCGCGGGCACCAGCCACGCGGTGTTCCGCGGGTCGGTGACGACGATCTCGATCTCGTCGTCGCCGAACCGCTCGCGCAGTGCCCGGTACACCGCGCCCATGCGGGCCATGTCGGCGCGCACGTGGGCATAGGGGTCCTCGCCGGTGGTGGTACAGCTCCCGGTGAGCTCGCCGACGACGTCGCTGCTCAGCCGCCCGCAGCAGCCCGAATCGCCCATCTGACGGTCCCACTCCCGCACCAGGACCACCTGGTGGCGGTCGCTCCCGGTCGAGTCCATGGGTATCGCCTCCTGGGCGGTCCACGCTACCCGCCGCGCCGCCGTCCGGCGTGGTGTGACGGGACCTCCGTCAGGCGCCCAGCGCCACCACCTCCGCCACCCCGGCGCGCACCCCCTCCACCAGCGCTGCCGCATCGGTGACGGCGGCGGGGTCGAAGGTCAGCGCCAGGCAGCCCGTGCCGCCGTGCGCGAGCAGCCCGACGGCCGCGGCGGCGCCGAGCAGCGGGCCGAACGCGTAGACGCCGGTGATACGGGCGCCCGCGAGGAAGGTCGGGTCCCCGACCCCCGGCAGCGTGCCCACCCGGACGTCCGGTGGCGGGCCCGCGTCCGGGTCCGCCGTGAGGACGGCCTCCCGTACCGCCCGGACCCGCGCCGCCGCGTCCCGCTCGATGAGTGCAGCGCTGACCCGGACGGTGCCGCGGCCCTGCCGATCGTCCGAGGGACCGAGGGAGACCCCGACCGGCACGGCGCTCACTCCGGTCGCCCCGATGTGCTCGTGATACCAGCGCAGCCCGCCCAGCACCGCGGCCACGACGCCGTCCGCGAGCGAGCCACCCGCGGCCCGCGCACCCGCCCGGAGCCCGTCCAGCGGCACGTCGATCACTTCCAAGGACCACGCACCGGAGCGCCGGGCGAGAGCGGGCGACCCGTCCGATGCGCCGGGCGGCACCAACGCCAGCAGCGCGCCGACCAGGTCCGGACCGGCCCGGAGCACGGCGCCCGGCGCGGCGAGCACGGCCCGGCCGAGCCGCCCCACGGGCGACGGTGCCGATCCGGGACGTGCCGGCGGCTCGGGTCGTTCCGGGTCGGGATCGGGCGAGCGGC
Organism: Pseudonocardia nigra; assembly: GCF_019396355.1. Classification (GTDB taxonomy): domain Bacteria; phylum Actinomycetota; class Actinomycetes; order Mycobacteriales; family Pseudonocardiaceae; genus Pseudonocardia; species Pseudonocardia nigra. Next base: position 3,749 of record NZ_JAHKRK010000170.1, read on the forward strand.
TGTGCAGCATCCCCATGACCTGCACGATCCCGAGCTCGTCGGTGACGCTCTGGTGCGTCGTCACGGAGTAGGCGGCCCGGCCGCCCTCCAGACCCTCGACGAGCAGCGCCCGCCACAGGGGCCGGTCCCGGGGAAGCGGCGCGGCGGCGAACGTCTGCACGGCGTCGAGCAGCTGCCGCATCGACCCGGGCGCGGGCAGCCGCACGTGCGACAGGTGCCGGTCGAGGTCCAGGTCCGCGACCGGGACCCACTCCGGCGCCCCGAGTCCGAACGGCGGCTCGACCGGCCGCTCCCGCATCCGCGGCACCATGCGTGACGCCCACTCGTGCGCCCCCACCAGCCGCGCCCGGTCCGGGGCCCGGTCGAGCAGCTCGAGCAGCGTCACGGTGGCGCGCCGCAGCGGGTCGGCCACCTCCGCCCGCCAGGTCGCGGCCTCCGCCGCGGTCATCTCCGGCGACCGCAGTACCGCCAGGGGCTCCGCCACCGGGCCGCGCGGTCCCGTCGTCACCTCGACGGGACCCGCCCGCCGCGGACCCCTGTCGGTCGGGTCCCCGCCGGCCAGCGCCGCGACGAAGCGCTCGCGGACCTCCACGACGTGCTCGTCCAGGTCCGGGACCGACCAGCCGCCGGTCGGGATCGGCGGCAGCACCCGCACCCGCACGGTGCCCGGCCGCAGCGTCGACGCGCCGCGCCACATCAGCTCACCGGCGTTGCGGATCACGATCGGGACCACCGGCACGCCGGCCTGCATCGCGATATGGAAGGCCCCCTTCTTGAACGGGCCCAGCGCCGGGGTGGCCGACCGGGTGCCCTCCGGGGCGACGACCAGCGACACCCCCTCGCGCAGCCGCTGCACCGCGGGCGCGAGCGCCGCCTTCGCGGCGACGGTGTCGCCGCGGTCGACGAACGCGACGTCGGCGAGACGGAAGGCGAGCCCGAAGCCCGGGACCGCCGCCGCCTCCTTCTTCGCGACGGCGGTGAAACCACTGCGCAGCAGCTTCGCGAGGATCAGGACGTCGAGCTGGCTCTGGTGGTTGAACAGGAACACCGCGGGCCGCGCGGCCTCCAGGTGCTCACCGCCGCAGACGTCGAGGCGCACCCCGCCGAGGGCGGTGCCCAGCTCCCCGGCGAGGGTGAGGCCGAGGTCCACGGCGTCGCGCCGCGACCCGTCCCCCGCGAACGCGTTGAGCGCTCCGAGCGCCAGGCCCGCCGCGAACCCACCGAGGGTGCCGCCGACGGCGCCGGCGGTCCGGGCGACCTCGCGGGCGCCGGGGCGCCCCCGGGACCGGAAGCGTGCGATCGGCCAGTTCTTCTGCGCCGCCTCGACCGCCAGGTCCGGGCCGGGGTTGAGTGCCCTGGCGCGGCCGACCGTCGCGAGGAACGGCACGTCCTCGTCGCCGTTCGAGTAGGCGTAGCTGTCGATGAGGTCGACGCCGTGCTCCCGCGCGAACGCCCGGACCGCGGCCGCCTTCCCCGAGCGCCACAGCGGCGGCCCGCCCGGCCGCCCGGTGCACAGCCCGTCCTCGATCTCGACGGGTGTCACCAGGACGTGCTCCACGCCCATCGCGGCGGCCGCCGGCGCCACCTGGAAGCGGGTGCCCGACGACGCGAGCACCACCGTGTGCCCGGCCCGCCGGTGCGCCTCCACGAGCCGCCACGCCTCCGGGTACAGCGACCCGGCGATCCCCCGCAGCCACAGCCGCTCCCCCAGCTCCGTGAGCTCCTCTGCGCTGCGGCCGGTCCAGGCCCGCATGCCGAGCAGGAAGAAGCGCTCGAAGTCGGCCTCGGAGGTCACCCCGCGCAGCCCGATCAGGAGCAACCGCCCGAGGTCGACCGGGGTGACGTGCCCGGACCGCAGGTGGTGGCGGGCGAACGCGGCGAGCGAGTAGCCGTCGATCAGCGTGCCGTCGAAGTCGAAGAACGCCCCGATCCGCGGCCCCTGTGGGCCCGCCTCGACGTCGGCGACCAGCTGCTCCTCGTCCCAGATCAGCTCCCCATCACGCTTGTCAGGGGGCAACACCGACCACCTCCCGCCGCGCCGCGGCGTCGATCTCGTCGATCCGGATCACTCTGGCGACCGCGTCGCGCAGCTGCGCCGCGAACGCCCCACGGCGCTCCGCCAGCTCCTCCCGGCCCCCGTCCCCTGGCGGCACGGCGACCAGATCCCGGTTGGCCGCGAGCTTCAGCGCGCTCGCGAACAGCTCGCGCGAGAGCGACTCCGGGCCGTGCAGCCTGCCCTGCAGCAGCATCTGCTGCCCGACGCCCGCGCACTCGGCGAGGAACTCCTTCTCGACGACGGGCCTGCGCGGGTCGCGTGCGGCGAGCCGCTCGGCGACCACGAGCTGCGCGTCCAGGAACGAACGCAGCACCCGGTGCGCGATGAGGAAGTCGGCCCCGGCCAGCACCTCGTCGCCCGCCGCGGACTCCCAGCCGCAGGACAGACGGGTCAGCTCCGCCGACAGCTGCGTTCGGTAGCTCTCCCGGTCTGGGAAGAAGAACTCGAACTTGAGCAGGTCGCGCAACCGCGCCGCCTCCTCCCAGCGGTCGGCCGGGTCGTGCAGCAGCACCAGCTCGGCGATCGCCCGGTCGACGAAGTGGTGGATCGCGCTGTTGCGGTAGAACGCCGCCACCAGGTGCTGACCCCGCTCGATCGCGTACACCGGCTCCTCGCCGCCCGTGTACGCCGTGACGACCTTCGACTGCGCCAGCGCGCCCAGCACGCGGCGGACCCCGGCGGCCGAGCGCAGCACCTCGCCCGAGTGCGGGTGGCCGCAGGCGTCGAGGTACGCGCGCACGGGCGCGAGCACCCGCTGCAGCTGCCCCAGGGTGAGCGCCCGGTCCCGCACACCGAGCAGCGCCAGCGTCACCAGCGCGGTGGCGACCACCGGCGTGGTCCGGTTGATCCCCACCGCCACCTCGAACGCCATCTGCAGGGCGACGCGGCGCGCGCCGGGGTCCTCGTCACTGGCAGCCGCCAGGGCCGCGCGCAGCGACAGCGGCTCGGCGAACCGGACGTGCGCGGTGCCGATCGGCGACAGCTGCGCCTTCGCGTACCGGGCCAGCCAGGCGAGCCCCTCCCCCTTCTTGGGCGCGCCGACCTGCTCGGCCGCCATTGCCGACACCTCGCGCAGCTGGTCGTAGGTGATCGAGACCGGGACCAGGTGGACGTCCTCGGTGCGGCCTTGCTCCACGGCCTCCGCGACGTTTGCGAGCAGCCCGAATCGCGGCGGCCGCAGCTTGCCCGTGCGCGACCGGCCGCCCTCGAAGTACCACTCCAGGTTGAACCGCTTGGCCAGCAGGAACCCGAAGTACTCGCGGACGACGAGCTTGTAGATCTCGTCGTCGCCGAAGCTGCGCCGGATGAACACAACACCGGCCCGCCTGGCGAGCGGGCCGACCGGCCAGAACCGCAGGTTGTCCCCGCCGAGGACGTGGTTGCGCGGGAAGTCGTGCTCGGCCAGCACGTCGGCGAGCAACAGCGGGTCGGCGTAGGAGCGGTGGCTGGGCAGGAACACCAGCGCGTGCCGCCGGTTCAGCTCGCGCAGCTTCTCCAGCCCCGCGTCGTCGACCTGGACGTTCCAGGCGCGGGCGTGCAGCGGCCGCAGCGCACCGGTGAGCAGGTCGACCGCCATCGGGCTCATCGCCGCGACGAGGCCGTGCAGGTCGGCGGTCGCCCGGGCCACGACCTCCGCCTCGGGCAGCTCCAGCCGGGCGGCCAGCTCACGGACCTCGCGGCGGAACCCGGGACTGCGCTCGATCGCCTCGACGATCCGCTTGGGCACCTTGTAGCGGTCACCGACGAGCCCCCGCTCGGCGCGTTCGAGCGCCAGCCCCGCCTGCCGGGCGACGAACTCCCCGAACGCCCGGCGCCCGCCCGCCCCCGGCCCGGCGGAGAACCGCTGCCGCAGCTCCGCCACCGTGGCCGGCTCGGCCGCCACGACCACCGCCCGGTCCGGCTCCCGGCGCACGATCCGGGCCTGGTGCCGCGCGGCGGGGCGGCGCGGGTTGCGCAGCGTCACGACGTCTGACCACCGCACCCGCCGCTGCCCGCCCCGCTCGCGCGGCAGCCACGCCACGCGCACCGCGGCGACGAGCGCGGCGTCATCGGCCGTGGCCAGCGGTTCCGCCAGCGCCGGACCGCGCAGCGGCAGCACGGCGACGGGCCGCGCCTCCTGCGCACGCACCCAGTCCCGGACCAGTCCGCGCTCGACCTCCGTGGCCGCCTCCGCCAGCAGGAGCACCGGCTGCGGGTCCTCCATGCACGCCCCTTCCGTCGACCCCATCCTGGCCCATTCCGCGGTCACGTTCCGCGGAACGCGGTTCGTGCCAGACTGCGGACTCCGCCGACCGGAGGAGGCTCCGCTGATCGAGGCCGTCGTCTTCGACATCGGAGGCGTGCTGGTCGACGTCGACTTCCGGCGTCTGTACCGCGACCTGCTCGACGAGGCGCGCATCGACTGGTTCCTCGGCAGCGTGGTCACCCGGGACTGGCACCGGCGGCACGACGCCGGGTACCCGATGCACCAGGGCGTGGCGGACCTGATCGCCGAGCATCCCGACCACGCGGAGCTGATCGCCGCCTGGGACGACCGGTTCCCCGACGTGTGGGTCGGCGCCCAGGACGACACCGTCGCGATCGCCATGACGCTCCGTGCCCGCGGCCTGCCGCTGTACCTGCTGTCGAACTGGCCGGGCGAGAAGTTCCCGCTCGCCCGCGAGCGGTTCCCGTTCCTGGACGAGCTGTTCGACGGCCAGGTCATCTCCGGGTACGAGGGCGTCGTCAAGCCGGATGCGCGGATCTTCGAGGTGCTCGCGCAGCGCTACGGGCTGGTCCCGTCGAGGACGGTGTTCGTCGACGACATGCCTGCCAACGCGAGCACGGCGCGGGACCTCGGGTACCGGGCGATCGAGTTCATCGGAGCGGACCGGCTGCGGGCCGAGCTGGGCGAGCTCGGCCTGGTCGTCTGACCGCGGCGCGTTCCGCGGAACGCCCGGGCCGTCCCGGGACGCAGTCCTCGCCGTCGGCCAGGACTGTCGGTGCCCGCTGCCATCCTCGAGGTCGAACACCAGTTCGATCTTCTGGAGGTTGTCGTGTCCGCCACCCTTGTCGCCACGTTGCCCACCACCGCTGCCCGTGCTCGGTTCCAGGCCATGAGTACCCGGGATGTGGAGACCGAGCTGCTCGGCCTGGCCGGGCACATCGCCGCAGCACAGTGCCGGTTCCTGCAGCTGCTGGCCGAGTTCGACCGCCGCGACGGCTGGGCAGGGCCGGGGTTGAGATCCTGCGCGCACTGGCTGTCCTGGCGGGCCGGGATGAGCCGGCGCACCGCGGCGGAGCATGTCCGGGTAGCGCATGCGCTGGAGCGGTTACCGAGGATCACCGAGGCGTTCGCGGCGGGTCGGATCTCGTATTCGAAGGTGCGGGCGATCACCCGGATCACCGGCGCCGACAGCGCCACGATCACCGCCTGCACCGCCACGGCCGGTGCCGGCCCCACCACGGGCGGTTCCTCGACCCCCGATGTCGATCCGCTCAACCCGCTCGACCGGCCCGACCCGGCCGAGGCGACCGAGACGGACCCACCGGCCACACCCGCCGGACCCGCAGCAGCACCCGAGGTCACCGGCCCCGACCCCGCAATGGCCGGCCCGACGGGGCCCGACCCGAGCGGGGGCGATCCGACTGTGCCCGATCCTGAGGTGGCCGACCGGGTCCTGCTGAACCTGGCGCTGTCGGGCACCGCGAGTCATGTCGAGACGGTGGTGCGGGCCGTGCGCCGCCGCCGCGCCGCACCCACCGACACCGCCGCCCGCAGGGGTTTGTCCTGGCATTGGGCCGACGACGGGTCGCTGGTGGTGCGCGGCCGGTTCACCCCCGACGAGGGTGCCGCACTGATCGCCGCCGTGGGGCCGCTGGTGCCACCTCGCGGCCCTGTCCACCACCCCGTCCCCGCCTCTCCGCCGGGCTGGCGGGAACGCGCGGTCGAGGAGGAGCCGGGCCCTGCGGTCGACCGGGTGGCCGCCCGCCGCGCCGACGCCCTGCTGGCCCTGGTCACCGGCCGGACCGCCACCGGGAAGGAGGAGGTGGCGCCGGTGGTGGCCCGCGGCGACGCGCACGTCGTGGTGCACCTCGACACCACCACCGGCACCGCCCGCCTCGACGGCGGCCCCGAACTCCCGGCCACCACCGCCGAACGGCTGGCTTGCGACGCCCGCGTCCAACTCCTGCTCGACGACCGCAGAAACAACCGCCTTCACCTCGGCCGCGCCCGCCGGCTGGCGTCACCCGCCCAGATCGCCGCGCTCACCGCCCGCGACGGTGGCCGCTGCCAGTTCCCCGGCTGCACCCACACCCGCTTCTTGCACGCTCACCACGTGCGCCCGTGGCTGCGTGGCGGGCCCACCGACATCGACAACCTCGTCCTGGTCTGCGGCTTCCACCACCGCGTCATCCACGACCACGGCTACCGGATCCGCCGCCTGCCCGGCCGATGGGAGATCCTCCGCCCCGACGGCACCCCGGTCCCCGCCACCGGCGCGCCCCTCACCGGCAACACCGAACGCCTCATCGAAAGCGCCACCCGCGCCGGCCTCCACATCACCGGCAACTCCCTCACCCCCAACTGGGGAGGCGAACGCCTCGACCCCGAACCCATCCTCGACGCCCTGCTGCCCTACCGCGGCAAGGCAGCGGCGTGAGCACGGTGGGCGCGCCGGCGCGTTCCGCGGAACGCGCGGGCACAGGCACAACCCCGTCGACGCCGCGCCCGCCACCCGCCACACTGCCCCGCTGTGACCATCGATCTGCGCCGCGCCACCCTCGACGACCTACCCGCCATCACCGTCGCCGACGGCCGGGCCTTCGGGCAGCAGTACAGCGACACCGACATCGAGGACTTCCGGCCGCTGTTCGAGCCCGACCGGTTCCTCCTCGCGATCGACGGCGCCGACGACGCGAAGGGGTCGATCGTCGGGATCACCGGGTCGTTCCCGTTCGACGTCACGCTGCCGGGTGGTGCGACGCTGGCCACGCCGGGCGTGACGTGGGTGTCGGTGGCGGTCACGCACCGCCGGCGCGGGATCCTGCGTGCCCTGTTCGCCGAGCAGCACCGCGGGTTCGTGGCCGAGGGCGCCGCGGTGTCGCTGCTGACGGCCAGCGAGGGCGCGATCTACGGCCGGTTCGGCTACGGGATCGCGACGGGCAGGCGGTCGGTGGAGATCAGCAAGCGGCGCGCGGCGTTCCGGGCGGAGGTGCCCGACCCGGGCGGCGTCCGGCAGGTCGACGGCGACGCGAGGCCCGTGCGCTCGCCCCGGACGTCCACCGCCGGTGGGCGGCGCTGACGCCGGGGGCGATGTCGCGCAGTGACGCGTGGTGGGACGACGCGCTGCGGGACCGGGAGTCGCGCCGCGGCGGCGCCAGCGGCCTGTTCCACCTCGCGCACCCCGACGGCTACGCGTCCTACCGGATCGCACCCGAGCGGACCTGCCGCGTCGTCAGCCTCTTCGCCGCCACCGAGGAGGCGCGCATCGCGCTCTGGCGGGTGCTGCTCGCCCTCGACCTCGTCGAGACGATCACGGTGCCCGACCTCGCGCTCGACGACCCGCTGCCGCACCTGCTCACCGACCCGCGGCAGGTCCGCACCACCGGGCTCACCGACGGGATGTGGGCGCGGGTCCTCGACGTGCCCGCCGCCCTGTCCGCCCGCCGCTACGCGGTCGAGGTCGACGTCGTCCTCGACGTCCGCGACCCGTTCCTCGACCGCGGCGGCCGCTTCCGGCTCCGCGGCGGCCCGGACGGCGCAGCGTGCGAGCCGGCGGACGGGCCGGGCACGGCGGTCCCGGTCGACGCCGCAGCGCTCGGCTCCCTGCTCCTCGGCGGCGAGCGCGCCACCACGCTCGCCCGGGCGGGGCTGCTGGAGGCCGGCGACCCCGCGACGCTCCGGCGGCTCGACGCCGCGTTCCTCGCCGACCGCACGCCCCAGCACGGCACCGAGTTCTGAGGCGGCGCCCGGGGTTACCGGAGCATCGATCCGGGAAGGTCGGACATCGTGGACGGCCCGCTGCTCAGCCTCGCCCTGGTTCTGCTGTTCGTGCTGATCGGGGGGTTCTTCGCGGCGTCCGAGCTGGCGCTGGTGTCGCTGCGGGACGGCCAGGTGCGGCGGATGGCCGACGCCGACCGGCGCGGGGCGCGGGTGGCCCGGCTGCGGGCGGACGAGAACCGGTTCCTGTCGGCGGTGCAGATCGGCGTCACCCTCGCCGGGTTCTTCTCCGCCGCCTACGGCGGCTCGACGCTGGCAGAGCCGCTGGGCGCGGTGCTCACCGGGTGGGGTGTGCCCGCGGCGGTGGCGGGCACGACTGCGTTCATCGCCGTGACGGTCGCGATCTCCTACCTGTCGCTGGTGCTCGGCGAGCTCGTGCCGAAGCGGCTCGCGCTGCAACGCCCGGAGGGGGTGGCGCTGGCGGTCGCCCCGGCGCTGGACCGGATCGCGGCGGCCGGCCGCCCGCTGATCTGGCTGCTCGGGAAGTCCACGAACGGGGTGGTCCGGCTGCTCGGGCTGGACCCGAAGGCGAGCGACGAGGGCGTCAGCGAGGAGGAACTGCAGGACATGGTGCGCACGCACCGCAGCCTCGGTCCGGTGGAGCGGCGGGTGCTCGGCGACGTGTTCGGGGCGGCCGACCGCACCGTCGGGGCTTCGATGGTGCCGCGCACCGAGGTCGAGTTCCTCCCGGCGGCGATGTCGCTGCGCGAGGCCACGAGCGACGTGCTCGACCGCTCCCACTCCCGGTACCCGGTGATCGGTGCGACGGTCGACGACGTGGTGGGGGTCGTGCACATCCGCGACCTGTTCACGGTGCTGCTGCGCGACCCCGACGCCGCGGACCGGGAGCTGCGGGAGTTCGCCCGGCCGCTGCCGTTCCTGCCCGCCGGCAAGCCGGTGCTGGACGCGCTGTCGGAGATGCGCGCGGGCCGGGCGCAGCTGGCGGTCGTCGTCGACGAGTACGGCGGCACCGACGGCATCCTCGCGCTGGAGGACATCCTCGAGGAGCTGGTGGGCGAAATCGAGGACGAGTACGACCCGGCGCCCGTCGACGGCGAGACCGACCTCGACGGGTTGCTGCACCGCGACGAGCTGACCGACCGCACCGGGATCCGGCTCCCGAGCGGCCCGTACGAGACGCTGGCCGGGTTCGTGCAGACGAGGTTGGGCCGGGTACCCCGCGAGGGCGACACCGTCGAGACGGGCGCCCACCGCTTCACCGTCACCCAGATGGACGGTCTGCGCGTCGCCCGGGTGCGGGTGCATAGCTCCCGGGGCAACGGGTAGTTCCCGTGCATGGCTTTCCAGGTGACCGAGGTGCAGCGCGCCCTCAAGGGCGCGGACTACCCGATGGACGGCAAGGCGCTCGCCGACCTGGCGAAGAAGAACGGCGGGGACGACGACCTCGTCGAGGCGCTGCGGGACGTCCCGGAGGTGGACGGGCCCAACGGCGTCATGAAGCACCTGAAGGGCGACCTCGGCGGTTCGACGCCGGGCGGCAACAAGAGCGACGAGAAGAGCTACAAGGACGTCGAGGGACCGGCGTTCCAGGTCAACGAGGTGCAGAAGTACCTCAAGGGCGCCGACTACCCGATGGACGGCAAGGCGCTCGCCGACCTGGCGAAGAAGAACGGCGCGGGAGACGATCTCGTCGGGGCCCTGCAGGGGCTGCGCGAGGTCGACGGCCCCAACGGCGTGATGAAGGAGCTCAAGGAGCACCTCGGGGGCAAGCCCGGCGACGCCTGACGGAGCCGGCCGCCGGGCCTAGAGTGCGGGGATGACCGACAGTGGCGGCGTCCGCCCAATGGAGGACGGGATCGTCCGGGACTTCGGTGAGGTCGACGGGCGGACGCACCTCTCCTACGGGGCGTACCTCCACCTCGACGAGGTGCTGTCCGCCCAGCATCCCGTCAGCAGGCCGGAGCACCACGACGAGCTGCTGTTCATCGTGCAGCACCAGACCTCCGAGCTGTGGCTCAAGCTGGTGCTGCACGAACTGCGCGCGGTGCAGGCCCGGCTGGCGGCCGACGACCTGCGGCCCGCGCTCAAGAGCCTGGCCCGGGTCAAGCACATCCAGCGCCAGCTCACCGACCAGTGGTCGGTACTGGCCACGCTGACGCCCTCGGAGTACGCGGAGTTCCGCAGCTTCCTCGGCACGTCATCGGGCTTCCAGTCCGATCAGTACCGGGCCGTGGAGTTCATCCTCGGCAACAAGAACGCCGCGATGCTGCAGGTGTTCCGCCACGACGCGCGGGCGCAGGCCCAGCTCGCCGAGCTGCTCACCACGCCGAGCGTCTACGACGAGTTCCTGCGCTACCTGGCGCGGCACGGGCACGACGTCCCGATCGGCCTGCTGGAACGGGACGTCACGCAACCGCACACCTTCTCCCCCGAGCTCGTGCCGGTGTTCCGGCGGATCTACGAGCACTCGCACGAGATGTGGGAGGCCTACGAGGCGTGCGAGGAGCTGGTGGACCTGGAGGAGAACTTCCAGCTGTGGCGGTTCCGGCACCTCAAGACCGTGGAGCGCACGATCGGGACGAAACGCGGCACCGGCGGCTCCAGCGGGGTGGCGTTCCTGCGGGCCGCGCTCGAGCTCACGTTCTTCCCGGAGCTGTACGCCGTGCGGACGGAGATCGGTCGGTGACGCTCGAGATGACCGGGCGGGCGGCCGAACTGGACGCCGCCGACCCGCTCGCCCGCTTCCGCGACCGGTTCCTGCCCACCCCGGGCGTCGTCGCCTACCTCGACGGCAACTCCCTCGGCCGCCCGCCCGCCGCCACCGCCGCTGTGCTCGACCGCTTCGTCCGCGAGGAGTGGGGCGGGCGCCTCATCCGCGGCTGGACCACCGACCCCGGCGAGGGCACCGCCGGCCCGTGGATGGGGTGGCCGGAACGGCTCGGGGACCGGCTGGCCGCGGCCGCCCTCGGCGCCGGGCCCGGCCAGACCGTCGTCGCCGACTCCACCACCGTGCTGCTCTACAAGCTCGCCCGCGCCGCCGTGGACGCGCAGGCGCGGCGCGGCCGCAGCGAGATCGTGCTCGGCTCCGACAACTTCCCCACCGACCGCTACGTGCTGGAGGGGATCGCGGCCGAGCGCGGCTGCACGCTGCGGTGGATCGAGACCGACCCCGCCACCGGGATCACGCCGGACCAGGTCGCTGCCGCGGTCGGCGAGGACACCGCACTCGTCCTGTTCAGCCACGTCGCCTACCGGTCCGGCTGGATCGCCGACGCCCCGGCGATCACCCGGATCGCGCACGACGCGGGTGCGCTGGCGCTGTGGGACCTCAGCCACTCCGTCGGTTCCGTGGTCCTCGAGCTCGACTCGTGGGGCGTCGACCTCGCCGTGGGCTGCGGCTACAAGTACCTGGGTGGCGGGCCGGGCGCGCCGGCGTTCGGGTACATGCGCCGGGACCATCAGGACGGAGTTGACGGGCTCCGCCAGCCGATCCAGGGCTGGATGGGCAGGCGGGACCCGTTCGAGATGGGGCCGGGCTACACGCCTGCCGAGGGGATCCGCGGGATCGTCAGCGGCACCCCGCCGATCCTCGCGATGGTGCCGCTGCTGGCCGGCCTCGAGATGGTGGAGGAGGCCGGGATCGCCGCGGTGCGGGAGAAGTCCAAGGCGCTCACCGCGTTCGCGCTCGAGCTGGTCGACGCCTGGCTCGCCCCGCACGGCGTCGAGGTCGTCTCGCCGCGCGACCCCGAACGCCGCGGCGGGCACGTCACGATCCGCCGGGCCGGGTTCCGGGAGCTGCTCGACGTGCTGTGGGAGCGCGGCGTCATCCCCGACTACCGGGAGCCCGACGGCATCCGGCTCGGGATGGCGCCGCTGTCCACGAGCTTCACCGAGGTCGAGCGCGGGCTGGCGGTGCTGCGCGACGTGCTGCTACAGCAGGGTGAGCAGCAGCACCAGCACGAGCGTCAACAGGACGGACAGCAGGAGCGACCCGAGGCACCCGAGCCGGCTGGAGAACAGGGCGATCACCTGACGGGCCTACCCGCTGAGACCGATTCCCGATCATCCGATCGGGGGTAGAGGCAAGCATGCGCCTCACCCAGACCTCCGACCTGTGGTGGAAGAACGCGGTGATCTACTGCCTGGACGTCGAGACCTACGCCGACGGCGACGGCGACGGCCGCGGCGACTTCCGCGGCCTGACCCAGCAGATCGACCACCTCGACCGGCTCGGGGTCACCTGCATCTGGCTGATGCCGTTCTTCCCGACCCCGGACCGGGACGACGGCTACGACATCGTCGACTTCTACGGCGTCGACCCGCGGTTGGGCACGCCGGGTGACCTCGTCGAGTTCGTGCGCACCGCCCGCGACCGGGGCATGCGCGTGATCTCCGACCTCGTCGTGAACCACACCTCGGCCCAGCATCCGTGGTTCCTGGACGCGCGCAGCAGCCCGGATTCGCGCTACCGCAACTGGTACGTATGGCAGGAGTCACCGCCGCAGGACGGGCCGCAGGGTGTGATCTTCCCCGACCAGGAGACGAGTCTCTGGGAGTACGACGACGAGGCCGGCCGGTACTTCCTGCACCGGTTCTACAAGCACCAGCCGGACCTGAACGTGGCGAACCCGGAGGTCCGCGACGAGATCGCGCGGATCATGGGGTTCTGGATGGAGCTCGGCCTGTCCGGTTTCCGGGTGGACGCGGTGCCGTTCTTCCTGGAGGCCGCAGGCCAGGACGACGCGGCCGCGCTGCCCGACCCGCACGACTACCTCGCCGACCTGCGCGCGTTCCTCGGCAGGCGCAACGGCGAGGCGGTGCTGCTCGGCGAGGTGAACCTGCCCTACCCCGACACCGTGGCGTTCTTCGGAGGGCGCGACGGCGGAGGGGGGCCGTCCGAGCTGACGATGTGCTTCGACTTCGTCGGCATGCAGCAGATGTACCTCGCACTCGCCCGCGGTGACGCCGAGCCGCTCGCCGACGCGCTGCGGCAGCGCCCCGACCCGCCGGAGGACGGGCGCTGGGCGACGTTCGTGCGCAACCACGACGAGCTGACGCTGGACAAGCTCACCGACTCCCAGCGACAGGAGGTCTTCGCCGCGTTCGGTCCGGACGAGGACATGCAGCTCTACGGCCGCGGGCTGCGGCGGCGGCTGCCCCCGATGCTGGGCGGGGACCAGCGGTGGATCCGGATGGTCTACAGCCTGCTGTTCACCCTGCCCGGCACGCCGGTGCTGTTCTACGGCGAGGAGATCGGCATGGGCGAGGACCTGAGCCTGCCCGGCCGCTTCGCCGTGCGCACGGACATGGAGTGGGCCGCGGTGCGGGAGCAGCAGCGCGACCCCGACTCGCTGCTGTCGTGGATGCGGCTGCTGGTGGAGAGCTACCGGGCCTGCCCGGAGCTGGCCTGGGGCCGCTACACGGTGCTCGACCCCGGCCCGGACGCCCGGCCGGTGCTCGCCCACCGCTGCGGAACCGACGGCACCACCGTGGTGGCGCTGCACAACTTCGCCGACGCCGAGGTCGTCGCCGCCCCGCTGCTGCACGGGCTCGCCGGCCGGGAGCTCGCCGACGTGCTCCACCCGGCGGCCGACCCCGTCGCCGTCGGCGAGGACGGCCGGGTCGAGGTGACGCTGCCGCCGTACGGGTGCCGGTGGCTGCGCGTCGAGGAGGCCGGCCCCGCCGGCTGACGGTCGCGGCGGGTCGCCTGGGGTGAGCGACGCGGCACGGGCATGCCAAGGTGTCGACGTGAACGACACCCAGAGTGCGGCGGGCCGCCGGGGCGTCGCCGTGGTCACCGGCGCCGCCCGCGGATTCGGCCGTGAGATCGCCGCGCGGCTCGGCGCGCGCGGGCACCGCGTGCTGATCACCGACCTGGACGCCGACGCGGTCGCCGCGACCGCGGCCGAGCTGGGTGCCACCGGGCTGGTCGCCGACGCCCGGGTGCCCGACGAGCACCGCAGGGTCGCCGCCGCGGCGGCCGGCCTCGGCTCCGTGACGGTGTGGGTG
>NZ_JAHKRK010000171.1 GCF_019396355.1 Pseudonocardia nigra
GACAGCCCCGACCGTCGCCGCGACCGCCACCTCAAGGCACTCCAAGACCTCGGATACGAGGTCACACTCGCCAAGGCCTCATAGGCTGCGGTCGATTCTCCTGACAGCCACTTTCACGCAACGTCGTGGCATGAAAGTGGCTTTGCTGCAATCGTGCCGGCGCCGCTCGCCTCCTGCGGGCGGCGGGCTCCGGTCACGGGGCGCCGAGGGCCCGGGAGATGCCGCGTGCGGCCGCCCGTACAACGGGGATGTACGGCAGGGCGTCCGACGTCGCCGCGGGCACCACCACCGAGAGCGCCGCGACGACGTCGCCGCGCGCTCCCCGCACCGGCGCCGCGATCGACAGCGCCACCAGCTCGATCTGTCCGTCGCTCATGGCAACGTCGGAGCGGCGCACCTCGGCGAGCGCGCGGCGCACCTCGTCGGGCCGGCACATCGTCTTCGGCGTGTAGCGCTTCAGCGGTCCGGCGAGCACCTGCTCCTGCAGCTCCGGGTCGGCGTGGGCCAGCAGCGCCAGCCCGACGCCGGTGGCGTGCAGCGGCAGCCGACCCCCGACCCGGGTGATGACGTTGACCGCGCCGCGCCCGGAGATCCGCTCCAGGTAGACCACCTCGGCACCGTCGAGCACCGCGAGCTGCACGTTCTGGCGGGTGACCTCGTAGAGGTCCTCGAGGAACGGCATCGCCGACTCGCGCAGCCCGAGCCCGCGCGGCGCCAGCGCCCCGACCTCCCACAGCCGCAGCCCCACGCGGTAGCGGCCGTCGTCGGCCCGCTCCAGCGCACCCCAGTCGGCGAGCTCGCCGACGATGCGGTGCGCCGTGGTGAGCGGCAGCGAGGCCCGCCTGCTGATCTCGGTGAGCGTGAGGTCGGGGCGTTCCCCGCTGAACGCCCCGAGCACGCGCAGGACCCGCGCCGTCACCGTCTGACCCATCACCGCCCAGTGTGCCTCCGGCTTCCGCTCAACGGAAGCCGAGTCGAGCGAGCGCGGACGCGTGCGCGACGCTTCCGGGCATGCGCACACAGGTAGGGATCGTGGGCGCGGGACCGGCAGGGCTGCTGTTGTCACACCTGCTCGCCCGCGCGGGGATCGAGTCGGTGGTGCTCGAGGCCCGCAGTCGGAGCTACGTCGAGCAGCGGGTGCGGGCGGGGGTGCTGGAGCACCCGACGGTCGAGCTGCTGCGCGAGGTCGGGCTGGCCGAGCGCCTCGACCGCGAGGGGCTGCCGCACGAGGGCATCTCCCTGCGCTTCGACGGCGGCGACCACCGCATCGACTTCGCCGACCTCGTCGGTCGCGGGATCACCGTCTACGGGCAGCAGGAGGTGGTCAAGGACCTGATCGCCGCCCGGCTCGCCGACGGCGGCGACCTGCGGTTCGAGGTCTCCGACGTCACCCTCGACGGCATCGCGGACGCGCCCGTCATCGGCTTCACCGACGCCGAGGGGCAGCGGCAGGAGCTGCACTGCGACGTGATCGCCGGCTGCGACGGGTTCCACGGCATCAGCCGCGGCGCGTTCGCCCACGAGGTGATCGACCGGCAGTACCCGTTCGCCTGGCTCGGCATCCTCGCCAAGGCGGCGCCCACGCACCACGAGCTCGTCTACGCCAACCACGACAACGGCTTCGCGCTCTACTCGATGCGCAGCCCGGAGGTCACCCGCCTGTACCTGCAGGTGCCGCCGGACACCGACGTGAACGACTGGTCCGACGCCCGGACCTGGGACGAGCTCGGCACCCGCCTGGCGGCCGAGGGCTTCACCCTCAACGAGGGCCCGGTGCTGGAGAAGGGCGTCACGGGGATGCGCAGCTTCGTGGCCGAGCCGATGCGGCACGGCAGGCTGTTCCTCGCGGGCGACGCCGCCCACATCGTCCCGCCCACCGGGGCGAAGGGCATGAACCTCGCGATCGCGGACGTGCGGGTGCTCGCCGAGGCGCTGACCGGCTTCCTGCAGCGCGGCGACGAGACCGGGATCGACGCCTACTCCGACACCTGCCTCCGGCGGGTGTGGCGGGCGGAGCACTTCTCCTGGTGGATGACCTCGATGCTGCACAAGATGCCCGACGCGGACGCGTTCACCCGCCGCCTGCAGCTGTCGCAGCTGCGCTACACCGTCTCGTCCCGCGCGGCCGCCACGAGCCTCGCCGAGAACTACACCGGCCTTCCCCATGGAGCAGTCGCATGACAATCCCGCATCCCCCCGGCTACCGGCCCGCGCCGGAGGGCATCCATCCCCCGCTCGACTTCGCCGGCTACAAGAGCACCGGCCTGCGGGCGCCGTCGCAGGCGCCGATCGTGCTCCGGCACCGGCTCACCGAGGTCACCGGACCGCTGCTCACCGGCGACATCGGGCCCAACGACCACGACCTCACCCGTCAGCACGCCGGCGAGCCCATCGGGCAGCGGATCACCGTCTTCGGCCGGGTGCTCGACAGCGACGGGCGCGCCGTGCCCGACACGCTCGTCGAGGTGTGGCAGGCCAACGCGGCCGGCCGCTACCCGCACGCCCGGGACAACTGGCCCGCGCCGCTCGACCCCAACTTCACCGGCGGCGGCCGGGTCCTCACCGACTCGCTGGGCAACTACTCGTTCACCACGATCAAGCCCGGCGCGTACCCGTGGGGCAACCACCACAACGCCTGGCGGCCAGCGCACATCCACTTCTCCCTCTTCGGCCGCGCGTTCACCCAGCGGCTCGTGACGCAGATGTACTTCCCCGACGACCCGCTGTTCGACCAGGACCCGATCTTCAACTCGGTGCCCGACCCGAAGGCCCGGCAGCGCATGGTCTCGACGTTCGACCTCGAGGCCACCCGCCCGGAGTGGGCATTGGCCTACCGCTTCGACATCGTGCTGCGCGGGCGCGAGCAGACCCCCTTCGAGGAGCCGCATGAGTGACCTGCTGACCCCCTCGCAGACCGTCGGGCCGTTCCTGAGCATCGGGCTCACGTGGCTCGAGGGCCACAAGGTCGTCCCGGACGGCACCCCGGGCGCGATCCGGATCTCCGGTGTCGTCACCGACGGCGTGGGCGAGCCCGTCATCGACGGGATGATCGAGACCTGGCAGGCCGACCCCGACGGTCGCTTCGACCACCCCGACGACCCCCGCGGGGCGTCCGGATCGGGCTTCCGCGGCTTCGGCCGGTGCGCCACCGACGCCGAGGGCCGCTACGAGATCGTCACGGTGAAGCCGGGCGCGCTCGGCGACGGGCAGGCCCCGCACATCGACGTCTCGGTGTTCGCGCGCGGGCTGCTCGACCGGCTCGTCACCCGGATCTACTTCCCGGACGAGACCGCGGCCAACGCCGCCGACCCGCTGCTCGCGTCGCTGCCTGCGGAGCGTGCCACCACGCTCGTCGCGCAGGACGCGGGCGTGGGGGAGCTGCGGTTCGACATTCGTCTGCAGGGCGAGGGGGAGACGGTCTTCCTCACGGTCTGAGCCCTGTCTGAGCCCACCGGCCGGGAGCTGGAGGAGGGCGACTCGGGCACCGGGAACGGGCGACTCGCGGAAACTTCGCGAGTCGCCCGTTTCGCGTGCGCGAGTCGCCCCGTTCGTGGGCCGGGGCCGCGGCCCACGGCGCCGCGATCGGGTGGTGTCGATCACCCGATGCGTGGGGAATCCACGACCCGACACAGCGGTTTCTCAGGTGAGACATAGCGCAGACCTTGGTCCGGATGGGAAGAAGGGATCACAGGTTTCGCGCAGCGGAAGGACGTGGTCAAGGTGACGGGGCCGGCGGTCGCGATGACGATGCCGGTGGCCGCGGCGGTGCCGTCGTTCCGGGCGCGGCTGCGGACGCGCCATCCGCTGTTCGTGCAGCTGATCCGTTACGCCCTCGTGGGCGGGCTCGGCACCGCCGCCAACGCCGCGATCTTCCTCCTGCTCCGCACCTGGTGGGACACGCTGCCGGCCAACCTCGTCGCGCTCGTGCTGAGCACCGCGGTGAGCACCGAGGCCAACCGGCGGTTCACGTTCGGTGGCGCCGTTGTGCACCGGTGGCGCGCCTACGTGCAGAACGGCGGCACCGTCGTGTTCTACGCGTTCTACAGCTCGGCCGTGCTCCTGCTGCTCGGGCTCGTGGTCACCGACCCGGCCCCGGTCCTGGAGTCGGGCACGGTGGCGGCGGCGAGCGTCCTCGGTGGGATCAGCCGCTTCCTCGTCATGCGGTACTGGGTCTTCGGTGGCAGCCCGGACGAGCGGGAGCCCGCGGCTGCGGAGGAACCCGTCCGCCTGCGCTGAGGGCCTCGGCCTGGCACGGTGGGACACATGGGAGCTTCGATCACCAAACGGACGACCGCGGCCCTGCTGGCCGCCGGTGCGCTGCTGTTCACCTCGGCGGGTGCCTGCGGCGGCGGCGAGAGCGACGACGGCGACGACGGCGTGCCCGCCGTCTCCGAGCAGCAGGGCGACGACGGCCAGGACGGCCAGGACGGCGACGACGGCCAGGACGGTGACGACGGCCAGGACGACTGAGCCCCCGGGCCACCGCCGGTCCTCCCGGCGGTGGCCCGTCACCGGCCGTCCGGCAGTCGCGCTGCGGAGGGCATAGATTCCCGGCATGGCCGCCACGCAGTCGACCACCGAGGCGTTCGAGCGCAAGCCCGTCGCCGTCACCGAGCGGATCACCGCCGACGGCTCGTCGCGGTGGCCCGTCGAGCCGGGGCGCTACCGGTTGATCGTCGCCAGGGCGTGCCCGTGGGCGAACCGCAGCGTGATCGTCCGCCGGCTGCTGGGGCTGGAGCCCGTGCTGTCGATGGGGATCGCCGGACCGCTGCACGACGAGCGCAGCTGGCGGTTCCACCTCGACCCCGGCGACAAGGACCCGGTGCTGGGCATCGAGTACCTCGGCGAGGCCTACCGCAAGGCCGACCCCGACTTCTCGGCGGGCGTCACCGTCCCCGCGGTCGTCCAGGTCGCCGGCGGCAAGGTCGTCACCAACAACTTCCAGCAGCTCACGCTCGACTTCTCCACGCAGTGGACGGCCTACCACCGCGACGGGGCCCCCGACCTCTACCCCGAGGAGCACCGCGCGGAGATCGACGAGATCAACGACGCCGTCTACCACGACATCAACAACGGCGTGTACAAGGCCGGGTTCGCGAAGGGACAGGGCGCCTACGAGCGGGCGTACGCCGAGGTGTTCGGCCGCCTCGACGCCCTCTCGGAGCGGCTCGCGACCCGCCGCTACCTCGTCGGCGACACGATCACCGAGGCCGACATCCGGCTCTGGGTCACGCTCGTGCGCTTCGACGCCGTCTACCACGGCCACTTCAAGTGCAACCGGCAGAAGCTCGCCGAGATGCCGGTGCTGTGGGGCTACGCGCGCGACCTGTTCCAGACGCCGGGCTTCGGCGACACGATCGACTTCGAGCAGATCAAGCAGCACTACTACGGCGTGCACGCCGAGATCAACCCCACCGGGATCGTGCCGGTCGGGCCCGACCCGCTGGGCTGGCTCACCCCGCACGGCCGCGAGGACCTCGGTGGGCGCCCGTTCGGCGACGGCACCCCGCCCGGACCGCCGCCGGAGGGCGAGCGGGTGCCGCCGATCAGCTGACGCCGGGCACCGGCGCCGTACCCGTGCCACGACTGCCCGGACGCGCACGGGATGATGGCTCCCGATGCTGCTCCGTGCCTCGTCCCCGCCCGCCCGCAGGTCCCCGCTGCGCAGCGCGGCCGTCGCCGCTGCCGCGCTCGCCGGCCTGCTCGCCGCCCCGGCCCCCGCGGCCGTCGCCACCCCGGAGCCCCCGACGCCGAAGCTCACCGGCCTGGCGCTGGGCCCCGACCGGCTGCCCGACTGCCGCGCCGTCGTCGCCGCGATGCCGCCGCGGGCCCGGCTGGCCCAGCGGCTGATGGTCGGGGTCGACGCGTCCGACCCGGCCACCACGGCCGAGACGGTCCTCCTGACCCAGGTCGGCGGCATCTTCATCGGCGGCAACGCCACGGAGCTGCTGTCCGACCAGGCGCTGCGCGGTGTGCAGGCGATGTCGCGGATCCCGCTCGCGGTCGCCGTGGACGACGAGGGCGGCCGCGTCCAGCGCATCGACGACCTCGACGGCGACCTGCCGAGCGCGCGGGAGATGGCCACCGAGCTGAGCCCGCTGGAGGTGCGCGAGCTCGGCCGCGACCGGGGCCGGGCGCTCGCCGCCCGCGGCGTCACCATGAACCTCGCCCCGACCGTCGACGTGAGCGAGCAGCCGGCCGGGGCGGTGATCGGGGACCGGTCCTACGGCTCCGACCCCGGCACCGTCACCAGCTACGCCGGCGCGTTCGCCCAGGGACTGCGCGAGGCCGGGGTCTTCACCGTCCTCAAGCACTTCCCCGGGCACGGACGCGGCGACGGCGACTCGCACGAAGGCCGTGTCACCACCCCGCCGCTGGACGAGCTGCGCGAGGTCGACCTGCAGCCCTACGCCGACCTCCTCGGCCCGGCCGGCCCGCTCGGCAACGGTCGCACCGGGGTGCTGGTCGGACACCTGGACGTGCCGGGGCTGACCGAGGACCTGCCGAGCTCGCTCACGCCGGCCGTCTACGAGCTGTTGCGCGGCGAGTACGGCTTCGACGGCCTAGTGCTCACCGACGACCTCGGCGCGATGGCCGCGATCACCGACGAGTTCGAGCTGCCCGAGGCCGTCGAGCGGGCGCTGGCGGCGGGGGCGGACATCGCGCTGTGGTCCGACGGCGGCCGGGTCACCCCGGTGCTCGACGCGCTGGAGCAGGCCCTGGCGGCGGGGGAGCTGAACGCCGAGGCGAACGACGCCGCGGTCGCACGGGTGCTGGCGGCCAAGCGCGTCTGCTCCTGAACTCCGCCATCACCTCGCCGCCGGACCGCAGCAAGGTGGCTTTACTGCAACAACACCGCAGTAAAGCCACCTTGCTGCAACTCCCGGGCGGCCGCGGGGTCTCCTACCGCTGGGTGCGTTCCATGCCGCGGCGCACCGCGTCGGCCAGGTAGGGGCGCAGGCGGGTCGGCTCCACGATGGCGTGCACCGCGCCCACCTGCTGGGCCCGCTGGATGCTGTGGGCGGTGTCGAACTCGTCGGCCACCTGCCCGAGCTTCTCCGACCGCACATCCGGCCGCAGGGCCGCGAGCCCGGCGGTGAGCCGCGCCGCCTCGGACTCCGCGCCCTCGCGTCGCGCGTCGGCGATCCGGGCCTCCAGGCCGGCGATCCGCGGGTCGTTCGCGGTGCGCTTGTTCACCTCGCCCGCGAACACGACGGCCGCCGCGGGCGCCCCGCCGAGCACCGACGCGTACGAGCCCTCGACGGCGGCGACCTCCATGTTGTCGTTCAGCGTGCCGGAGAACACGACGAAGGCGCCGCCGTGGTACCGGGAGATCACGCAGAAGACGATGGGCCCGTCGAAGTCGACCATTGCGCGCCCGATCTCGGCGCCGTACTCCAGCTGCAGCAGCCGCAGGGACTCCGGTGACCCGTCGAACCCGGACAGGTTCGCGAGGATCACCAGCGGACGGTTCCCGCTGGCCGCGTTGATGGCCCGGGCCATCTTCTTCGAGGACTTCGGGAACAGGGTGCCCCCGGTGAACGAGGTGGGCCCGTCCATCGGGATCCGCCCGCGACGGGGCAGCGGGCGGGACTCGACGCCCAGCAGCGCGATCGGCTGCCCGCCCAGGTGCGCGTCGAGCACCACCGCGCCCTCGGCGTCGATCATGTCGATCCAGCGCTCGAGCGTGGGGTGGTCGGCGTCGGCCACCGACCGCAGCACCGAGCGGATGTCGAACGGCTTCTTCCGGCCGGGGTTGGCCGAGAACACCTCGCCCACCGTCGTGAAGTCGCAGCCCGGCCCGGAGTGCGGGGAGTCGGAAATGTCCCGGTCGACGGGGTCGGTGCTCGGCGCCGGCCGCGGGAACCGCTCGCCGGGCGCGCGGTAGGTGTGGGCGTAGTGGGTGAGCAGGACGTCCACCGCGCCCGACAGGTCGGGCGCCCAGTACTGCGCCTGCCCGTTCGGGCCCATGATCCGGTCGTAGCCGCCGATGCCGAAGTTGTCCTCGGCCGAGACGCCGCCGGAGTAGTCCAGCGACTGTTTTCCGGTGAGCACCATGGCGCTGTCGGGCGTCATCACGAGGATGCCCTTGGTGTGCATGAGCATCGTCGCCTCGGCGTTCCAGTACGGCTGGGCGCCGACGTTGATGCCCGAGACCACCACGTTGATCTCGCCGCCGTCCTGGGTGAACTCGACGATCCCGCGCAGCGCCCGCGCGATCCAGTCCATGTTCTCGACGCCGGAGTCCATCGCGATCTTCGCGCCCGCTGAGACGGCGAACCACTCGATCGGCGCGTCCAGGCGCCGGGCCAGCTCGATCGCGGCCAGGATGCGTGCGCACTCCGGCTCGGCGAGCGCCCCGAGCGCCTTCGTCGGGTCGCCCAGCAGCACCACGCGGGTCATGCCCTCCGGGTAGCGCCGCGTCGGCGTGGTGACGGTGCCCAGCACGATGTTGGCGGTGTTGCCGCCGGGAGCCCGATCCACCGGCACCGGCGCCCCGGAGTCGTCGAGGTCGTACTCGGTGAACGAGCCGGGCGCCCCGCCCCGGTCGGGGTTGCGCACCAGCATCGGCACGAGCTCGTACGGGTAGACGGCGCCGCGACGGCGGGCCCGGATCACCTTCTGCGCGTAGGCGTCGAGCTCGCGCAGCGGGTGCGTCGGCGGCTCGGTGACCTGCACGGTGAGGCCCGCACCCGGGGGCCGGGACATCCGCAGCATGAACTCGCGCGGCTCGCCCGTGCCCGCGGTGTGCCGGAACTGCACCAGCACCTGCTCCAAACCGAGCCCCTCGGTGCGGGGCGCGAGCACCCACACGACCGAGTCGAGCTCCTCCAGCGGCACGTCGACGACCGGCCAGACGTAGAGCAGCACCCGGTTCCAGTCCAGCCGCGCGCCGCCGTTCTCCGTGGCCCGGGCCGAGCGCAGCGCGTCCATGCAGGAGTCGAGCACCTGCTCGAGCTGGGGGAGGGCGCGGATGCGACCGGCCTCGTCACGCAGCACGGTCAGGTCGCGCACGTCGGACATGACGATGATCCGCCGGTCGTCCGGCACGTTCTTCCCCACGGCACGGAAGATGTGCACGTCGATCGGGGACGGCAGGCGGGTCAGCTCGAAGTCCGACAGGCGCCACAGCCCGAGCCGCTCGGCGACCATCGGGTGCAGGCCACGCAGCGTCCGGTTCTCGACGGGCCTGCGGTCCGGGCCCGGCGCGAACGTGAACCACGCCGACCGCTCGTCGCCGTGCGGGCGGCGCACCGCCACCGCCACCCTGGCCAGCCGATCGGGCAACCGCCCGAGCATCGCGCGGATCTTCTCCGCGGAGCGCTCCGGGTCGGCGTCCGGGGCCTCGCCCGCGATGACGTACAGGTCGAGCAGCGCCGTGCGGCCCTCCGGCAGCTGGGCGATGAGCCGCCGCAGGTCGCCCTGCACGGCCATCGGCTCGCCCCAGGACGGTGCGTCGTCCGCCGTGTGCACGGTGGTGGCGAGCACGGCGAACTCCTGGCCGTCGTGTGCGTAGCCCGCGGTGAGCAGCGGCCGCCCGCCGCGGTCCTCCAGCTGCAGATCGTGCAGCCCGCGGACCCGGTAGTAGCGCCGGGTCATCACCTCGAGCATCGCGGCGTGGTGGCGCGCGCCGAACACCCCGAGGATCGGCTCGCCCGCCGACACGATCGCGCCGATCTGCCCGCGGCGCACGTCCGGGTCGTCGAACAACCGGTCCAGTTCGGCCCGCACCTTCTCCTGGCCCGCGGCCCGCTCCATGGCGATCAGCGGCGCGTCGAACAGCGTGTAGCGCACCTGCCGGGCCAGGCTGCCGACGACCGGGTGGCGCAGCTGCGTGGCCGGGATGAGCCGGTCGAGCGTGCGCTGGTACTCCGCACGCGCCGACTCGGGCAGCGCGTCGGGGTGGCGCAACCGCCACTGCAGCAGCTCGAGCACCACCGGGACGTGCGCGGCGGCCCGGCGGTGGGCGAGGAACATCCGGTAGAGCGCGCTGCTGAGCGCGTCCGACGGCTCGAGGTCCGGCACGCCGTAGTGCGCGAGCGCGCGGCGCAGCTTCTCGCGGAACGACTCCGGCAGGCCCTCCGCGTCGGCGTCCCGGGACCGCAGGTAGGCGTACAGGTACTCCTGTGGGTTGCGGGCCTCCTCGCCCATCGGGTCGACCTGCTGCGACTCGTCCTCCGGGCCACGGCGGTTGCGCGACAGGGCGGAGAGGTCCGCGAAGATCCGCAGCACCGCCGACTCGCCGGCGAGCACACCCGGGTCGTCGGGCGCGAGGTCCTCGCGCGCCGCGGTGAGCGCCGCCAGCAGCGGCCGGGCGCTGCGCTCGTCGACGTCGTAGCCGAGCACGAGGTAGCGCAGCGACGTGAGCGCGTCGGCGGCCACGACGGCGGCGTCGGTGCTCGCGACCGCGGGGTGTGCCAGCCGCGACAGGTCGACGCGCTCGCCCGCCGGGGCGCCACCCCCGTCCGAGTCCGGCTCGAGCCGCACCAGCTTGGTGCCGCCCTCCACCTGGGTGTTCGGGGCGACGAGGATCTCCCGCACCCGGCCGGCGACGGGTGCGCGCAGCGCCGTCTCCAGCTTCATGCTCTCGACCACGGCCACGACGTCGCCCGCCTCGACGACGTCGCCACGCGCGATCGGGATGGCCACCACCATCGCCGGGGCCGGGGCGCGCACCATGCCGGCCTCGCCACCGGAGATGCGGTGCACCGCGCCGTCGACCTCGATGAGGTAGTCCGAGCCCTGCGGGACCGACAGCACCGTGAACGTCTCGCCGCCCGCGGTCAGCTTGCGCTCGAACCGGCCGATGCGTTCCGCGTCGACGTCGATCGCACGTCCGTCGACCTCGACCCGATAGCGGGAGCCCCGGGCCTGCGCCACCCGCAGCCGGTAGGACTGGCCCGCCGCGCGCACGTCCACCTGGTGCCACGTCTCGTGCCCCACCTCGGGGCGGCCGCGCTCGGCGGAGGTGAACAGCCGCTGCCGCTGCCGTGCCACGTGGGCGTCCTGCGCCTCGACGGCCGTGGCGAGCAGGGCGACGTCGAGCCGCCGCGGCGGCGCGTAGCCCTCGGCCATCATCCCGTCGAGCCACGTGGTGTCGGTGTCGCCCGTGACGACCTCGGGGCGGCTCAGCAGGTCGAGCAGGAACGCCTTGTTGGTGGTACCGCCGTCGATCACCGCGGTGGTCTCGCGCAGCGCGCGGGACAGCCGGGCGCGCGCCTCGGCCCGGTCGCGGCCCCACGCGATCACCTTGGCGATCATCGAGTCGAACTGCGGCGGGATCACGTCGCCCGCCGCCACGCCGGTGTCGACCCGGACGCCGGGGCCGCTGGGCAGCGCGAGGTGCTCGATGCGGCCTGGGGCGGGGGCGAAGCCCTCTTCCGGGTCCTCGGCGGTGAGCCGGGCCTCGATGGCGTGCCCGCGGGCCTGCGGCATCTCCGGCGCGATGTCGGCGAGCTTCCCGCCCAGCGCGACGTGCAGCTGCAGCTTGACGATGTCGACCCCGGTGGTCGCCTCGGTGACGGGGTGCTCCACCTGCAGTCGCGTGTTCACCTCGAGGAAGGACAGCAGCCGCTCGGTGGGCTCGTAGAGGAACTCGACGGTGCCGGCGTTGACGTAGCCCGCGGCCCGGGCCAGCTCGGCCGCCGAGCGGCGCAGCAGCGCGTCCTGCTCGGCGTCGAGCGCGGTGGAAGCGGACTCCTCGATGACCTTCTGGTTGCGCCGCTGCACCGAGCAGTCGCGCACGCCGAGCGTCCACACGTCGCCGGTGGCGTCGGCCACCACCTGCACCTCGACGTGGCGCCCGCCCCGGATCGCGCGCTCCAGGAAGACGGTGGCGTCGCCCGCGGTGCGGGAGGCCTCGGAGCTCGCCCGCTCGAAGGCCTCGTCGAGCTCCTCGGGAGCGTTGACGCGCCGGATGCCGCGGCCGCCGCCACCCGCGGTGGCCTTGACCATCAGCGGGTAGCCGATCCGCTCCGCGTGCCCGCGGGCCTCGGCGACGTCCGCGACGGGGCCGCCGCTCCAGGCGGCCAGCGGCACGCCGACCTCCTCGGCCAGCTTCTTCGCCGCGATCTTGTCGCCGAGCCGCTCCATCACCTCCGGCGACGGCCCGATGAACACGATCCCGAGCTCCCGGCACAGGCGCGCGAAGTCGGCCTTCTCGGACACGAAGCCCCAGCCGGGCCACACCGCGTCGGCGCGCGCCGCCCGCAGCCCGCGCTCCAGCTCGGCGTGGTCGAGGTACGGGCTCGTGGCGAACGCCTGGTCCGGGTCGTCCGGGCCGATCAGGACGGCCTCGTCGGCCTCACGGACGAACATCGCATGCCGGTCCACGGCCGTGTAGAGCGCGATCGTCCGCAGCCGGTCCTCCGCGCCGGCCTCGGCATTCCACTCCCGCACCGCGTGGATCAGCCGCATCGCCGGTTCCCCGCGGTTGACGATGGCAACCCGCTGGAACGCCTGCTCCGTCACGATCTACTTCAACTCCCCGTCGCTGATGGCCACGGCCGCCCGAGTCCGGTCCGGTTCGGGACGGACCCGAGGACCGTACGCCGGGATCCTCCGGTCCGGCCCACCCAACTCGACACGCCCCCGTGAGCACAACCGACGAGCGGGGGATCACGCTGCGCATCCGACCGGGCAAGATGATCGCGTGCTGACGGTGAGCCGCGGTGACCTGACCTTCGACGTGCGCGAGCACGGACCGGCCGACGGCGACCCGGTGCTGCTGCTGCACGGGTTCCCGCAGCGGGCCACCAGCTGGGACGCCGTCGCGGCTCGCCTCGCGGCCCGCGGGTACCGGGTGCTCGCGCCCGACCAGCGGGGGTACTCGCCGGGTGCGCGCCCGCCCGGCAGGAGGGCGTACCGGTCGGGCGAGCTCGTGGCCGACGCGCTCGCGGTGATCGACCAGCCGGTCGGTGCAGGGGCGCGGGTGCACCTCGTCGGCCACGACTGGGGAGCCGTCGTGGCGTGGCGGCTTGCGGCCCGCCACCCCGACCGCGTGCGCACGCTCACGGCCGTCTCCGTCCCGCCGCCCGCCACGTACGTCCGGTCGCTGCTGACCACCCGCCAGGGCCTGGCGTCCTGGTACGTCTACGCGTTCCAGCTGCCGGGGCTGCCCGAGCGCGCGCTCGGTGCCCGTGGACGTCCGTTCTCCCCGCTGTTCGCGGCGATGCTGCGGCGCACCGGGCAGCGCCGGGAGGCGGCCGAGCGCGACGCCGCCGGGCTCGCCGACCCGGCGGCGCTGACCGCGGCGATCAACTGGTACCGGGCGATGTTCCTCGAGCGGCCGGACGCCGCTGACCCGCCCGTGCCGGTGCCCACGCTGTTCGTGTGGAGCGACGGCGACACGGCGCTGACCCGCCAGTCCACCGAGCTGACCCACGAGCAGGTCACCGGCCCGTTCCGGTACGCGGAGCTGCGCGGCGTGAGCCACTGGATCCCGGACGAGGCCCCCGACCAGCTCGCCGAGCTCGTGCTCGACCACATCGCCGAGCACCCCCTGTAGCGGCGCTCCCCCCTAAGGTCGGGAAATGGCCCGCGTCCCGTACGTCGAACCCGAGAACGCCCCGCCCGCCACCGCGTCGGCACTGGGGAAGATGCCGCGACTGCACGTGTTCGGTCTCCTCGCGCACGCCGAGACCGCGTTCGTGCCATGGCTGCGCTTCGGCGGCGCCGTGCTGTCCGACCTCGCGCTCGACCCGCTCCTGCGCGAGCTCGCGATCCTGCAGGTCGGGAGGCTGGCCGGACGCTACGAGTGGGACCAGCACGTCCCCATCGCGCTGGACTGCGGCGCCACCGAGGAGCAGATCGCCGCGGTGGACCGCGGGGAGATCGACGCCGCGTGCTTCACGCCGGCCCAGCAGGCCGTGCTCGCGTTCGTCGCCGATCTGGTGCGCGACGGCGAGGTCCCCGACGACCGCTACGCCGCGCTCGCGGCCGAGCTCGACGACCGCCGCGTCGTCGAGCTGGCGCTCACGGCCGGGCACTACCTCGGGCTCGCCAGGGTGATGACCACGCTGCGGATCGACCCCGACCCGCCCGCCGCGCCCGGCAGCCTCCGGGTGCGCCGGGACTGACGATGGAGGTCCTCGCATCGCGGGTGCTGCTGCACCCCACCGACATGGAGCGCAGCCTGGCGTTCTACCGGGACGTGCTCGGCCTCGCCGTCGCCCGCGAGTTCCCCGGCGGCACCGTGTTCTTCCTCGGCAGCGGCTACCTCGAGCTGTCCGGCCGGGCCGACACCCCCGCGGGCGCGGCCGTCGCCCTGTGGCTGCAGGTCCGCGACCTCGCAGCGGCCCACCGCGAGATCGCCGCCCACGTCGTCCGCGAGCCGCGGCAGGAGCCGTGGGGCCTGCACGAGATGTGGATCGCCGACCCCGACGGCACCCGCATCGTGCTCGTGCAGGTGCCCGAGGACCACCCGATCCGGCGGGACACCCGGTAGCGGCGGCGTGGTGATCGTCGTGAGATGCGCGTGCGGGCGGTCGCGACCGCGATGACTGCGCGTTCGCGGTGATCATGTGGGCGGTGATCACCGTGAGGTGCGCGTTTCTGAACCTGGGTCTGCTGAACGGGTGCGCTCGTGGCGATCTTGGGTGAGGAGGGGTGCGAGCGAGGTGCGGCTGGGGGACGAGCGCGCGCACGTCGGCCATGATCACCGCGAGATGCGCGTGTGCGCGGTCGCGACTGCGATGACTGCGCGTTCGCGGCGATCATGCCGCCGGTGATCGCCGCGAAACGCGCATCCTTGCACCTGCGATTGCCAAAACGACCCGCTCGCGGCGATCTTGGGCGTCCAGCGACGGTGGCTGGGGAACGAGCGGGCGTACCTCGCTTACCGGGCCAAGATCGCCGTGAGAGGTGCGTGCGTGCGGTCTGGACTACGACATCGATGCGCTCGTTGCGATCATGCAGCCGGTGATCGCCGCGACGCACGCGTCCCAGCGCCTGCGACTGCGGAAACGACCCGCTCGCGGCGATCTCGGCTGTGGGACGGGTGGGGCGAGCTGCCGCGGGGGCGGACGAGCGTGCGCAGGTCGCCCGGCCGGCCGTGATCACCGCGAGATGCGGGCGTTTGCGGTCCGGACTGCGATGACTGCGCGTTCGCGGCGATCATGCCGCGGTTATCGTCGCGAGGTGCACGTCCCAGCACCTGCAACTGCCGAAACGAACCGCTCGCGGCGATCTCGGGTGTGGGACGGGTGGGGCGAGCTGCCGCGGGGGCCGGACGAGCGTGCGCAGGTCGCCCGGCGGGCCATGATCGCTGCGAGAGGCGCCTTTGCACGGTGTTGACTGCGATCTCTGCGCGCTCGCGGCGATCATGCGGCCGGTGATCGCCGGGAGATGCGCGTCCGTGCGGTCCCGACCGCGATGACTGCGCGTTCACGCTGATCATGTCGCAGCGCCAGGGCTGCGGCGAGGGGTCAGGCCGCCCGCGCCGGCACCGGGACGGGCGCGGCCGCCCCGGCGACGGGGGAGCGCGGCGTCAGGGCGGCGATCAGCGCGGCCACCGCGGCGGCGCCCGCCGCAGCGAGGAACACCACCACGTACGCGGAGGCCGAGGGCAGCTCCCGCCCGGCGACGGACGCCGTCAGACCGGTGGTGACGGCGGCGACGACGGCGCTGCACGACGAGGTCCCGAGCATGCGCATCAGCGTGTTGAGGCTGTTGGCGGCAGCGGTCTCCGTCGACGGCACCCCGTTCATGATCAGCAGCGGCAGTGCGGAGTAGGCCAGCGCGGCCCCGATCGCCGCGACCGTCGACGCGGCGAGCACGAGCGGGACCGACCCGGGCAGCGTGGCCAGCCCGACGTTGCCCGCCGCCAGCACGGTGGTGCCCAGCACGAGGGTGGTGCGGGGCCCGTAGCGGGCCGAGATCCGGGCCGACACCGGCGAGAAGATGGACATGGCGCCACCGATCGGCAGCAGCACCACGCCCGCGGCGACGAGCGACAGCCCGAACCCGTAGCCCGTGGCGACCGGCGCCTGCAGGATCTGGGTGGTCACCAGGAAGCTGGCGAACATCGCGAAGCCCGTGGCGATCGACGCCACGTTCGTCCACAGCACGGTGGGGCGGGCCGAGACCCGCAGGTCGACCATCGGCGACCTGGTCCGCAGCTCGTACCGGCTCCACGCGGCGAAGAGCACCGCGGCGGCGACCAGCAGCCCGAGCACACCGGCGCTGGCCCAGCCCCACTCCGCGCCCTTCGACACCGCCAGCAGCAGGCAGACGAGTGCCACGGCGAGCCCGAGTGCGCCGAGGAGGTCGAACCGCCCGCCGGTGCGGGTGGGCGACTCGCTCACGACGGCGCGGACCAGCAGGAACTGCAGCGCGCCGACGACGGCGGCCCCGGCGAACAGCCAGCGCCAGCTGGCCTCCTGGGCCACGAGCCCGGTGAGCGGCAGCGCAATGGCGCCACCGATCCCGAGCGAGGAGCTCATCAGCGCGACGCCGCTGCCGACGCGGTCGGCGGGAAGGAGGTCCCGCATGATGCTGATCCCGAGTGGGACCACGCCGAGCGCGGCGCCCTGCAGCACGCGGGCCGCGATCAGCACACCGACGTCCGGCGCAACTGCGCCCAGGGCCGACCCCACGCTCACCAGCGCGAGCGCGACGAGGAGCATGCGGCGCTTGCCGTACATGTCGCCGAGCCTGCCCAGCAGTGGTGCGCCGACCGCCCCCGCCACGAGCGTCGCGGTGACGAGCCACGCGACCGTGGCCGGGGACGCCGACAGCAGCCGGGGGAACCGGGGGAGCAGGGGGACGACCAGGGTCTGCATCAGCGAGACGGCCAGCCCGCACGAGGCGAGGACACCGACGACGAGCGCGGGACGGGCCGGGCCGGAAGCTTGATGAGACCACACAACTTCCAGATGACACGAGATCGTTGCCATTGGCAAGTTGTTCAGGGGTCTCCGCCAGCCGAAAGTGACAGGAAAGCCACGTTGCTGACGTTCAACGACAGGAACGTGGCTTTCCTGACAGCGGGGAGGGCACCGACGGGCTCGGGTTACGGTGCCGGCGTGACCCGCGTGCTGACCCCCGAGCTCGTCACCCCCGAGTTCCGCGAATTCTGGACCGAGCGGCGGATCGGCACCCTCGTCACTCTGAGGCCCGACGGCAGCCCGCACGTCGTGCCCGTCGGCGTCACGCTCGACGTCGAGGCCGGCCTCGCGCGAGTGATATGCAGCGGGCGGTCGCAGAAGGTGCGCAACGTGGAGGCCATGGGCGTCGCGGTCGTGTCGCAGGTCGACGGGAGGCGCTGGTCCACGCTGGAGGGCAAGGCGGTCGTGCGGCGGGACGCCGACTCCGTCGCCGAGGCCGTGCGCCGCTACGGTGTGCGGTACCGCGAGCCCCGGGTCAACTCGGAGCGGGTGGTCCTGGAGATCACCGTGCAGCGGGTGCTGGGGCTGGTCTAGCCCCACCGCGGGCGAGCAGGCATCCTGTACCGGTCAAGAGGGCTGCGATCCCCACCGCCGCGGCGTGGCCCTACGTGCCGGTCCGGCCGGACCCGCCGCAGGGAGTGGACCCGTGAGCATCGCGTTCGAGGACGACCATGAGGCCACCGTCGTAGATCTGCCTCGCAACCAACCCCAGCTCGACCTGAACATCGCCACGCTCGGCCAGGCGCGGATCACCTCGCCGATGGCTCCGCTGCTCGACGCCGCGAACACCACCGAGCACTACGTCAACGAGAACG
>NZ_JAHKRK010000172.1 GCF_019396355.1 Pseudonocardia nigra
CGGCCGCCGCCCGCGGCCCCGATGACCTGGGCGGCGGGATCGGCGACATTGCCCGCCACCCAGACGCCGGGAACGGCGGTGAGCCCGCGGGCGTCCCCCACGATGTGGGTGCCGACGCCGGCCGGGTGCTCGACGGCCGCCAGCCCGAGGCCGGCGAGCACCTCGCTGCGGGCGAGGAAGCGTGGCCCGACCGCCAACGCCCGTACCGGGTGGACGCGCCCGGAGACCAACCGGACGCCGCTCAGGCGGTCGTCGACGATCTCCAGCCCGGTGACCTCACCGTCGACGACTGCGATGTCGCGGGCGGCGAGCTGCTCCCACTCCTCCTCCGTCGGCTCGGGCCCCGTGTGCCGGAACAGGGTGATGTGCGGGCTCCACTGCCGGAGGAGGAGGGTCTGGTGCATGGTGAGCGGCCCACCGCCCAGCACCCCGATGGGCTCGTCGCGGACCTCCCACCCGTGGCAGTACGGGCAATGCAGCACATCGCGGCCCCAGCGTTCGCGCAGACCGGGCACGTCCGGGAGCTCGTCGACCAGTCCGGTGGTGACCAGCAGCCTGCGAGCGGTGAACTCCCGCCCGTCGGCCGTGCCCACCGCGAAGCCCGTGCCGGCGCGCCGGGCGGAGGTGGCCCGCGCCGCCACGACGGTGCCGCCGTAGCGGGCGACCTCCGCCGCGCCGGTCGCCACGAGCTCCGCCGGCGGCATCCCGTCCCGGGTCAGGAATCCGTGCACCCCGGAGGCGGGCGCGTTGCGCGGGTCGCCGGCGTCCAGCACGAGGACCGAGCGCCGGGCCCTGGCGAGGGTCAGCGCGCCGCTGAGGCCCGCGGCGCCGCCCCCGATCACGATGACGTCGAAGGTGTTCATGGCACCGACTGTCCGCCTCGACGGCCGGCGATGACAACTTCCGTTGCCGAAACTGCAAAACAGGATCAGGCGCCGGGCGCCAGCACCGTCTCGTCGGCCTGCGAGCCGACGACCGCTGCCGCGATCGCGGCCATGCCGAGCGCGTTCGGGTGCACCGGCGCGGCGGGCGAGGTCGGCACCAGCCCCTCGATCCACTTCGTACCGGGCAGCGTGCAGATGTCGTGACCGATGGTCGGGGTGTAGGTGTCGACGTAGTCCACGCCCGCCTCCCCGGCCTCGCGCTCCAGCATCGCGTTCAGCCGCTTCTCGGTCTCCCGCAGGTAGTCGACGTCGCCCGGGCTGAATGGGATCAGCGGGTAGCAGCCGGGACCGGTGTCGGGCAGGATCGCCGGGTAGCCGACCACCAGCACGCGCGCGTCGGGCGACCGGCTCTCGATCTCCGACAGCGCCTCGGCCACCTTCCCCGCGGTGTCCTCGATGCGCTCGGCGAGCTGGTCGATGCCACCCGCCGTGTAGAAGTCACGGCAGGCCGCGCCGTAGGGCTGCAGCGGCGACCGCGCCGCGCACTCGCTCACGATCGACCCGAAACCGATGTCATTGCCGCCCATCGTCAGCGTCACCAGGTCGACCTCGTCGGTGAGCGCGTCGAGCTGCGGCGGGTTCGTCCCGAGCGTCACCTGCTGCGGCCCGGCGAGGTGCTCCGTGGTGGCGCCGCTGCAGCTGACGTCGCGGAACTCGCGCACACCGATCGTCTCCGCGACGAGGGCCGGGTAGTTGCGGTTCGACCGCAGACACCCCGCGGGCGTGCCGGTCTGCAGCGGGATCAGCGGGCCCGCCGCGTACGAGTCACCGAGCGCGACGTAGTTCTGCGCGGGCGGCTGCAGGAAGGACGGCGGCTGGGCCGACGGTGACTGGGCCGACGGTGACTGGGCTGCGGCGGGGACGGCGGCCGCGACGAGGAGTCCGAGCGCGAGCAGCGGGGCGGCCCACCGGACGGGGCGGATGCGGGTCACGGTGTGTCAACGACCACACCGGCCGGTGGTTACTGCCCAGTAGGGGTCTTCAGTAGCGCGGGGGCCTCGCGGACCACCGTCACCAGGTTGCGGCGTGTCCAGACGGGGTTCGCCGCGAAGTGCGGCGACTTCTCCAGGTTGTGCCCCACGTGCTGGAGCCAGCCCAGCAGCGTCAGCTCGGCGACGCCGAGCAGCTCGCCGCCGAGCATCCGCTGCGACCGCGCGAGCAGCTCGTGATCGGTGGGGCGGGAGTCGGCGAGCCGGTCGAGCACGAGGGCGCCGAGCTCGGTGCCGTGGGTGAGGTTCTCCGAGGTCAGCAGGAAGCAGACCAGGTCGAGGACGGGCAGGCCTGCCTCGTCGGCGTGGCACCAGTCGACGACGGCGACGACCCGCCCCTCCTGGTCGGTGAGCACGTTGTCCGGGGTGTAGTCACCGTGGGTCCAGCCGCTGGCCAGCCGACGCCCGCGGATCCGGGCGACGATCTCCTCCTCCAGCGCCCTGGCCGCGGCCCGCTGCCCGCGCGGGAGCGCCGCGACCACCTCCGCCATCGGCCGGCGCACCCACACGTCGAGCTGCGCGTCGCCCACGCGGACCGGGGCCGACGTGCAGCGGTGCAGCTCGCTGATCGTGGTGATCGCGCTCGAGCGGAACGCCCGGCGCCGGGCCGGGTCGACGAGCGCGCGGCCGCCGCCCTCCCCGTCCAGCCGGGACTCCAGCACGCAGTAGCTGCCGCCGATGTCGCCCTGGCCGACGATGGAGGGCACCAGCGCCCGCCACGGGCCGATCCGCTCGTCGGCGTGCATCATCCGCAGCACCTCGGTCTGGCGGCGCAGCTGCGCCCGGCCCTTGGTGCTGTCGCTCGCCTTGAGCAGCGCACCGACCCCGCCCAGCGGCCCGAACCCGACGACGACCGAGTCCGAGCGCCCGGCCATGCGCTCCCCCAGCACCCACTGCGCGTCGCCGGCGCCCGCATGGGCCTCCGCCAGCGGTAGCACCCGCCGCAGCAGGGCGGCGCTGCGGACGGCGTCGATCCGGGTGCCGAGCAGCGGCGGCAGCCACGGGGCCGTGGCGATCAGGATGCCGCCCGCGACGACGACCTGGCCGAGGAGCCAGGCGAAGCCGACGGCGGCGATCCCGAAGATCGGCATGAGCAGCCACGACACGACGAGCACGATGAGCGCGACGGTGGCGGGCACCCCGAACAGCACGCCCATTCGCTGTCGCACCCGCGCCGCGCTGACCGTGGACGCGGTGATCACGTTCGGGATGGCCGACAGGGCGGCGAGCACGAGGGCGACGGTGCCGGTCTCGGCGTAGTGCTCGCCGAAGACCGACAGCACCAGCGGCGCCGCGACGACCAGCACCGCGACCACCGGCACCACGAGGGTGAGCGCGCGCTTCGCCATCGCGCGCCGCGCCTCCTCGATACCGCCGACGTCGGTGGCGCTGTGGGCGACCATCGACTGGCCCATCCCCGACGAGACGTTGTAGAGCGCCTGCACCATCGTCCAGACGATCGTGTAGGCCGCGGCCTCCTCGGGGCCCAGCCGGGCCAGCACGAACACCGGCAGCCCGAACATCGCGGTCTGCCAGAACACCGCGCCCGCGTAGTCGGCCCGGACGAAGCGGGCCACCGCCCCGAGCGTGATCGGTAGCGCCCGGTCGGCGGTGGCCCGGCCGTGGGCGGGCAGCGCCCGCAGCAGGAGCCAGGCGTTGATCGCGACGACGATCACGGCGATGGACGCGACCCAGGAGATCGCGATGCCGCCGGGGACCACGGCGACGGCGGCCACCGCCAGCAGGCCGATCTTCAGCAGCGAGAACGTGAAGTTCTCCGCGGGCACGACGGTGGCCTTGCGGATGCCGGTGAGCACGAAGTCCTGCATGACGAACACCGACTGCAGCGGGGTGGCCAGCAGGAAGAACGCCAGCAGCGGCCCGTGCCCGAACGCCTCGATCAGCTCGGGCGCCCACAGCCGCGCGCCGAGCGCGAACACGCCACCGACGAGCGCCGCCGCGAACGCGCCGACGAGGTAGCCGCCGAGCACGAGCCTGCGGGCGGCCCGCCCCGCGACGGGGACGAACCGCAGCAGCGCGTAGGTGAGGTTGAGCTGGGCGATGCTGCCCAGCAGCATCATCGTGTTCAGGGCGACCGAGTTGACGCCGAGCTCCTCCGGCGCGAACAGCCGGGCGGCCACCACCCAGTACAGCAGCCCCACCGCCGAGGTCAGGGCGGAGCTCAGCACGAGCGCGAGCCCGTCGCGATGGGCCGGCGCGAGGCGGCCGAGCAGCGCGCTGAGCTGCCCGCCACCGCCCTTGGCGACCGGGCCCGGGGACGGGGCAACGCGCTCCCGCTCGGCCGTCGTCATGCGCGGACCTTAGCAACGCACGTTCACCCACTTGTCGGCGAACTCCGTGTGAACACTCGGATGAGAATCAGCAACCACTGCCGGTTGCGCCATGCGGCCGCAGCACGGCGAGCAGCCCCGAACGGGGTGACAGCTGCACGCACGGGAGGGCCGACCGGACGAACGTGCGACCCCCGCTGCACGCTGTCAGAGTGAGGCAGGCGGTGAGGGGGGTTGCGGTGATCATGCCGGTGCTCGTTGTCGGCGCGGGGCCTACCGGGCTCACCGCCGCGGCCCTGCTGGCCCGGCTCGGCGTGCCGTGCACGGTCGTGGACCGGCACACCGGCGTCCACCCGCTGCCCCGCGCGGTCCACCTCGACGACGAGGCGGTGCGCGTCCTGCAGCAGGCCGGCGTCGCCGAGGACTTCGCCGCGCTGAGCCGACCCGCGTCGGGACTGCGGCTGCTCGACGCGCGGCTGCGCCCGTTCGCGGAGTTCCGCCGCGACCGCCGCGTCGGCGCGCACGGGCACCCCGAGGCGAACCTGTTCGACCAGCCCGGCCTGGAGCGGCTGCTGCGTGCCCGCCTCGCCCGCGACCCGCTGGTGACCGTGCGCGACGGCGTGGAGCTCACCGCCCTCGGCGCGGGACCGGTCGCCACCCTCGTCGACCGCGCCACCGGCGCCACCGAGCGGATGCCCGCCGCCGCGGTGCTCGGGTGCGACGGGGCCGGCAGCGCGGTCCGCGACGCGATCGGCGCCCGGCTGCGCGACCTCCGGTTCACGGAGCGGTGGTTCGTGCTCGACGTCGTGAGCCGCCGCCCGCTGCCGACGTGGGGTGGGGTCGACCAGGTCTGCGACCCGCGGCGCGCCGCGACCTTCGTACCCCTCCCGGGCGACCGCTACCGGTGGGAGTTCCGGATGAGCCCCGGCGAGACGGCCGCCGGGCTCGCCCGCCCCGAGCGGCTCGCCGGCCTGGTCGCGCCGTGGGGGGTGGCGCCCGGGGAGCTGGAGGTGCTGCGCGCCGCGGAGTACACGTTCCGGGCCCGGATCGCCGACCGCTGGCGGACCGGGCGCGTGCTGCTGCTCGGCGACGCCGCCCATCTGACACCCCCGTTCATCGGCCAGGGCCTGGGCGCCGGGCTGCGCGACGCACACAACCTCGCGTGGAAGCTCGCCGCCGTCCGCGCGGGCGCCCCCGACGAGGACGCCCTGTTGGACAGCTACCCGGCCGAACGCGCGCCGCACGCCGAGGCGGTGATCCGCGGCGCGGTGCGCGTCGGACGCGCGATGACCGGCGGGCAGGACGTCGCCGCCGCGCTGCGCCGTCCCGCCGCCGGGCTGCTGCTGCGGGTGCCGGGCGTGCGCGCCGCCGCCCTGCGCGGCATCGCGACCCGGTACCCGCCGGGGCCGCTCGTCGACCGCCGCAGGCACCGCCACGACCTCACCGGCACCCCGTGCCCGCAGCCGCCGGTCCGGGTCGACGGGCGGGCGGTGCGCCTCGACGACGTGCTGGGCGACGGGTACGCGCTGCTCACCGCCGGACCCGTGCCGCCAGCACTGGGTGCCGCGGCGGACCGCCTCGGCGCCCGGGTCGTCCGCGTCGGCGAGGAGGTCGACGACCACACGGGCGCCCTGCGGGACTGGCTGCGCCGCGGCCGCGCCGCAGCGGCCCTGGTGCGCCCGGACCGCATCGTCCGCTCCACGGCCCCGCGCTGACCGGCCTGCCCTCGTTGCAGCAAAGCCACTTTCACGCAACCACATGGCATGAAAGTGGCTTTGCTGCCATCACGTGCCCCGCAGCAACGCCGCGTACAGGGTCAGGCCGGGGCCGAAGGCCATCGCCACCGCGGCCCGGCCCGGGCGGGGGCGGCCGCGGGCGCGCAGGGCGTCGAGCACGAGCAGCACGGTCGCCGACGAGCAGTTGCCGCGCTCGGCCAGCACGTCGTGCGAGGCGTCGAGGGCGCCGTCGGGCAGGTCGAGCCGGTCGGCGACGGTGTCGAGGATCCGAGGGCCGCCGGGATGCACGGCCCAGGCGTCGACGTCGGCGACGGTGAGCCCGTGGCGGTCGAGCAGCCCGGAGACCATGCCGGCGACGTGGCGGGCGAGCACCCCGGGTACCTCCGGCGACAGCCCCATCCGGAACCCGAGGTCGGTGACGTCCCAGGTCATGCGGTCGGCGGTGGCCGCGTCGGTGAGCGCCGCGACGTCGACGACCTCCAGCCCGGCGCGGGGCTTCCCCGGCAGGACCACGACGGCGGCCGCCGCGTCGCCGAACAGCGCGTGCGCGACGACCTGGTCACGGTCGGCGGTGGGCGGCTGCACGTGCAGCGACGTGAGCTCCAGGCACAGCGCGACGGCCGGGCGTCCGCGCGCGGCCACGTGGTCGGCCACGGCGCCGAGCCCGGGGATCGCGGCGTAGCAGCCCATGTGCCCGACGAGCAGGCGCTGCACGTCGGCGGCCATCCCGAGGTCGGCGGCGACGCGGATGTCGAGGCCCGGCGTGGTGTAGCCGGTGCACGAGACGACCGCGAACATGCCGACCTCGTCGGCGCGCAGCCCGGCGTCGGCCAGCGCCGCCCCGACGGCCTCCTTGCCGAGCGGGAGCGCCTCGGCGATGTAGCGCCGCATCCGGTCCCCG
The DNA here is from genome assembly GCF_019396355.1 of Pseudonocardia nigra. GTDB lineage: Bacteria > Actinomycetota > Actinomycetes > Mycobacteriales > Pseudonocardiaceae > Pseudonocardia > Pseudonocardia nigra. The sequence continues at coordinate 6,862 of NZ_JAHKRK010000172.1, forward strand.
GTCGACCACCGGGCGGCGTCCTCGACCAGCGGGTTCACCGCCGCGTGCCGGCGCCGCACGCCTGCGGACCGGAAGATCCGCTCGGCCAGCCGGTCCCCGGCGAAGTGGTTCGCGAAGTAGCCCTGCCACATGCGGTCCTGGTCGAGGCCACCGCCCGGGAAGGCCGCGCCGAACCCCGCCACGTACGCCGATACACCCACACCGGTGACGTTCCACGCCCTCGAGGGACTAACCACGCCGCCCCACCCCCTGGAACAGCACGGCCGTGGTCGGCACCGGCACCATCGCGACGGTGTCGGCGCGCCGGGCGAGCCATCGCGCCACGCCCACCGCGGACGGGCGGATGCCGCGCAGCCGCAGCGCGACGCCGTGGCGAGCACACTCCCGCACCAGCGCCGCCCGGTCGACGAACAGCGCGGGGTCGTGGATACCCGGCGGCGCCCCGCCGGGTATCCGCTCGGCCAGCGTCACCGCGACGAACCTACCCAGCGCGGTGGCCGCGAGCGTGTCGACGACCAGCAGCCCGCCGGGGCGCAGCAGCCGGCAGGCCTCCCCGACCACGGCGGCGAGGTCGGGGACGTGCTCGAGGATCTCCCCGGCGGTGACGACGTCGGCGCAGCCGTCGGCGAGCGGCACGGCGGCGACGTCGGCCCGCACGGCCGTGACCCCGTGCTCGGCGGCCAGCGCGAGCGCGGACGCGGTGAGGTCGACGCCGACGTGCCGGTAGCCCTTGCCGGCCACGTGCGGGGCGAGCAGCCCGGCCCCGCACCCGAGATCGACCAGGACGGCCCCGTCACGTGGCGCCGGCGGCACCAGCGCGCCGCGGGCGGCGGCCAGCCAGTGCAGCATCGCGAACACCCCGCGGGGGTTCCACCAGTGCGCGGCGAGGTCGTCGTACTGCCCCGGATCGTTGCGCGGGCGGCCGCTGCGGGCGTCGGGCACGCCCCGAGGCTGCCAGACTGCACGCCATGCGGCCTGTTCTGGCGCCCGCTCTGGCACTGCTGCGGGCCTGCCACCCGGAGCCGACCGTGGCCGTGACCGCGATGGTGACGGCGCTGGCGGTCACCACCGGCCGCACCGCGTGCGGAGTGCTCCTCGTGTTCGCCGCGGTGCTCACCGGGCAGCTGTCGATCGGCTGGCTCAACGACGCCCTCGACGCCGAGCGGGACGCCGCCGTGGGACGTGCCGACAAGCCGGTGGCGACGGGCGCGGTGTCGGCCGCGAGCGTGCGGGCGGCGACGGTGCTCGCCGCGGTGGCGTGCGTGCCGCTCTCGCTCGCGTCGGGGCTCGCCGCGGGCGCGGTGCACCTGGTCGCCGTGGCCGCGGGCTGGGCCTACGACCTGGGGCTGAAGTCGTCCCGGCTGTCGGTGCTGCCCTACGTCGTCTGCTTCGGGCTGCTGCCGGTGTTCGTGGTGCTCGGGCTGCCGGGCAGCCCGGCGCCGCCCTGGTGGCTGCCGCTCGCCGGGGCGCTGCTCGGCGCGGGCGCGCACTTCGCCAACGTGCTGCCCGACCTCGACGACGACGCCGCGACCGGCGTCCGCGGGCTGCCGCACCGGCTCGGCGCCCGCGGCAGCCGGGTCGCGGCCGCGGTGCTGCTGCTCGCGGCCACGACCGTGCTCGCGCTCGCCGCTCCGGTGCCCGCCGCCCTCGGGTGGGCCGTGCCCGTGCTCGCGGCCGGGCTGCTCGTGGCCGGGTTCCGGGCCGGGCGACGGCCGGGCTCCCGGGCCCCGTTCCGCGCGGTGCTCGCCGTCGCCGTGCTGGCGGTGGCGCTGCTCGTCGCCGCGGGCCCGGCACTGGTGCCCTGACGACGGCGCCCACGCACCCCGATTCGGCCCATGCACCCGCGCACCGCCCGCCCCCGGCCCACGCACCCCGATTCGGCCCATGCACCCCGTCTCCGCCCACGCCCCCCGTCGACGGGGCGCACCGACCGACACGGGGTGCACGGACCTCGCCGGCGTTACCGCCCGAGCGCCCGCCGGCTCAGCAGGGCCAGGTAGTGCACCCCCACCCGGGCCAGCGCGCTCGCCGGCGCCGTGCCGCGGCCGAGCCCGAGGTCGATGGCGGCGTCGAACACGGGCTGGTGCCGGGCCGCTGCGGTGACGGCGGCGTCGAGGAACGGCGGGTGCGCCGTCAGCCGGGCGAGCAGGCCGGTGTGCCGCTGGTGGTGGGCGAAGCTGCGGGTCATCGCCGCCCGGTGGGCCGCCCCGGCGCCGGCGCCCAGCAGCGCGGCCCGGCCCGCCAGCACGCCGGACGCCACCGCGTCGAAGATCCCCTCGCCGGTCAGCGGGTTCACCATCGCCGCGGCGTCCCCCGCGAGCAGCACGCGGCCGTCGGGGTGGTGGCGCGGTCCGATGGACAGCGGGAGGTGGTGGCCCCGCACCGTCGACGGCTCCGGCTCGTGCCCGGGCAGGAGCGCGCGCAGGGCGTCGAGGAGCTCGTGGCGGGACCCGCCGCCGCGCCGGTCGAACACGCCGTACCCGACGTTGGCGCCCCCGCCCGGCGTCGGGAACGACCACGCGTAGGCCGGGTAGCGCCCGCGCGCGAACTCGATCAGCAGCGCATCCGGGTCGAGCACGGTCGGGGCGTAGCCGCGAATCGCGACGGCGGTGGCCGACTCCGGTCCGCGCGGGGCGCCGAGCAGCCGGCGCACCGTGGAGTTCGCCCCGTCGGCACCGACGACGACGCGCGCGGCGATCTCCCCGTCGAGGACGACGCGGTCGGGGCGCACGTCGAGCCGCCGGACGCGGTGGCGCAGCAGCCGGGCCCCGCGGGCGACGGCGGCGCGCACCAGGTGGGCGTCGAACACCTCCCGTGGGACGACCCGGTTGGGGCGCGCGCAGTCCCGGTCGACCACCCGCCCGCCGGGGCTGCGCAGCCGCAGCCGCGGCACCGGCGGGCCGAGGGTGTCGAGGTCGGGCACGCCGAGGGCGGCCAGCACGTCCAGCACGTGCGCCGCGATACCGTCGCCACACGTCTTGTCGCGTGGGAAGCCGGCGGCGTCCAGCAGCAGGACCTCGGCGTCCGGCTGTAGCTGGAGCACCCGCAGTGCGGCGGCCGTCCCGGCCGGACCGGCACCCACCACCGCGACGTCGACGAGATCGTGCACGACCGCTAGTTCTACAGGGGTTTGCGGCGGCGCACCGCGGGCACCTGCCGGACGTGCGGATCGTGGTGACCGGAGCCAGTGGCAATGTCGGGACCGCGCTGCTGCGCCGGCTCGGGGACCACGACGTGGTCGGGGTGTGCCGCCGTCCGCCCGGCGCCGAGCCGCCCTACGACGGCGCCCGCTGGGTCGCCCTCGACCTCGCCGCGGCCGGCACCGAGCACGTGCTCGGGCCCGTGCTGGAGGGCGCCGACGCGGTGGTGCACCTGGCGTGGGGGTTCCAGCCGGCCCGCGACGAGGGGTACCTGCGCCGATCCGGGGTCGAGGGGACGCGCGCAGTGGTGCGCGCGGCACAGGCCGCCGGCGTGCCGCACCTGGTGCACATGTCCTCGCTCGGGGTCTACTCGCCCGCCCGCGACGACCTCCCGGTGGACGAGTCGTGGCCGACGGACGGGATCGAGTCGCTGCCCTACAGCAGGCACAAGGTGGCCGCCGAACGCCTCCTCGACGAGCACGAGCGGGCCCACCCGGACGGCACCGCCGTGGCGCGGCTGCGCCCGGGGCTCATCGTGCAGCGCGACAGCGGCAGCGCGCTGCTCCGCTACGGTGTGCCCGCGTACGTCCCGGCCGCCGTCCTGCGGCACGTGCCGCTGCTGCCATTGGACCGCACGCTGGCGGTGCCGCTCGTGCACACCGGTGACGTGGCCGACGCGATCGTGCGGGTGCTCGAACAGGGGGCGATCGGCCCGTTCAACCTCGCCGCGGAACCGCCGGTCACCCGGGACGTGATCGCCGCGGTGCTGCGCGCCCCCGCGGTGCACCTGCCGCGGCCGGTACTGCGCGCCGCCGCCGACCTGGCGTGGCGGCTGCGCCTGCAACCCCTGGACCCGGGCTGGCTCGACCTCGCCTTCGCCGTGCCCCTGCTCGACAGCGGCCGCGCCCGCCGCGAGCTCGGCTGGACGCCCACGGTCCGCGCCGACGCCGCGCTCGCCCAGGTGATCACCGGCATGGCCGACGCCGCCGCGGCACCGAGCCCCGCGCTGCGGCCGCGGTCGGTGGCCGGGGAGCTGACGGCACTGGTCCGCCGCGGCCCGATCGGCACGCGCCCCCTGCCGTGACCCCGGCAACGCCGTGCCCCGCCCGCACACACGGCGTCGCCTCGGAACACACGTCCGGCGGTGTATGCGAAGGCCGGACGATGTGTGCCGGCGTCGGCGAGAGTCAGCTCCCGGCGTCGGTGCGGGCCATCGTCGCCCGGGACCGGCGGGTGTTGGAGATCGTCACGGTGGCGATGTCGGAGCGGTAGCGATCGTCGGACCACTCCAGCGGCTCACCCGTGGAGCTCGTGGTGAGCCGGCGCTCCCGCAGCAGCGGCGCGCCCTCGGCCACCTCCAGCAGCGCGGCATCGGCGGCGTCGGCCGCGACGGCGTCGAGCGTGTGCCGGGCGGCGTGCAGGTCGGCGCCGCGCTCGATGAGGAAGGCGAAGATCGAGCCGGCGTCGAGGTCGGCGTCGAGCAGCGCCCGGCCGATCGGCTCGACGAACGTGGTGCGCTCCACCATCGCGGGTACCCCGTCGAGCAGCCGCAGCCGCACGAGCTGCACGGCGGAGGCGTCGGGGGTCAGGTGCAGCGCCGCCGCGACGGCCGGCTCGGGGCGGCGTACGGCGATCTCCTGCGTGCGCTGCCCCGGCGTGCGACCGATGCGTTCGGCCCACTTCGAGAAGGACAGGAACGTCTCGAACGGCTGGGACGGCACCGCGTCGAGCACGACAGCCCGGCGCCCCTGCCCGCCGCCGATCAGACCGTCGTCGCGCAGCGCGGCGAGCGCCTGCCGCACCGGGCCCCGGGACGCGCCGAACTCCCGGCACAGCTGCGCCTCCGACGGGACCGGGCCGCCCACGGGCAGCGCCCCGGAGCTGATCCGCCTGCGCAGCTCGGCGGCGACGGTCGCGTGCAGGAGCGTGCTCACCGACCTGACGATACAAGTTGAGCAACGTCCCAGGTGACGGTTCAGCGAATGCACAATGAATCCCGAGGTCAGCGACGCATGAACGCTTGGTGACTTGTCAATACAAGTCTTGACCGACGGTGGCGGTGCCTGCGAGCGTCCCCGCCGTGAGCCCCCTGCACAGCAGCGCGCCCCCCGTGGACCTCGCCGTCGTCGGCGCCGGCATCGTCGGCCTCGCCCACGCCGTCGAGGCCCTCGCGCGGGGCCTGTCGGTCACCGTGGTCGAGCGCGACGATCGCCCCGTCGGCGCCTCGGTGCGCAACTTCGGGCACGGGTGCATCACCGCCCAGACCGGAGAGGCGCTCGACGCCGCGAACCGGGCGCGGACGACGTGGCTGCGGATGGCCCGTGCGGCCGGGTTCTGGGCGGGTGAGACGGGCACGGTCGCTGTCGCCCGCAGCGGCGAGGAGCTGGACTGCCTCGCCGAGCTCGCGGAGCGGCGCGGCCGCGACGAGGTGGTGCCGTTGACGGCGGCGCAGGTGCGCGACCGCGTGCCGGTGGCCGCCGACGGACTCCTCGGCGGCGCCGTCCTCCCCCGCGACATCCGCGTCGACCCCCGGGCCGCGGCCCCGGCGATCGCCCGCTGGGTCGAGCAGCAGCCCGGGGCGACGGTGCACTGGTCGACCGCGGTCACGGGTGTGGCCGAGGGCGTAGTGCATACCGCGCGCGGCGACGTCGCCGCGCACCGGGTCGTCGTCTGCGCCGGGCACGACCTCGACCGGCTGCTGCCGGCCGTCGCCGAGGACGCGGGCGTACGCCGGTGCGTGCTGCAGATGCTCCAGGTCCGGCCCCCGGCCGGGCTGCGGGTGCCGGCCGCGGTGATCACCGGCTCGTCGATGCTGCGCTACCCGGCGCTGGCCGGGACCGCGGGCGCCGCCGCGCTGCGGCAGCGCTGGGCCGCCGAACGCCCGGAGCTGCTCGACGCCGTCGTCAACCACATGCTCACCCAGTTGCCGAACGGCGACCTCGTCGTCGGCGACACCCACGCCTACGCCCCCACCGTCGGCCCCTTCGACCCGCCGGCCTCCGAGCGGCTCGACGACCTGCTGCTCGCCGAGACCCGGGCCCTGCTCGGGTGCGCCCCGCGGGTGGTGCACCGCTGGCGGGGCGTCTACGCCAGCTCGGACACGACCACGCCGTTCCTGCGGGCGAAGCTCGCGCCGGGCGCGGTGGCCGTCTCCGTCACCTCCGGCATCGGCATGACCACCGCGTTCGGGCTCGCCCCCGACGTGCTCGACTCCCTCTGAGTTCAGGAGCCCTCCCCATGTTCCGATCGACCGCGCCGCTCGCCGCGGCCGGCGCCGCACTCGCCCTCCTCCTGGCCGGCTGCGGTGCCGACACCGGCGCGACCGCCTCGCCGACCTGCCCGGACGGGCAGATCCGGTTCGGCATCGAGCCCTACGAGGACCCCGCCCGGCTGACCCCGGCCTACCAGGTGCTGGCCGACGCGCTCGAGGAGCGCCTGGCCTGCCCCGTCGACCTGCAGATCGTCGAGGACTACTCGGCCGAGGTCCTCGCCATGCAGAACGGCAGGCTGGACATCGCCCAGTTCGGGCCGCTGGGGTACGTGTTCGCCAGCGAGCGCGCCGGGGCCGAGCCGATGGCGTCGTTCGCCGACAGCACCGGCGCCCTCAGCACCTACACCGCCGGGATCTGGGTGCCCGCCGACTCCCCCGTGCAGACCGTCGCGGACCTCGCCGGACGCTCGCTCGCCCTCTCGAGCGCCGGTTCGACCTCCGGCGACGCGCTGCCCCGCCAGGCGCTCGCGCAGGCGGGCCTCGCCCCGGACGCCGTGCGCATCGACTACGCGGGCGGGCATCCGGAGGCGCTGCTCGCGCTGGTCAACGGCACGGTGGACGCCGCGGAGATCAACAGTCAGCAGCTGCGCAGTGCCACCGAGGCCGGCACGTTCGACCCGGCGGGCTTCCGGCAGATCTGGACCTCCGCCCCGGTCCCGAACGACCCGATCACGGTGCGCGGCGACATGGACCCGGCGTTCAAGACCGCCGTCCGCGACGCGCTGCTCGGCCTCACGCCGGAGCAGGTGGGCCGGGTCGGCGAACTGCTCGACGTCGTCCCGCCCGGCCCGCTCGTGGCCGTCGACCGCGCGACCTACCAGCCGCTGTTCGACCTCGCCGCCGTCCTCGGCCTCACCGAGGGGACGTGTGAACGCGGAAGGCCTGGGTCTGCGCGGGATCCGGGTCCGGTTCGGCGACCGGGAAGTGCTGCACGGGGTCGACGTCACGGTCGCGACCGGGGAGCTGCTCGCCGTGCTCGGGGCCAACGGCTCGGGCAAGTCGACGCTGCTGCGGGCCGCGGCCGGGCTCGTGCCGGTGAGCGGCGGCGAGATCCGGGTCGGTGGCCGGGACGGCCGCAGCGCGCGCACCGAGGTCGCCATGGTCTTCCAGCAGATACACCTCGTGCGGCGCCGCAGCGCGCTCGACAACGTCTGCGCGGGTGCGCTCGGGCGGCTGCCGCTGCGGTCGTCGCTGGTGCCTGCGCTGTTCCCCCGCGAGGTCCGGGAGGAGGCGATGGCCTGCCTCGACCGGGTGGGCCTCGCCGACCGCGCACACGACCGGGCCGGGAGCCTGTCGGGCGGCCAGCAGCAGCGGGTGGCGGTCGCCCGCGCCCTGTGCCAGCGGGCCACGGTGGTGCTGGCCGACGAGCCGGTGTCGGCGCTCGACCCGGCCGCGGCCGAGCAGGTGCTCGCGCTGCTCGCCGAGCTGGCGCACGCCGAGTCGCTGGCCGTGCTCGCGGTGCTGCACCAGCCCGACCTCGCCCACCGGCACGCCGACCGCATCGTCGGGCTGCGCGACGGCCGGGTCGTGCTCGACGGCGCGCCCGCCACGATCGGGGGCGTCGACGCGCTCTACCCGGCGGACGCCCGCGTCCTCACGGAGGCCGCGTCATGACGGCCACCCTGCCCCGGGGCGTTCCCCGGCTCCCGGTCCCGCCGCGGCCCCGCCGGCCGCGCACGCTCGTCACCTGCGCGGTCGTCACCGCCGTGCTGGTCGCCGCGCACGTCGTCGCCTGGGACGCCGCCGAGGTCTCCTTCGGCGCCCTGCTCGAGGGCTGGCAGGGGATGGCGAACTTCCTCGCCGAGGCCGTTCCGCCGGACCTGTCCCCCGAGGTGCTCGGGCCGAGCCTGTCCGCCGCCGCCGTGACGCTGTGGATCGGGTTGCTCGGCACGACGCTGTCGATCCCCACCGGCCTGCTGCTCGCGCTGCTCGCAGCGCGCGGCACCGCCCCGAACCCGGCCGTCTACCAGGCGGCCCGGTCGGTGCTGTCGTTCCTTCGCGCGGTGCCGGACGTCGTGTTCGCGCTGGTGTTCGTCACCGCCGTGGGCCTGGGCCCGTTCCCCGGCGTGCTCGCGCTGATCTGTCACACGGGCGTGGGGCAAGCTGTGGGCCGAGGCGATCGAGGACGCCGACCCCGGTCCGGCGCAGGCGCTGCGCAGCGCCGGGGCCGGCCGCATCCAGGTCGCCGCGCACGCCCTGCTGCCGACCGTCACCCCACAGCTCGTGGGCCTGCTGCTGTACCGCTTCGATGTCAACGTCCGGTCCTCGCTGGTGCTCGGCCTCGTCGGCGCGGGCGGGATCGGGTTCCTCATCAACCAGTCGATCAAGCTGTTCCGGTTCGACCAGATGCTCACCCACATCCTCGTGGTGCTCGTCCTGATCGTCGCCGTCGACCAGCTGTCCGCGGCCGTGCGCCGCCGCCTCGGGAGTGGATCATGAACGTCGCGCTCGTCGCCCTCGACATCGCGGGCACCACCGTCGACGAGGGCGGCGCGGTCTACCGCGTGCTCGCCGACGTCGTCCGGGACGCCGGGGCCGACCCCACCGACGCCGACATCCGGACCTGGATGGGCGCGGACAAGCGGGAGGCGATCGCCGCGCTGCTCGCCGCGGGCGGCGCGACCCCCGACGCCGCGACGGTCGACGCCCGCCACGGCGAGTTCGTCGCCCGGCTGACCGCCGCCTACGCCGCCACCCCGCCGGCGCCGCTGCCCGGCGTGCCCGACGCGATTGCTGCGCTGCGCACGGCCGGCATCCGTGTCGCGCTGACCACCGGCTTCGACCGGCAGGTCACCGACCCACTGCTCGTGGCCGTCGGTTGGCGGGTCGGGGAGCACCTGGACGCCGTGGTGTGTGCCGACGAGGTGGCCGCGGGCCGCCCCGCGCCGCTGATGATCGAGCGGGCGATGCGGCTGACCGGCGTCGCCGACCCCGCTCGCGTTCTCGCGGCCGGCGACACCGCGCTCGACGTCCGGGCGGGCCACGCCGCGGGCGCCGGGATGGTCGTCGGGGTGCTGAGCGGCGCGCAGACCGCCGACGAGCTCGCCCCGGAGCGCCCCACGCACCTGCTCGCCGGCGTGCACGAGCTGCCGGGCCTGCTGCTGGCCGGCACCCGCTAACGTCCGACGGGTGAAGCAGCAGCGCCGCGCCCGTGCCATCGCCATGACCCCCGACGAGGTGGACGCCTTCCTCGCCGAGCAGCGCACCTGCCGGGTCGCGACCGTCGGCACGAACGGGCCGCACGCCACCCCGCTCTGGTACGTCTGGCACTCCGGGTCGCTGTGGCTGACGTCGCTGTCGCGCAGCCAGCGGTGGACCGACCTGCAGCGCGACCCGCGCATCGCCGCCGCCGTCGACGCCGGGGAGGACTACGGCGAGCTGCGCGGCGTGGAGCTGCGCGGCCGCGTCGAGGTGGTGGGCGAGGTGCCGCGCACCGGCGAGCCCGTGCCCGAGCTGGACGGCCCGGAGCAGGCGTTCGCCGACCGCTACACGGGCGGCACGATCGCCCGCGACGGGCGGCACGCCTGGCTCCGCCTGGTGCCCGAGAAGATCACCAGCTGGGATTTCCGCAAGCTCGCGGGCTGAGCGGGCCCATGGAGCCGCTCACCACCGACGACCCCGTCACGATCGGCCCCTACGCGGTGGTCGGTGTGCTCGGCACGGGCGGGATGGGCCGGGTGTACCTCGCCGACGACGGCCGCGGCGGGCAGCTCGCGGTGAAGGTGATCCGCTCGGAGCTGGCGGGCGATCCCGGCTTCCGGGCTCGGTTCCGGCGCGAGGTGGACGCGGCGCGGCGGGTCCCCGCGGCCGTCACCGCCGAGGTGATCGCCGCCGATACCGACATCGACCGGCCGTGGGTCGCCACGCGCTACGTGCCGGGTCCCTCGCTGGCCGAGCGGGTGCGGGCGGACGGGCCGCTGCCGCCCGCCGAGCTGACCGCGCTCGCCCGCGGGCTGCTCGACGCGCTGGCCGCTGTGCACGCCGCCGGGCTGGTGCACCGCGACCTCAAGCCGTCCAACGTGCTGCTCGCCGCCGACGGGCCGCGGATCATCGACTTCGGGATCGCCCGCGCCGCCGACGCCACCCGGCTGACGGTGACCGGGCACCTCGTCGGCACCCCGAGCTACATGTCGCCGGAGCAGGCGCTCGGCGCCGGCGGGCTCGGCCCGGCCACCGACGTGTTCGCGCTGGGCTCGGTGCTCACGTTCGCCGCCACCGGGGAGCCGCCGTTCGCCGCGGCGACCGCGCCCGGCGTGCTGTTCCGGATCGTGCACGGCGAGCCGGACCTGGGCGCCACGCCGGAGCCCGTGCGCGGGCTGGTGGCCCGCTGCCTGGCGCGCGATCCCGCGGACCGGCCCGACGCCCGCGCGCTGCGCGCCGCGCTGGACCGGCCGCGCCGGCGCCGCGCCGGCCTGCTCGCGGGC
>NZ_JAHKRK010000173.1 GCF_019396355.1 Pseudonocardia nigra
GACCCGCATACCTTCGTCCGTGACCGCCCCGACCGGGCCAGCCCGCGGGCCACGAAGAAGGCCGGCGACTTCCCCGCCCGCAAAGATCAACCCCGTGTCGTCCACGTCACCCGCCGCATCCAACTCCCACTGCCTCCGACAGCGGTCACCGACCTAACGCAAGGCCATTGGCCGCAGAACCTGCGGGAGTACGACCCCGAGTGGGGACGGGCATTCGTGTCGGGTTCGGCGTCGGTGAGCTGCGACCACGCGACCATGCTCGCCCGGGTCACGGTGCCAGTGCTGCTCACCCACCACTTCCGGGCCGTCGACGAGCAGACCGATCGGCTGACCGGGGCCCTGTCCGACGTCCAGGCCCAGCGGGTCCGGCAGCTGGTCACCGAGGCCGGCCAGCGGCTCGACTACCGCTCCTTCCCCGAGATGCCGCACTCGATGCACGAGCACGATCCGAAGCGCTACGTCGAGACGGTGCTCGACTGGGTGTCGACGCTCGACCGCTGAGCGGAGCTTGCGCAGCGAACATCAGCACTGAGGAGCCCGAACACGTGAGCAGCAACCAGGACGACGTCCGGTCCCGCCCCGCGGCCGCGAACAGGTTGCCCGGGACGACCCAGGTCCTGATCGCCGGTGGGGGACCGGTAGGCCTGGCCGCGGCGGTCGAACTCGGTCGGCGGGGCGTCGAGTGCGTGGTCGTGGAGCCGCGCACGACCGTCTCGCGGGCCCGCCCCCGGTGCAAGACCGTCAACGTCCGGACGATGGAGCACCTGCGCCGGTGGGGCATCGCCGACCGTCTGCGGGCGAGCGCGCCGCTCCCGGTGTCCTGGTCGTCCGACATCGTCTTCTGCACCTCGTTGGCCGGCCGGGAACTGTCCCGCTTCACCGGGGTGCTCGGTCTCGAGATCGGTGACCGTTCTCCCGAACCGGGCCAGCAGTGCCCGCAGTACGTGCTCGAGGAGCTCCTGCGCGACGTCGTGGACGAGCTGGATCCGTGCACGCTCGTCACCGGGTCCTCGGTCGTCGGGATCGACCAGGACGCCGAGCGGGTGCGCGTGGCGGTCCAGGACCCGGACGGGCGGCGGAACGTGATCACTGCCGACTACGTGCTCGGCTGCGACGGCCCGCACAGCACGGTGCGGGAGCAGATCGGGTCCGAGTACGTCGGCCAGCACGCGTTGCGTCCGAACTTCGGGATGGTCTTCCACGCCCCCGGCCTCTGGAACCACGTCCGTCACGGCCGTGCGGTGCAGTACTGGACCGTCAACCCGGATGCGCCCGCCCTGATCGGCCCGATCGACCGGACCGGCACGTGGTGGCTCATCGCCTTCGGGGTCGACAGGCAGACCGGAGAGCGACAGGCGAGACAGCTCATCGACGCGGCCGCCGGCCTGCCGGTCGACGCGACGGTCCTCTCCACGGATCCGTGGACCGCCCGGATGCAGCTCGTCGACCGCGCCCGGCACGGACGGGTGTTCCTCGCAGGCGACGCCGCGCACCTTAACCCGCCCTTCGGCGGTCACGGCCTCAACACCGGTATCGGCGACGCCGTCGACCTCGGATGGAAACTCGCCGCGGTGCTGCACGGCTGGGGCGGCCCGGCGCTGCTGGACAGCTACGAGGCCGAGCGTCGTCCGGTGCAGGACAGGGTGATCCGCGAAGCGGAGCAGAACATGCGGACCCCCTCCATGGAGCTGCTCACCGACGATCTCGACCGGGACGACGCCGCCGGTGAGCGTGCCCGCCGTGCCGCCCACCTCCGCATCCAGGAGACCAAGGCGGCCGAGTTCCACGCCCTCGATCTCGTGCTCGACACCGTCCATCGGGACTCGCCGGTCATCGTCTCGTCAGCCCCGGCCCGCGTCGGGGAGGACGCCGATCCGGCCCGCCCGGGCGCACGGCTTCCCCACCGGTGGCTGTCCGCGGGCCGCTCGCTCCACGACGTGCTCGGCCCGGGTCTCACGCTGCTGGTGCTCGCCGACCGCGCGGGCCCCGTCGACGCCCTCACCGACGCTGCGCGCTCCCGCGGCGTTCCGCTCACCGCGGTCGACCTGAGGGCTGCGGCGCTGTCGCCCCGGCTCGGCGCGGCCCTGACCCTCGTCCGCCCGGACCAGCACGTGGCCTGGTGCGGAGATCAGCTCCCCGCGGATCCGGCCGGCCTTCTGGACGCCGTGTGCGGCTTCGCCCGAGGCCGGTTCCCGCAGCCGACCCCGCCCGTCCCTCGCTACGCCCCCTGAGAAACCGTCGAACACCCTGGAGGAAGAGGCCATGACCACCGACCGACGCGACACGCCCATCATCGCGCCGAAGATGCACCACGCCACGTTCCTGACGCTCAAGCTCGACGAGATGGTCGCCTGGTACCGAACCGTCGCGGGCATGACACCGGTGCACTACAGCGAGGCCGCGGCGTGGCTGACCAACGACGAGGCCAACCACCGGATCGCGCTCATCTGCCATCCCGCGGTCAAGAAGGCCGTCGACAAGCCGACCAGCACCGGCCTGCACCACACCGCGTTCGAGTACGCCTGCTTCGACCAGTGGCTCGACAACTACATCCGGCTCCGGGACCACGGCATCGTGCCGTTCATGTGCCTGGACCACGGCATCACCATGTCGATGTACTACGCGGACCCGGAGGGCAACGGCGTCGAGATCCAGTTCGACTGCTTCGGCGATTGGGCCGCGTCCAAGGAATGGATGTGGGCCGCACGCGAGTTCGCCGAGAACCCCATCGGCGAGTGGTTCGACCCGGACAAGCTCGTGGAGGCCCGTGAGCAGGGGCTCTCCCAGGACGAGATCCACGACGGCGCGCGCAACGGCAAGTACCGACCGGAGAACCCGCCGAAGGACGTGCTGCTTCCCGAGGTCTACTGACCCGCCTTCATCATCCGCAGGTCCGATCGAGTTGATCGCTGAGGGCAGCACACCAGCGCGGCCGACAGGGCGCCCGAGTACTGCTCGCAGCGATCAACGCCCTCAGGGCGACCTACGTGGCGTTGCAGGTGACCGGGCCGGACCACGTCCTGTTCGGCACCGACTTGCCGGCCGCCCCGGAGCCGACGGTCGTGCACAACATCGAGAACCTGAGCTTCGACGGAGTCACCGCGGCGGAGCTCGCCGGCGCCGACCGGGAGAACGCGGCCCGGCTGTTCCGCCGGTTCGCCCCACGTTCCGCACCTGAAGGAGGAAACGGTTGAGCACCCCCGACACCCCGACCACCGAGCAGGTCGTCGAGCTCGAGGCCAGGCGCTACGCCGCGATGGTCGACGCCGATCTCGACACGCTCGACGAGCTGCTCGGCGACGAGGTGATCTACACCCATTCGAACGCCGCCGTCGACGACAAGGCCACCTACCTCGAGACGATGCGCAGCGGCACGCTGGTGTACCTCGCGCTCGAGCACCGCGTCGACACCGTATTCAGCAGGCCCGGCCTGGCGATCGCGTGCGGCACGATGTCGGGGGCGGTCCGGCTGCACGGCAGCGAGAAGACGCTCGACAACCGGGTGGTGGCCGTCTGGGTCGCCGACGGGCGCCGGTGGCGGCTGGCGGCGTTCCAGTCGACCCCGGTCCCGGCGTGAGCGCCACGGCTCGACCCCGACACCGACCTACCGCCCGCGCAGGAGAACCCGCATGCCGACCCCCCGCAGCACGCCCGCACCCCGGACCGCCCTGGCCGGCGTCCGCGTGTTCGACGGTCACCGACTCACCGACCCGACCACGGTGGTCATCGACGGGCCGGTCATCGCCCCTGTCGGCGCCCCCGTCAGCGGCCCCGTGCGGACCGTCGACGCCGACGGCGCTGTCCTGCTCCCGGGCCTGATCGACGCGCACGTCCACCTGAACGACCGCGGCACCCTCGAGCAGCTGTGCTCCCACGGCGTGACCACCTGCCTGGACATGGCCACCTGGCCCCCGCCACGGGTGGCGTCGCTGCGCGGACTGCGCGGACTGACCGACATCCGCAGCGCGGGCACTCCGGCCATCGGGCCCGGCGGCCTGCACGCGCGGATCCCCGGCATGTCCGACGAGGCCATCGTGCGGGCCCCCGAGGACGCCTGGCGCTTCGTCGAGGCCCGGGTGGGGGAGGGCTCGGACTACCTCAAGATCGTCCTGGAGGCGCCCGGCGAGGGCGGCCCGGACCAGGCGATCGCCGACGCCCTGGTCGAGGCGGCGCACGCGCGCGGCACGACGGTCGTCGCACACGCCGCGACCCCCGGCGCGTACACCGTGGCCCTCGACGCGGGTGCCGACATCATCACCCACATGCCGCTGGGCACGCCGCTGCTGGCCGGCGAGGTGGGCCGCATGGCGACGGCGGAACGGGTCTGCGTGCCCACCCTGACGATGATGGAGGGCATCGCCGCCGCCCGCGGGGCTGCCGAGGCCTTCGCCGCGGCGTCCCGGAGCGTCGCCGCGCTGCACCAGGCGGGCGTCGTCGTCCTCGCCGGTACCGACGCGAACGCCACGCCCGGCGTCCCGTTCGCGGTGCCCCACGGCGAGAGCCTGCACCACGAGCTGGAGCTCCTCGTCGCGGCTGGTCTGAGCCCGGCAGCGGCACTACGGGCGGCGACCTCGGAGCCCGCGCGCGCGTCTTCGGCCTCACCGACCGCGGCGCCGTCGAACCCGGCCTGCGCGCCGACCTCGTGCTCCTCGACGGCGACCCGCTCGCCGACGTCCGCGCCACCCGCGCCATCCGTCGCATCTGGTGCGGCGGCGTCGAGCACACCCCCGCCGGCCTCGAGTAGAAGGAGACGCCATGCGCTACGGACCGGACGCGCCCGAGATCACCTACGTGCCCCACGCCTTCGACGAACACACCTTCGACACCGGCGAGGTGCTGCTCAACTACGCGGTCGCGGGCAGCCCCGACCGGCCGGCACTGCTGCTCGTCCCCGCACAGGCCGAGTCGTGGTGGGGCTACGAGCAGGCGATGACCCTGCTCGCCGACGACTTCGAGGTCTTCGCGGTGGACCTGCGCGGCCAGGGCCGGTCCAGCCGCACCCCGGGCCGGTACACGGTGGACAACTTCGGCAACGACCTGGTGCACTTCGTCGCAGGCTGCATCCGACGTCCGGTGATCGTGAGCGGCCTGTCCTCGGGCGGGTCGTCTCGGCCTGGCTGTCGGCGTACGCGCCGCCGGGAATGGTCCGCGCGGCCTGCTACGAGGACCCGCCCCTGTTCGCCTCCGAGCTGCACACGTCGTGCGGCCAGTCCATCCGGCAGGCGATCGGGCCGGTCTTTGCGCTTTTCAGCACCTACCTCGGCGACCAGTGGCGCATCGGCGACTGGGCCGGCCTGCGCCGCGCTGCCCGGCACGAACTGCCCCCGCCGCTGGCCGGCTTCCTGGAGGCGGGCACGGACGGGGCCGACGGGGGCGCGGACGAGCCCCCGCAGAACATGAAGGAGTACGACCCGGAGTGGGCCCGGGCGTTCTGCACCGGGACCGCCACCGCCTCCTGCGACCACGCCCGGATGCTCGCTGCGGTCAAGGTCCCGGTGCTGCTGACCCACCACTTCCGGCACGTCGACGAGGCGACCGGGACCCTCGTCGGCGCCCTGTCGGACCTGCAGGCCCGACGCGCTGGGGAGCTGATCTCCGCTGCCGGGCAGCGGTTCGACTACCGGTCGTTCCCCGAGATGGGCCACTACCTGCACAGCATCGACCCGGCCTGCTATGTCGCAACCCTGCGCGAGTGGGTCGGCTCCCTGCCGGAGCCGGACGCCGCACCCTGATGACGTCGGCTGTCGCACGAGGGGTCCGACGGGAATCACGGCTGGTGGCTTGTCACGCAGCCTTGGCCGGTTGATCGGTCCACGTTCGGATCGATGAGTCGGTGGCGAAGTTGGCCTTGGGGTGGGCTCGGGCGTTGCGCCGGCTCCGCCGCGCACCGGGTGCGCGGCGGACGGACGTTGGTGCGCGGGCTACTTCGCCGAGAACGTGAAGATCGTCGTCGAGGTGAGGGTCTCGCCCGGGCGCAGGACCGTGGACGGGAAGTTGGCGTGGTTCGGCGAGTCGGGGAAGTGCTGGGGTCTCCAGGCAGAACGCCTCACCCTGCCGGTAGACCTTGTCGCCGATCCCGACGAGGCTGCCGTCGAGGAAGTTGCCGGTGTAGAGCTGGACGCCCAGTTCGGTGGTGTGCACGGTGAGCTCGCGGCCGCTGTGCGGGTCGGTGACGTGGGCGGCCAGGCGGAAGCCGTCCTTGCCGGGCTCGCCGAGCACGAAGTTGTGGTCGTAGCCGAGGCCGATGAGCAGCTGCTCGTCGTTCTATACGTGCCGTCCACGGCGGCGAGCAGCACGCAGTTCTGGGAGGAGTTCGACGAGACCACCATCCGCCGTGAGCTCGGGTACGCCGCCGACCTGCGACTGAACAGCGTCCGGGTGTTCCTGCAGTACCTGGTGTACGAGGCCGACCCGCACGGCGCGGTGGCGAAGTTCGACGCGTTCTGCGGGATGGCGCACGAGCGTGGCATGACCCTGCTCCCGGTGTTCTTCGACGACTGCTTCGGCCCGGAGCCCGAGCTCGGCCCGTACCCGGAGCAGCGGCCCGGCGTGCACAACTCGCTGTGGCGGCGTTCGCCCGGCCGGACGCGGCAGGGGCTGGAGCACCGGCCGCAGCTGCAGCGCTACGTCGACGCGTTCGTCGGCGCGTTCCGCACCGACCCGCGCGTGCTCGCCTGGGAGATCTACAACGAGCCGAGCCAGGAGCCGCCCACGGTAGCGCTCATGCGCGACGCGTTCGCCTGGGCGCGGGCGCAGGACCCGAGACAGCCACTGACGGCGTGCTGGTCGGGCACCTACCTGTCCGATGTCACGAACGTGCACCTGTACACGAGCCCGGCCAAGGACCCCGACGAGGTGCGGCGCATCCTCGACGCGGCCCGCAGCTTCGACCGGCCGTGCCTGGTCACCGAGTTCCTCGGCAGGCCCCACCGGGGCACGTTCGCGGAGCTGCTGCCGCTGTTCGCCGAGTACGGCTTCGGCTGGTACTTCTGGGAGCTCGTGATCGGGCGCACCCAGGTGGACCTGCCCTGGAACGTCGACGCCGCCGAGCACCCGGCCGGTGTCGCCTTCCAGGCCTGCTGTACCCGGACGGGCGCCCCTACGACCCGGCGGAGACCGACCTCCTGCGCGGGTACCCGCAGACGATTCGAGGAGCAGCGTGACCGTCGAGGTAGCGATCGTGGACGGCGCCGCCATCCTGCGCCGCGACGGCGCCGAGTACCGCGTCCCGCGGCCGGTCGCCGTCGAGCACTGGGACGGCGGCGCGACGACGCGGCACGCCGCGCCCTACACCGACGTGGACGGCGCCACGGGCCGCGGCCGGATCGTGATCGACGGCGCGGCGGTCGAGGTCGCCGACACCTGGAGCGTGCACGACGGCGCCGTACGGGTGGAGCGCAGCGTCGAGGTCCGCGGCGAGGCGGCGGGCGGGTTCCTCACCGAGCTCGGGCTGGCCCTGCCGCAGGAGCAGCTGGAAGTCTTCGCCCCCGGCATGCTCTACGGCGACCGGGACGCGATCACCGACATCGCGATCGGTGGCCGCAAGTGGCTCGCCGAGGGCGTGCGGACGATGCGGATCCGCGAGGACCGGCTGCCCGCGCCGCTGCTCGGCGTGCGGCTGCCGGACGGGGCGACCGTGGCGCTGTTGTCCGCCGAGCCGGACGGGCGCACCACGGAGGAGGACGCCACCGACGTCGGCGCGCAGCCGCGAGCGGTCGTGGACGAGGGGCTGCGGTTCGGGGCGCTCGGCCTCGTCGAGCGGGAGGCCGGTCCCGTGCTCGCCTACGCGTTCCCGGGCACGGAGGGGCCGGTCACCTACCGGGGCGCCACGTATCCGGACGGGCAGCTGCGAGCCACGCGACGCCGCTACCACCCGCTCCGGGACGGGGTGCGCCAGCAGTACACGCTGGAGTTCCGTCTCGGCGCGGGGGAGAGCCTGCCCGAGCTCGTCACCCGGTCCTGGCGGTGGGCGTTCGCCCGGCTCGCCCCACAGGTCGTCCGGCACGATCTCGCCGCGGCGCGGACCGCCCTGTTCGAGCAGGTCGCGAGCCAGGTCGTGACCAACGGCGAGCTGGCGGGCATCCCGATCGTCCGCGAGGCGACCACGGGAGGCGCCCCAGAGGCCGAGCGCGCGCACAAGGCGCATGCGCTCGTGGGCTTCTGCGGCCGAAACACCGACCTCGCCTGGTACCTGCTGCGCGAGGCGGAGCGGGTCGACGACGAACGGGGCGAGCGCTACCGCCGGCTCGGCGCCGCGGTGCTGGACTCCTTCGCCCGCCTGCCCGTCGACCCGCCCGTCGCCGAGGGGTTCGATCTGCACGACGGCACCTTCCAGGCGTCGGCCTACATCGGTCATTCCGGCACGCTGCACCTGCGTGCCCTTGCCGAGGGCGGCAAGTCGATGGCCAAGGCGTGGGCACACGAGTCCGCCCGCGGCCGCGAGCAGCCCGCCTGGCTGGAGTGGGCCCGCGGCCTGGCCGATTGGCTGCTGCGCCAGCAGCGCGCCGACGGCGGCTTCCCGCGGGCGTGGCAGCGCGGCAGCGCCGAGGTCGCGCTCGACTCGCCCGCGTCGACCTACAACGCGATCCCGTTCCTCGTCGCGCTGTACGAGGCGTGCGGGGACGAGCGCTACCGGGACGCGGCGGTGCGCGCCGGCGAGTTCTGCTGGGGCAGCGGGCACGACCGCGGTGTGTTCGTCGGCGGCACCCTCGACAACCCGGACGTCATCGACAAGGAGGCGGCCAGCGTCTCGCTGGAGGCCTACCTCGCGCTGCACGAGGTGACCGGGGACGAGCGGTGGGTCCCGCGGGCCCGCGCGGCCGCCGACACGGCCGAGACCTGGATGTACGTGTGGCAGGTGCCGATGCCGCAGACCGACCGGGTGCTGGGGTGGAAGCCCGGGGCGAGCACCGTCGGGCTGCAGCTGATCGCGAGCGGCCACTCCCTCGTGGACGAGTACATGGCCTTCGACGCGGGCAGCTTCGCGAAGCTGTACATGATCACGGGCGACGAGCACTATCGCGAGGTGGCGACGCTGCTGCTGCACAACACCAAGGTGATGCTGGCGCTGCCGGGGCGCGAGTACGACCTCGCGGGCCCCGGCTGGCAGCAGGAGCACTGGAGCCTCGCCCCGCAGCGCGGCGACGGGCTGCACCGGTTCTGGCTGCCGTGGGTCTCCTGCAGCCACCTCGAGGGACTGGCCGTGCTCGAAGACGCGGACCCCGACCTGTACGCCGAGCTGTGCAAGGAGTGCGCGTGAAGATCGCCTCGCTGACCACCTACCGGGTGGCGCCGCGCTGGTTGTTCCTGAAGATCGAGACCGACGAGGGTGTCACCGGTTGGGGCGAGCCGCTGCTGGAGGGCCGGGCGCAGACGGTGGCCGCCGCCGTCGACGAGCTGGGCGACTACCTCGTCGGGCAGGACCCGCTGCGCATCGAGGACCACTGGCAGGTCCTGACGAAGGGCGGCTTCTACCGGGGCGGCCCGGTCCTCTCCAGCGCCGTGTCCGGGATCGACCAGGCGCTGTGGGACATCAAGGGCAAGGTGCACGGGGTACCGGTGCACGACCTGCTGGGCGGCGCGGTGCGCGACCGGGTGCGGATGTACTCCTGGATCGCGGGTGACGAGCCCAGTGAGGTCGGTGAGCACGCCGCCGCCCGGATGGAGCAGGGCTTCACCGCGGTGAAGATGAACGCGGGCGGGCGAATGCGGCTGCTGGAGTCGCAGCGCCAGATCGACGAGGCCGTGGCCCGGGTGGCGGCGGTGCGGGAGGTGATCGGCCCGGACCGGGACGTCGCCATCGACTTCCACGGCCGGGTCTCGCCCGCCGTGGCCCGCGAGCTGTGCCGGGCGCTGGAGCCGCTGCACCCCATGTTCGTCGAGGAGCCGGTGCTGCCGGAGCTGTCCGGCCGGCTGCGCGAGATCTGCGCGGGCACCACGGTGCCGATCGCGACGGGGGAGCGGCTGTACTCCCGCTGGGACTTCGACGAGGTGCTGCGCAGCGGGATCGCCGTCGCGCAGCCGGACCTGTCACACGCCGGCGGGATCTCGGAGTGCCGGCGCATCGCCGCGATGGCCGAGGTGCACGGCGTGGCGCTGGCCCCGCACTGCCCGCTCGGCCCGCTCGCGCTGGCCGCCTGCCTGCAGGTGGACCTCGCCAGCCCGAACGCGCTGATCCAGGAGACGAGCCTCGACATCCACTACAACACCGGCTCCGACCACGCCGACTACCTCGTGGACACCTCGGCGTTCGAGTTCCGGGACGGGTTCATGGAACGGCTCAGCCGGCCGGGGCTGGGCACCGAGATCGACGAGAACGCGGTGATCCGGGCCGCCGAGCAGGGGCACCGGTGGCGCTCACCGGTGTGGCGGCATCCGGACGGCTCGTTGGCCGAGTGGTGATCCACACCGAACCCGGAGGCCCTCACCTACCTCAAGATCATCCGATCTCGTGTCCCGCTGTCATCAACCTCCGTGGGCAGTACAGCGAGGGAACTGAAGGTCTCGGCCTGGGAGCAGCTCCTGGCCGCTGATCCATCTGAGACGCCCTGGAGTGCCCGCGCAGGACGCTGACGTGCCTCTCGGGGCGATCACCGTGTGGTGATCGCCCCGAGCAGCACAGCAGCGCACCCGACAGCGCGACCGCGTGCGGCTCGCCCCGATCTTCGACCGGTCGCGGCGCACGCCGGCCACGCCGCCCATCGAGCCAGCACCGCCGTGTTCGCCTGGGCTTGCGGGACGGTGCTGGGCCTCGCCGACATGGTCGTCCTCGCCGGCGATCGGAAGAAGGCGGGCCGCAGCGGTGCCCACATCGACCCGCTCTGCTGCCGGCGCTGCGCGGCCGGCCGCGAGGGGCCGCGGCGGCGCAGCGGATCACCTGGCCGGCGGGGTCGTAGCGACGCTGGCTGATACTCGATCGCCGCGGCGCGCCGGGTGGCCGGCGCGAGATGTCGGCCGGCCACTCGACGGCGGCAGCCCGGTGGCCGCCGTCGTGCCCGACACCGTCGATCGGCCGGTTCAGGTGCTGTGGATCAACCCACCGGGTACCGCGACGGGCGACGGGTTGTGGCGTGGGCTGTACGGCGATTGCACGAGACTCGGGCTCCGGCGCGGATCGATCAGGAGGTGGGCGCGACCGTGGTGCTCTCGCGTTGCTCGAGCACGAAGCGGGTGACGGTGTCGCGCGGGGGGAGAGTGTCGTCCTGGCTCCGCGTCAGGAGCCGGGAGACTGCCGACCTGGCGATCTGCCGCTTGTCCGGGGAGATGGTGGTCAGGCTGGGGGTGCTGTAGCGCCCTTCGTCGATGTCGTCGAACCCGACGACGGCGACGTCCGCGGGCACCCGGAGTCCCTCGGCGAGCAGGACCCGGATCGCGCCTTGGGCGAGCAGATCGGTGGCGCAGAAGACCCCGTCCGGCGGTGGGCCCGGCGGGGCGAGCAGTTTCTGCATCGCCGCCGCGCCGTCCTTGCGGTGGTAGCCGGTCGTGGGGACGACGAGCCTCGGGTCGGGGCGAAGACCGGCGGCGACGAGGGCGTCGGAGTAGCCGGCGGTACGCAGGTTGGCGATCGTGGAGGAGCGCCGGTGCTGGGAGCCGAGGAAGGCGATGCGTCGCCGGCCGATGGCGATCAGGTGTTCCGTGGCGGCCCGCGCCGCGGCGACGTTGTCGATGCCGACGTGGTCGACGAGCCCACCGGCCGATCGTTCCCCGAGCAGCACGATGGGGGTGCGGTCCCGCCGGTTCTCCAGCTCGGCCCGGCCGAGGGAGACCGGGCTGTAGATCATGCCTTCGATGAACTGGGTGTAGGAGCCGTTGATGGCCGCCAGCTCCCGGGTCCGGTCGCCGAGCGTCTGCATGATCATAACGGTCCGACCGTGCTTCTCGGCGGCTTCCACGATCAGCCGGGCCAGCTCCGCGAAGTAGGAGACGTCCAACTCGGGTACGGCGAGACCGATGACGCGGCTGCGGCCGCTGCGCAGGCTCTGAGCGGCGTGGTTGGGTCGGTAGCCGAGTTCCTCGATGGCCTGCAGGACTCGTTCCCGGACCCCCACGCTCACGTGCGGATAGCCGTTGATGACGTTGGAGACCGTCTTGCGGGCCACCCCCGCCCGGGCCGCAACGTCGTGCTGAGTCACCGCCGCCATGCCCGTCCCCTGCCGCCCCAACTGCTCTGCAGAGTGCAGCCTAGCAGTCTTTACCACGTGGCCTGCCACGTGGTAGAAATCATGCCGGCTACCGCGCGACCTCGTTCGCCGCGTCGTCGAGTCGAGTCCCAAGGGAGGGGCGCATGACTGTCTTCTCCAGGCGCTGGCTGGCCAGCGGACTGGTCGCCGCTGCGACGCTGCTCGCCGTCACCGCTTGCACG
Source organism: Pseudonocardia nigra (assembly GCF_019396355.1). GTDB lineage: Bacteria > Actinomycetota > Actinomycetes > Mycobacteriales > Pseudonocardiaceae > Pseudonocardia > Pseudonocardia nigra. Next base: position 12,362 of record NZ_JAHKRK010000173.1, read on the forward strand.
AACACGAGCGGATCCGGCAGCGAGCCGTCGAACACCCTGAGGATCGCGGTGTGGGGGGTCAACGAGGACATCGCCAGCATCAAGGCGGCCGCCGGCGGGTTCGAGGGGCAGCATCCCGACATCACGCTGGAGTTCGTCACCGGCGACTGCGGTGCGGACTATTCCGTCTGCAAGACCCTCATCGCCGGGAACAACATGGCGGATGTGCTCGTCACCGGCAGCTGGAACTTCAACGAGATGGTCAACGACGGTGTACTCGCCGACCTGACCGACCGGATGGCCGCCGACGGCGTACGGGCCGAGGACTTCACGCCCGTCGTCGTCGAGTCGGACCGGGCCGCCAAGGACGGCCGGTTCTACGGGCTGCCGATGGGATACAACGTCCAGTCGCTGTTCTACAACAAGCAGATGTTCGCCGACGCCGGGCTCGCCGAGCCGCCGGCCGACGGCAACTACACCTACGACGATCTGCGGACCTGGGCGCGGAAGCTGACGCTCGACGCGAACGGCAACAACGCCGACAGCCCTCAGTTCGACCCGGAGAACATCGCGCAGTGGGGCTACTACAACCGTATCGCGATCCCCTCCGAACCCGGATACGCACCGGTGTTGTGGGCCCACGGCGGTGGCGTGCTCGGCGGCGACCGACGCGACCGGTGCCAGCTGGAGGAGCCCGGATCCGCGCAGGCGTTGCAGTTGCTGCAGGACATGATGTGGAAGGACCACTCGGCGGTCACGCCGCAGATGGAGCAGGAGACGCCGGGCTACCTGCGTTGGATCGAGGGCTCGGTGGCGATGCAACAGGGCTCGCACGAGCAGGTGACCATCGCGGCCGAGCAGAATCCTGAGCTTCCCTACGACATGGCCGCACTGCCGAAGGGACCGGCGGGCAACGCGACGCTGATCCAGGTGCACAGCTGGGCGGTGTATTCCGGCTCGCCGAACCAGGACAACGCGTGGGAGTTCGTCAAGTACATGGCCACCGAGGGTGCCGGCAACCAGATGGGGCTGATTCCGGCCTACCGGGACGTGGCGCAGGGCCCGAGCTTCCTGCAGGCGCCGGACGAGCCCGCCCACCTGGCGCAGGCCCAGCTCGAACCCACGTCATGGCCGCTGGCCCGTACGAACGTCGACCCGCAGGGCGTGATGGCCACGGTCACCGGGCAGGACGGCATCGAACCGGCCCTGACCGACATCATCACCAACAAGAAGCCGGCGGCGGAGGCGCTGGCCGGCGTGTGCGGCCGGATCGACGCGATCCTCGCGGCCGCGTCTTGACCGCCCGAGCCTCCTGATGCGAATGGTCAACCGCCGAGGAGCGCGACGGGATCGGCGCGAGGCGGGCACGGCGCTGCTGTTCCTGCTGCCCCAGCTGTTCGGTCTCGTCGCGTTCATCTGCGTCCCGCTGGTGGTGTCGCTCTACTACTCCTTCACCCAGTGGGACCTGGTGGCGCCGGCGCCCACCTTCATCGGGCTGGAGAACTGGCAGTACCTGCTGACGGACGTCCGGATCCCGACCGTCCTGTGGAACACCGCGAAGTTCATCCTGACCGGTACGACCAGCTTCCTGGTCTTCTCGCTGATCGCCGCGCTCGTGACCTACCGGCCCCGGCGCGGGGTGGCCGCGTACCGGGCGCTGCTCTTCCTTCCGTACGTGCTGAGCCAGATCGCCGTCGGCATCGTCTGGCGGTGGATGCTCAACAGCGAGTCCGGTCCGATCAACCAGGGCATCGAGCTGTTCGGCGCCAGTGGCCCGGACTGGCTGCTCGAGCCGGGCACGGCGATGGTGGCCATCGCGCTGGTCACCACCTGGCAGGGAATCGGGTACGGGATGACGCTCTACATCGCGGGGCTCAACGGCGTGCCCGACGCCCTGCCGGAGGCCGCCAGGATCGACGGGGCGAACGCGTGGCAGCGATTCGTCCACGTGACCCTGCCGATGATCTCACCGACCGTGCTGTTCCTCATGGTGACGTCGCTGATCGGCGCTCTCCAGCTGTTCGATCCGGTGGTCGCCATGACGACGTCCGGCGGGAGCGTCGCCACGGCCGGCGGCCCGAACGACTCGACCCGGACCGTCGTGCTCTACATGTACAACCAGATGTTCAACTACAACGAGCGGCTTTCCGGCCTGGGTTACGCGGCGGCCATCGCCTGGCTGCTGGCCCTGCTGACCTTCCTCCTGACGCTCCTGCAGCTGGCCTTCAGCCGGCGATGGGTGTTCTACGAGAACGAGCGGCCGACGCCGAAGGGGGGCGAGCGGTGACCGCGACACCGACCGCCGAACGCACTGCGGAGACGTCCCGCGGCGTCGCTCCGACCCGGCGCAGGCGGCCGTCGGGGGCGCGGGCCATGCGTTCCGGCGCCTTCCACCTGATCATGACGGTGGCGGTCCTGCTCTACATGATCCCGCTGCTGTGGGCGGTGTCGATGTCGTTGCGCACCGACGCCAACATGTTCCGGGCTGACCAGCTCATCCCGCACCCGATCACGTTCGAGCACTACCGCAACCTGTTCACGATCCTGCCGGACTTCTGGCGCTACATCGCGAACACGCTGCTGATCGCGACCGTGGGCACGGCCGGAACGCTCCTGTCCAGCTCGCTGGCCGGTTATGCGATGGCCCGCTTCCGGTTTCCGGGCCAACGGCTGCTGCTGCTGGTCATCCTGCTGACCTTGATGGTCCCGCCGCAGGTGACGCTGATCCCGCAGTACGTGATCTTCCGCAACCTCGGATGGATCGACACCCCGTTGCCGATCATCGTGCCGATGCTCTTCGGCAGCGCCTTGCCCACCTTCTTCTTCCGGCAGTTCTTCCTGACCCTGCCCCGTGAACTGGAGGACGCCGCGGCGATCGACGGCGCCGGCCGTTGGCGCACGTACTTCTCGGTGATGGCGCCGCTGGCCGGTCCGGCGTTTCTGGCGATGGGCCTGCTCTCGTTCGTGCAGCTGTGGAACAGCTTCTTCGTGAACTCCATCTATTTGCAGGACCAGGACCAGTGGGTGCTCACCCAGGCGCTGCAGAGCCTGATCGGGCGTTACAACAGCCAGTACGGCGAGATCATGGCCGGTGTCACGCTCGTGTCGCTGCCGGTCATCATCGGATACATCCTCCTCCAGCGCTGGGTGGTGCGCGGCATCGCGTTCAGCGGCATGGCCAACTGAAGAAGGGCGCACGTCGTGGAAAGACCCGGGACCGGAGTGATCGTTCACGTGGACCTGACCCAGCCGGTCGACCATCCGCTGTCGAAGTCGAAGTTCGCGGCGTTCAACAGCGGCCTCGTGCAGGCCGCCACCTATCGCCGTGACAAGGCCGCCTTCGAGGCCACCCGCCCGGAGTCGGTGCGCATCGACATCGGCTGGGGCGCGGAGTGGATGGAACACCGGCGCGCGGCGGCTCGGCGCATCGACGGCGTGATCGCGCACGACTTCACCGAGTTGGACGAGATCGGCGCGTTCCTGAACGAGATGGGCGTCCGCCCGTACTGGTCGTACTGCTATGTGCCCGCCCCGTACCGACCGCCCGGCGGGGACTGGCGCGACATGGACGAGGACCCGACGGGCTGGGTCGACACGGTTCGTGCCTACGTCGAGGGCGCGCGGACGCGCGGCGTCGTCGTCGGCTACCACGAGGTCTACAACGAGCCCGACCTGCGCGACGAGCGGACCGGCGACGCGGTCTTCTACGGCGGCGACCTCGCGGACTACCTGAACCTGTACCGGGCCGCCGCACCCGCGATCCGCAGGTCCGACCCGGCCGCGCCCATCGGCGGGCCGGCGCTCGCCTCGGTGCTGCACAACGAGCACTGGATTCCGGCGTTCCTGGACACGGTGATGGCCGAGGGGCTCCCGCTCGACTTCTTCTCGTTCCACCACTACGGCACGCACAGCGTGCGCGTCGCCGTCGACACGGTGCTCGCCCAGCTGGACGCCCGCCCGCAGCTGGCCGACGTGGAGGTCCACCTCAACGAGTACAACTCCTACCCGGTGGACTACCCCCGAGGCGGACTGCAGGACGGCCACCACCTCGCTGCCGCCATGCTCGCCGACTTTCACCGGTTCCTCGCGACGCCCGGAGTGACCAGGGTGCACTGGGCCCAGTTCCTGGACAGCGGGCACGGCAACTATTCCGGCATGGTCGACATCGACGGCGCGAGGAAGCCGGTGCTGAGCGCGTACGAGTTCTACCAGGACCTGCCCACCGACCGGCGCAGCCTCGTAGTCGAGGGCCCACCGGAACTCGGCGGCTTCGCGGCTGCGGAGCCGGGGCGGGCCGCGGTGCTGCTGTGGAACCGCGCGCCGCGCGCGCTGCGGGTCACCGGGGACCTCACCGGCTGGCCGGGTAGCGACACCGACGCCGTCCTACGGCGGATCGACGCAGACCACGACGGCACCGGCCGGGAGTCACTCGACCACGCGGACCGGTGGACACTCGACCTGCCGCAGGGCGGCGTCGCGCTGATCGAGCTGGGCCGCGCCGGCGCACCGCCGCGGCCGGCCGGGACGGTCCGCCGGGTCCGGTACCGGTACCCGCACCGGCGGGCCGGCGCATGGGCGGACTTCGAGGAGGCGACCACCACCTTCCGGCTCGGTACCGCGGCGGACCCGCACGCCGTGCCGAGCATCACGGCGGAGCTGACCGGATGCGGCTCGAGCGTCACCGTCGAGAGCTCCGTCGGCGGCGAGCTGGGCCCCGACGCCGAACTGGTCCTGCGCCTCGCCGGTCCGGCCGGATCGACCGAGATCAGGCCGGACCCGATGCGGCAGGAGTCCACGGTGGTCGACCTCGCCGCCGTGGGCGGCGGCCCGAACGTCACCGTCGGCGTGTCGTTGCACGGCGCTGCGCCGCACGCCTTCGCGACCGTCCGCCTGTCCGCCTGAACCCCACCGCCCCACGAGGAGTACCGTGCCTGCCGACATTCCCGAGCACCGCCCTCGACCCTGCTCGCCCGGAACGGCTGGCTGGACCTGTGCGGGGAATGGCGGTTCGCCTACGACGACGATGCGGGCCGGTCCGCCGGCTGGTGGCGCCGCACCGACGTCTTCGACCGGGTCATGACGGTGCCGTTCCCGCCGGAGTGCCGACGGCGTCGCCCCCTAGGCGCTTACGAAATCCCGATCGACAAGATGTTGTCTATGCCGCGGGGACAGCGACGTTGATGCCGAGGTCGCGGAAGAGGGCCTGCACGTCGACGCGGATCTTCTCGTAGTCGCGGTCGATCGG
>NZ_JAHKRK010000174.1 GCF_019396355.1 Pseudonocardia nigra
GGCAGCGGTGGCATCATCGACCGCACCAGCCCTGAGTCGCTGCTGGTCAGCCCGCGATCACCCGTGACGCTGTGGATCGCACAGCAAACCGTCTCGAATTCGCATCTGATCGAATACGCGCCGGATGGAGCGAGATATGTCAGAAGCGATGCTTCTGGCGGCGCCGCTGAGCCCGGGCGAGCGCAGGAGCACGTCCAACTGGCGTCCCGCCTGTCCCAGCTGGCGACTCTGGCGGTGTGGAGCGACCATGCGCGCGTCGCACCGCTAACAGTTCGATCTGGAGTTGGGGCCGCTGATTCGTGCGCTCCGGGCGCCTGCCGTCGCAGCAGGCCTTCCGGAGGGCGACGCCGAGGGGAAGCGCGGGTATGTCTGGCACTGCTCGGCGCGGGTGGCGGCTGGGGACCGGGTGCAGACGGATGCCGACTGGGCATCGGTCGTGCGGGAGTTGCTGGACGGCGCCGGCGTTGCCGCGCGGAACGACGCGGGCGGGCCGCGATGGGTCGCGGTGCGCCACGCGGATGATCACGTGCACATCGCGGTGGTGCTGGTGCGGCAGGACAGGTGCCGGCGGTTCTGGCCGAGCCGGCACTTTCCTCGGCTGCGGGAGGCGGCCCGGCGGATCGAGCGCCGGCTCGGGTTGACGATCACGGCTCCTGCTGACGGGACCGCGGCGCGCGCGCCGGGTCGCGGGGAGATCGAGAAGGGGCGTCGTCAGGGGCGGGGGCCGGCGCGGGTGGAGCTGATGCGCGCGGTGCGGGCGGCCGCGGTCGCCGCTGATGGGCCGGGAGCTTCGTGGCCGCGTTGGAGGAGGCCGGCTATCTGGTTGAGCTGCGGCCGGCGCCGTCAGGTGATCCGCTCGGCTACAAGGTCTCGGCGCAGCACCGGCGGCTCCGGTTCCGGCTCGGGCTCGGGGGCGGGCTCCGGTTCCGGCGGCGGCGCCGTGCCGAGCGGGCCGACGGCCCGGAGACCGGCCGTCGATCGGGGCGGGCGCCGCGTGAGCCAACGCCACAGGAGCACGGCGGCGAGGAGCGCGGCGATCCCGACGGCGACCCACAGCAGGATCTGGGTCAGGTCGAGCGACCCGCCGGTGCTCTGCGCGGCCGGCGGCGACGCCGTCGGCGGCGGAACTTGCGACGGCTGGGGCGGCCGCGACGGCGGTGGCGGCGCGTTCGGGCGCCAGTCAGGGACCCAGCGCAGGCCGGTGAAGCGGGCGGCTCCCTGACTTCCCGCGGCGAGGACCACGACGACCCCGAGCAGCGCGCCGACCACCAGCGTGCGGGGCGACCTCACGTGAGCGGCCTCTGCACGGTGGCGTGGTGCCCGGCAGCGATGCTCACGGTCCGACCGTACCGCCTGGGATCGGGCTTCGGTCCTGATGTTCCCGGGCCGGTGCGGTCCGGGACGGTGCCCGCGAACTCGCGGGCGCCACGTCGTCGGCGTGGCTGAGTGAGCCACCGCCGCAGGGGAGGTCGCAGGCGAGGTCGAGGCGCTTAGCGGTCTTCGCCCCCGGCGTCTTGACGCCGGTCGCCAATCCCTCCCCGATCAGGACTGCGACCGGTGGCCGTTGTGGCCCGCTGGCGAGGGTGAGCGAACCGATCAGGGCCGGCGTCAGCAGCGCTGAGCGTGGGGGTGCCCGATGGAACGGCGCGTGCCGGACCGCGCGGACCGGCCGTGCCTCTCGCGGCCCTGGGTCAGAAGGGCGGCGCATCGCTGTCGGCTCCGGCGCGCTCCTCGAGGGCGCCGGGTGCGGTCCAGGGGTCGGCGCGCGGGCTCGGGGGCGGGTCCGGCGGAGCTACCGCTGCTGCTTTCGACGGTGGAGGTGGTGGTTCGGGGCGGTAGTCGAACGGTTCGCTGCAATAGCTGTGCCCGGTGGGGGTGATCCATTCGATGCGGCCGTCGGCGTGGGCGACGACCTGCCAGCCGGGGCGGTGTTTCAGCTTGTGGTGGTGGACGCAGCCGTCCATCAGGTTCTTCTCGGCGGTGGCTCCCTCGGGGAACGGGACGATGTGGTCGAGCTCGGCGTCCAGGGCCCGGCGGCGGCAGATGGGGTGCCGGCAGGTGACGTCGCGGGCGCGGACGAAGTCGGCGAGCGCCGCCGGGGGTCGGTAGGTAATGCGGCCGTAGTCGAGTAGTGCCCCGGACAGGGGGTCGGTGACCAGGCGGTGCCAGACGGCGTCGGCGGCGATCTCCCGGGCGAGATCGGCGGGGACGGGCCCATAGCCGACCAGCTCGCACGGTTGGTCATCGGCACCGAGCAGGGTGGAATGCGGCATCACGATCTGGATCAACGGCTTGCCGGGGGCGACCGGCCGCGGCACGGGCCCGGAGCATGCTGTCGAGCCGGGGCTGGTGTCGGCGCGCTCGGCTCCCTCGCCGTCAGTGCCGTCAACGCTGCCGGTGTCGGTCGGCTCGGTGTCAGTGGGCTCGCCCTCGTCTGCCTCGGCTCGTTCGCAGGCGTCCCGGTCGGCGGTGCCGTCGGCCTCGGCCTCGACGTCGTCGGGCTGGGCGTCGGGGTGGTCGGTGGTGCGGGCGTAGGTGATCTGCCCGGTCAACAGCGCGACCAGCAGGTCGGCGCGGCGGGCATCCATCCCGCGTGCATCCTCGGAGCCGAGGCCGCGGGCGAGCCGGGTGAGCCACTGGTAGGCGGAGTGGGCGTCGGGCGCGGACAGCAGTGCCCACAGCGCCGCCATCCCGTCCTTTTCGTCGCCGACCACGACCCGGCGGTCCTTGCGGGCCTGCTTGTGGCGGTCGTTGGCGCCCTGCGGGTCGGCCGCGATCACCGTCCGGGCGAGCGCGGCCCGCAGTTGGGCGAGGGTCTGTCCGGCGGCGCGGACGAGGACGCGGTCCTGCACCGCGCTCGCCTGCTCCGGGGTCAAATACTGGGTGGCGTCGCAGATCGCGCGGACTTTCGGCTGGTCGATCAGCCCGTCCTCCCACACCTGCCGCGCACCGGCCAGTTCGGCGTCCAGCCGCACCGCCTCGGACAGCCGGGCCTTCGCGGTGCCGCGGGACAGATGCAACGCCAGCCCGATCTCGTCGGGGGCGTACCGGCTCACCCCGGAGGCCTTGTCCGACATGGCGAGGTCGCCGGCGTCGCCGGGGCGGCGGCGGGCGAACTCGGCCAGCAGCTGCGCCTGCCGGGCCTGGGCCCACGCCGCGACCCGGTCGAACGCGGTGATCGAGTCGATCAGCCCGGCGTCGGACATCCCGGACGGGGCGGCGGTCGAGGAATCGAGATCGAGCGCAAGTAGCCCGGAGGGTTGCACCCGGGCCACGGTGAACTCCGCGACGGGTGCACGGTCCATCCTGGGATGCCACTCGACCCCACCGTCCTCGATCGGCGCGGGGAGATCCAGCAGATCGGCGGGCAACTGCTCGAGCAGCTGCACCAACGGGATCTCCCCCCTGTTCCTCGAGCGCCTCCAGGGCCGCCCACCAGTCCTCGTCCACGGGGGATCGTCGACCGGCGGCTCGAACACATGTTTGATTCTACCCGTGCTTTTTTGAGGGCGTCGACGTCTTGCGGTCTCCGGTGGCGCTCCTGCGGCGAATGGTGCGCCGCCCCGGCCGGCGGCCATCTGACGCGTTCATTCCGGTGATCTTCGCGGTCCTGCGGTCCCTGCGCGGCGTGCCCTCAGCAGGCGGTGGCGCACCGGTTGGGCCTGCCGTTCACCACCCACCGCCGGCATCTCGGGCGGAAAGGGCGGTGGCGAGGTCGTCCAGGTATCGGGACACCGGGCCGAGGGTGAGCAGCCCGCTGCCCGCCCCGGCCAGCTCGCCGGCCGCGGGCGTGAGCGCGGCGTGGGCCCGCTCCATCGCTTCCCGGTCGCCCACCGCGACGGCCGCCCGCGCGGTGAGACACCACAGGGCTTCGAACAGCAGGTCGCGGGGCGGGTCGAGGACGGTGCACAGCGCCGCGGCGGCCTCGTCGGAGCGGCCTCGGGCCAGGAGCACCAGCGGACGGGCCCAAGGTCCGTACGGCCCCCAGCCGGTGCCGTCGTCGGTCTGGGCTGGGAGGGCGTTGGTCAGTCGCAGGCACAGCAGCGCAAGCGGCAGCAGGCCGTCCTGCAGGCCGGGCATCCCGGCGCCGTCCAGCCCGGCGGCGGCCTCCCGGTAGGCCGCTTCGGCCTCTGCCACCGGTGCTCGCCCGATCGCGGCGAGCCGCAGCACCCGGTACCACTGCGTGAACACCGCCACCAGCGGCAGCTCGTTGCGTTCGGCCAGCCGGTCCGCGGCGGCGGCGTGGTGGTCGGCGCCGTCGAAGTCGGCCAGCGCGCTGCGGGCCTGGAGGCGGATGAGGTGCCCGAGCACCTCGTAGGTGACCAAATCGTGCCGGGCGGCCAAGGCGATCAGCTCGGCCCCGGTCCTGTCCCGGCGCGGGGCCAGCCCGGCATGTGGGAAGGACTGCATGAACACGCCGTTGAGGGCGAACGCCAGCAGCGCGGGATCGCCGAGCTCGCGGGCGATGTGCTCGGCCTCCTGCGCGGCGCGGGCCGGGCGTGCCGAGCGGGTGCCGCGTGACTCCAGCGCGACGGTGGTCAGCAGTCGCGCCCGGGCGGCGTCGTGTCCGGTGGGAGGCAGGGCGGCCAGCGCCCGATCGGCGGCCGCGACCACCCGTGCCGCCTGGTCGGGGTCGTCGCAGCGGGTCCAGATCGCCGAGACGTCGTACGAGCCGATGACGCGGGTGACCAGCTCCACGTCCCCCAGCTCCTCGGCGGCGGCGATCGCGGCCGGACGATGCTCGCGGGCCACCTGCAGTCCGCTGCCCCCGGTGACGGCCAGGTTGCGCAGCAGGCCCACCGTCAACTCCAGGCGAGCGCGGGACCCGGCCGCGACCGTCCGGTCGTAGGCGGCGGTGGCCTGGGCCCAGACCCGCCCGGCCGCGCCGCCCGGTTCCGGGTCGAGATGCTCGGCCTGCTGGAGGACGTCCACCTCCAGGCGGCGCAGCTCGGGGCCCGGGTCCACGCCCAGCTGCTCCACCAGGAGCGTGCGTGCCCGCCGCAGCACCGCGAGGGCGTCGCCCTGACGGCCGGTGCGGTACAGCGCGAGGGCCAGCAACGCCCAAGCGTTCTCCCGCCAGGGGTGCTCGGCCACGTGTGCGTCGAGATCCGGCACGGTCTCGGCGGCCAGGCCCAGCGCCAGGCGGGCCTCGGCCCGGCGCTCGACGGCCTGCAGTCGCAGCTCCGCCAACCGGGAGCGCTCGGCCCGCGTCCAGGGCTCGTCGGCGAAATCGGCGTAGGCGGGTCCGCGCCACCACCCCAGCGCCTCGTTCAGCCGGGCAGGCACCTCGGCGGGCGGCAGCGTCGCGGTGGCGGTCGCGACGCGCTCGAAACGCCACGCGTCCACCGCGTCCGCGTGGGTCCGGAGCGCATAGCCCGGCCCTTCGGTGACCAGCAGCCGCGGTGCGGCGCGCGGCGGGCGTTCGGGTTCCAGGGCGCGCCGCAGCGCGGCCACGAAGGTGCGCAGCGCGCTCACGGCGTCGGCGGGCGGGTCGGCCCACAGGTCCTCGACCAGCCGGGTGACCGGGACGACGCGGCCGCGGGCGACGATCAGCCGCGCCACCACGGCGCGATGCCGCGGCCCCTTCAACGCGATCGCGTTCCCGGCGCCGTCCCAGGCCAGCACCGACCCCAGCACCCCGAACGCGACCTGCATCCTCGACCGTCCTTGCGCCCGCCATCTCCTGCCCAGTACCGCGGTCACGCTAGAGCGCGCGCTGATCCGATACTCATCCGCGCCCGGCAGGCTCGGGGCCTTGCTCGTCCAGGAAAGGAACGGACCATGGCGCCTGTCATCGCCGGATTCGACCACCAGCGCGTCCCCGTCGCCGACGGCGTGTCGCTGCACGCGGCCATGGGCGGCTCGGGGCCGGCGGTCGTGCTGCTGCACGGCTTCCCGCAGACCCACCTGATGTGGCGGCACGTCGCCGCCGACCTCGTGGCCGATCACACCGTGATCTGCCCCGACCTGCGCGGCTACGGGGCCAGCGACAAGCCCGAGGAGTCCGGCCCGACGACCTACGCCAAGCGCACGATGGGCGAGGACGTCATCGCCCTCGCCCGCGCACTGGGGCATGAGCGCTTCGCCCTGGCCGGGCACGACCGCGGCGCACTGGTCGCCTTCCGTGCCGCGCTCGACCACCCGGAGGTGATCACGCACCTGGCGTGCCTCGACGTGCTGCCGACCCTCGACATGTGGGAGGCGATGCACGGCACCACCGCCGCTGTCGGGTTCCACCTCTATCTGATGGCCCAGCCCCCGGGCCTGCCCGAGCAGATGATCGCCGCGAGCGCGGATGCGTTCTTCGGCCACTTTCTCGACACCTGGGCCACCGACCCGCTGGCGATCCCCGGCGACGTCCGCGCCGCCTATCTGGATGCCTGCCGGGGCGCGGTGACCTCCATCGTGGCCGACTACCGGGCGTCGGCCGGCATCGACGCCGACCACGACCGGGCCGACCGGAAGAACGGCACGCAGCTGCGCATGCCGGTCACGGTGCTCCAGCAGGACTGGGGCGCCACCCTCGGGTACGACGCCACCGTGCTGTGGCGGGCCTGGGCTCCGGACCTCCGGCACGTCACAGTCACGTCTGGACACTTCATGGCCGAGGAGGCCGCCGCCGACGTGGTCACGGAGCTCCGCGACCTGTTGGCCCGCTGAGATCCCCTGCTGCGCCGAATGCCCGTCGCCGTAGCAGCGAATGGGGCAATGTCGAGGTGGCTTTCGACGCCCCTCCGCCTTCGGGTTATCCCCTTCCCGGCCCGGGCAGGTCGATACCGGCGTTCCGAATCCGTGGGGGACCGGGCACAGGATCCGCGAACAGCGACGTCCGACACGCTCTGGGGGGAATCGTGGCGCGTATCCGTCCGTCCAAGCCGGCCGCGGTGGTCGGCGCCATCGCCGGGGTCGCGATCGTGATCTTTGGTGTCGTTCAGATCGGGTTCGACACCCCGTTCGTCTGGCTCTGGGCCGCGATCGGAATCGCCATCGTCGCCTTCAACCTCTGGGCCGCCTTCGCGAAGCGCGGCGCGACGCAGGTCGTGGAAACTGACGACCGATCGCGAGGCTGACGCGGACGGTCACACAAACCGCGGGCTCCTTCACGTACGTCCCCCGTGGCGGTGCCGGTGTGTGCGGAACGAGCACGTTCCCATCGCCCCGCGGTCGGGGCGCGACCGGACGCGGGCGTCGGCGGCGGGCCACCTGATTCGTGCGCAGGCACCGGGCGTGGCGGCGGTTTCGTGCAGATCGGGCCGGACGCCGGGCAGCAGCGCGAAAGATCGGCCTCCAACGCGCGCGGGACAGGAGACGCACATGACACTGCGGGACGCGGCGGCCGATCTGCAGGACGAGCTCGTCCGGCTCCGCCACGAGCTGCACCGGGAGCCGGAGCTGGGCCTCGACCTGCCCCGGACGCAGGAGAAGGTGCTGGCGGGTCTGGACGGGCTGCCGCTTCAGGTACGCACCGGCGAGCGGCTGAGGTCGGTCACGGCGGTGCTGCGCGGCGCGACCGAGGGCCCGACGGTGCTGCTGCGCGCCGACATGGACGCGCTCCCGGTCGCGGAGCGCGGCGACGGACCGGTCTCGCGGTTCGACGGCCGCATGCACGCGTGCGGGCACGACCTGCACACCGCGATGCTCACCGGCGCCGCTCGGCTGCTGACGGACCGGCGGGACAGCCTGGCCGGGAACGTGGTGTTCATGTTCCAGCCGGGGGAGGAGGGGGCGGGCGGCGCCCGGATCATGCTGGAGGACGGCGTGCTGGACGCCGCGGGCGAGCGCCCCGTGGCCGCGTACGCGCTGCACGTCGTGTCGTCGCTCCTGCCCCAGGGCATGTTCGTCTCCCGGGGCGGACCGATCATGGCGGCCGCGGACCGGCTGCGGGTGACGGTGCGGGGCGCGGGCGGCCACGGGTCGAGCCCGCACCTGGCCAGGGACCCGATCCCGGCGGCCTGCGAGATGGTGCTGGCGCTGCAGACGATGGTGACCCGGCGCATCGACGCGTTCGACCCGGTGATCGTGACGATCGGGAGGATCCAGGGCGGGACCGCCGACAACGTCATCCCCGACGAGGTGTCGTTCGAGGGTACCGTCCGGTCGTTCTCCGCGGCGTCGCAGGGGCGGGTCAAGGACGCTGCGGTCGAGCTGCTGCGCGGCATCGCGAGCGGGCACGGCCTGGACGTGGACGTGGACTACCTCGTCGACTACCCGCTGACCGTGAACGACGACGCCGAGGCGGAGCTGGTGGGCCGCACGGTGCGCGAGGTCTACGGCGAGGAGCGCTACCGCGTGTCGCCGAGGGCGTTCGCCGGCTCGGAGGACTTCTCCTTCGTCGGCAACGAGATCCCCAGTGCGTTCGTCGCCCTCGGCGCCTGTCCCACCGACCGCGACCCGGCTGCGGCCGCCTACAACCACTCGGCCGAAGCGCGGTTCGACGACGCGGTGCTGGCCGACGGGGCGGCCCTGTACGCGGAGCTCGCCGTGCGGCGCCTGTCAGCCTGACGGGACGGGGGACCGCCACAGGTCCATCGGGACGTGGCCGACGGAGCGGCCCTGCTCGTCCAGCAGCCGCCCCACCCGCTTGACCACCCGCGTCGTCACCGCGCGGTCCACCACTCGCAGACCGGGGCACCGCACGGTCAGCTCCTCCTCGAAGCGGCGCAGGTCGGCCAGGCCGTGCAACCAGATCGAGAGGCCCAGCTCCACCGGCCCCGCCACGGGGAAGCAGGCGCGGGTCTCCGGCAGTTTGACCAGCTCGGCCGCGGTGGCGTCGACCTGCGACGGCGGCACGGTCAGCCACAGCATGGCCTGCGTCCGCCATCCGGCGAGCGCGGGCGCCAGGTCGCAGCGCAGCACGGCCCGCCCCGTGCCGACGAGATGCTCCAGCCTGCGTCGCACCGTGCTGCCCGGTAACCCGGTGCGAGTGCTCAGGTCGGCGATCGACGTGCGCCCGTCCGCCCCGAGCTCCAGCATGAGCCGCCGGTCGTCGGCGGAGATCGGGGCCGGGCCGACGCGGCGGCGCCGTCCGCCCAGCGCCGTGCGCTGTTCCGGGTCCAGCGCGTCCAGCCGCCACCGGCTGGCCTCGTGGTACGGGCGGGTCACGAGGATGGTCCGGGTGGCCCGCACCTGCGGGAGCCGCCCGATCCGGCGCATCACGTACTTCGACAGCGCGTCCAGGCCGTCGGTGGACACCGTCAGCAGCAGGTCGCGCGCGCCGGTCTGGATCTCCACGGTCAGCGCGTGCGCGTCGCCCGCGAGCTCGTCGGCGAGCTCCTCGACACCACCTGCGACGCAGTCCACCTCCACCAGCGCGAGGCACCCGAAGGGCAGCTGGTTCGGGCCGGGATAGCAGGTCACCCAGGCCGAGCCCGTGGCGGACAGCCGGGCCCACCGCCGGGACACGGTGGCCGGGTCCACGCCGAGCGACGCCGCGACCTCGGCCCAGGGCGCACGGGGGTTCAGCTGCACGGCGTTGATGAGAGCGAGATCCAGCTCGTCCATATGTGGCCGATCCTTGCACAGATCCGAGGAGAACGGCTGCTTCGTGCGATCCGAGCCGGTGTCGTCTCGCGCTGCCGATCCTGTTGCCACCCACTCCAACGTCGGAGAGACCCAGGAGATCGCATGGCACGGTCCATCCGCTCGACGGCCGTTCTGGCCGCTTCCCTGACGGCCGCCCTGCTGGCGGGCTGCGCCACCACGGGTTCGGGCGGAGGCCCCGGCGCGGCGACGGCCGACACGCTCACGATGGCGCTCACCTCGGACCCCAACACCTTCGACCCGGCCAAGGGCAGCGCCGCGTCGGACTACCAGGTGGCGGGCCTGCTGTACGAGACGCTGGTGCGCCGGGAGGGCGACGAGGTCCTCCCGGGGCTGGCCGAGTCGTGGGAGGTGTCCCCGGATGGCGCGGTCTTCACCCTGCGCGACGACGTCACCTGCTCCGACGGGACGCCGCTGACTCCGAGCATCGCCGCGGCCTCGCTGCAGCGCTTCGCCGGTCCGGCCGCCGCGCCGTCGGCACCCCAGGTCTTCGGGCCCGGGGGGGCCACGATCACGGCCGACGACGCCGCGGGCACGATGACCGTCCAGCTCGGCGCGCCGTGGTCGGACCTGCTCTACGGCCTGGTCATCCCGCAGGCCGGGATCGCCTGCTCCACCGACGAGGCCGCGCTGCAGGCCGGGCAGGCGCCGGGCACCGGCCCGTACACGCTCGGCGCGGCGCAGCGCGGCGCGAGCTACATGTTCACCGCCCGCTCCGACTACACGGTCGAACCCGCCTACTCGGAGATGCCGGACGGGCGGCGGCCGCCACGCTCGTCGCGAACGTGATCCAGAACGAGAGCACGATCGCCAACCAGATCACGACCGGAGCGATCAACTACGCGCCGCTGACCGGCCCGGACGCCGACCGCTTCGGCGGGGACGGGTTCACCACGGTCACCTCGCCGATCATCAACTTCATGCTCGTGTTCAACGAACGGCCCGGCCGGCCCACGGCCGACGTCGAGGTGCGCCGGGCGATCGCCCAGGCGATCGACGTCGCGGCGTTCAACGACGCGGCGGCCCGCGGCAAGGGCGAGCCGATGACCAGCATCGCCCCCGCCACCGCGCCATGCGTGAGCACGGACCCGGCGCTGCTCGTGCCCGCCGACCCGCAGGCCGCCGCGTCGGTGCTGTCGGGGATGACGCTGAAGCTCGTCGGCACGAACGCGGTGGCCGGTGGCGCGGGCAACGCCTACGTGCAGGCAGCGCTGCAGCAGGCGGGCGCGCAGGTGGAGCTCAAGAACACCGACAACGCCACCTGGGCCTCGGACGTGATGGGCAACCAGGGCGACTGGGACGTCACCGTCTTCCCGCACCTCAACCTCACCAACACGGTGACGGCGGCCGCCACCCTCTTCGCCGGCCCGGCGGCCCCGAACGGCCGCAACGTCGGCGGCGTCGAGAACCCCGAGTTCGCGGCCGCCATGGCCACGGCGTTGGCGACGCCCGACGGGCCCGCCAAGTGCGACGCCTGGGCGCAGGCGCAGCGGGCGCTGCTGGAGCGGGTCGACGCGGTGCCGCTGACGTCGGCGGTGGTGACCTACGTGTTCGACGAGCGCGCCACGGCGGCGAGCCCGGGTCAGTTCGTCGACATCGCCACGCTGGCGATCCCGAACTGAGGGGCCGATGACGACGGCAGCAGGAACCCGGTCCCCCTGGTTGCGCTTCGCCGCCCGCAGGCTGGGCGGCGTCGTCGCGGTCATGGTGGTGCTGGTGGTCGCGACGTTTCTGATCATCCAGCTGATCCCCGGCGACCCGGCGCGCACCGTGGCGGGCCCGGACGCCACGCCCGAGCAGGTCGCCGAGACCCGCGCGCGGCTCGGGTTGGACCTGCCGCTGTTCGAGCAGTTCGCCCGCTACGTCGGCGGCCTGCTGCGCGGTGACCTCGGCACCTCGTTCCAGACCGGCGAGCCGGTGGCGCAGGTGATCACGTCGCGGCTGCCGTTCACCGTGGAGCTGGCGCTGCCCGCCGTGCTCGTCGTGCTGCTGGTGTCGGTGCCGCTGGGCATGGCGGTGGCCGTGGCCGGCCGCAGCGGCCGGTGGCGGCGGCTGGACAGCGGCTTCACGGTCGTCACCAGCCTGGCGGGCGCGGTGCCCGAGTACATCGTCGGCACGCTGCTGGTGCTGGTGTTCGCCGTCGGGCTGGGCCTGCTGCCCGCGGCGGGCGCGGCCACCGTCTCCGCGCTGATCCTGCCGATCGCCGCCGTGGCGCTGGCCCCGACCTGCACGATGGCCCGCATCGTGCGCCGGGAGACCGCCGCCGTACTCGGCAGCGACTACCTGCGCACGGCCCGCGGGCGGCGGCTGTCGGCGCTGCGCCGCTACGGCCGCCACGCCCTGCCGAACCTGCTGACGAGCACGCTCACCATGGGCGGGCTGCTGCTGGCGAGCCTGCTGGGCGGCACGGTGATCGTCGAGAACGTCTTCGCCTGGCCGGGGCTCGGCACCAAGGTCGTGGAGGCCATCGCCCACCGCGACTACGCGGTGATCCAGGGCATCGTGCTCACCCTCGGCGTCATCGCCACGCTGCTCAACCTGATCGTCGACGTTCTGCTCGGGTTGCTCGACCCGCGCACGCTCACCGGGAGGGCCGAGGCTTGAGGACCAACCGAACGCTCGTCACGGGGCTCACCGGGTTGGGCGTCGTGGCCGTGCTCGCCGTGATCGGGCCGATGATCTGGGGTGACGCCGCGGACGCCCTCGGCGGCGCGGCGCGCACCGGGCCGTCCGCGGAGCACTGGCTGGGCACCGACGCGCTGGGCCGGGACGTGCTGGCCCGCACGCTCGCGGCCACCCGGCTGACGATCCTCACGACGCTGGCCGCGACCGCGCTCGCGGTGTCGGCGGGCATCCTGCTCGGCTCCGCGGTGTGGCTCAGCGGGCCGCGGGTGCGCGAGCTGGGGCTGCGCGTGATCGACGTGCTGGTGTCCTACCCGTCGATCATCCTCGCGCTGATCGTCGTGGCGATCCTCGGCGCCGGTCCGACGGCCACCGTGGTGGCGATCGGCATCGCCGGCAGCCCGACGTTCGCCCGCCTGACCGCGAACCTCGCGGCGTCCGTGGCCGGGCGCGACTTCGTGGCGATGTCGCGGCTGCTCGGCGTGCCCCGGTGGCGGCTGATGCGCAGGCACCTGCTGCCGAACATGGCCGAGCCGCTGCTGATCCTCGTCTCGGTGGCCTTCGCGAGCATCCTCACGGCCCTGTCCGGGCTGTCGTTCCTCGGCCTCGGCGTGCAGCCGCCGCAGTACGACTGGGGCAGCCTGCTCGGCACCGGCCTCACCAGCCTGTACACGAACCCCGCCGAGGCGGTCGGGCCCGCGGTCGCGATCGCGCTCACCGGGTTGTGCGCCGGGCTCGTCGGCGACGGGCTGGCGGCCGCGGTCCACCCGCGTACCCGTGCGGTCGTCCGCAGGCCGCGGGCCACGGCCGTGCGGGCGGTCCCCGCGGCGGCGTCCGGCGCGCTGCTGCAGGTCGACAGGCTCACGGTCACCGCGCCCGGCGGCAGCAGGCTGATCGAGGACGTCTCGTTCGGCATCGACCACGGCGAGATCGTCGGCGTCGTCGGGGAGTCGGGGTCGGGCAAGAGCGTCACGGCGATGGCCGTGGCCCGGCTGCTCCCCGACGAACTGCACGCCGACGCCGTCACGGCCCGGCTCGGCGACCTGGACCTGCTCACCGCGACCGACAACAGGCGGCTCGCCACCGAGATCGGCATCGTCTACCAGGACCCGTCGTCGTCGTTCAACCCCGCGCTGCGGCTCGGCGGCCAGCTCACGGAGGCGCTGCGGGTGCACCTGGGCGTGGGCCGGGAGGAGGCGCGGCGGCGGGCGACCGAGCAGCTGGCCGCGGTGCGCGTGACGAGCCCGGACCTGCGGCTGGGCCAGTACCCGCACGAGCTCTCCGGCGGGATGCGGCAGCGCGCGATGATCGCCTCGGCGCTGCTGACCCGGCCGAAGCTGCTGATCGCCGACGAGCCGACCACCGCGCTCGACGTCACCGTGCAGGCCGACGTGCTGGCGCTGCTCAAGGAGATCAACGAGCGGGACGGGACCGCCGTGCTGTTCATCTCTCACGACATCGGCGTGGTGTCGGCCCTGTGCCACCGGGTGCTGGTGATGTACGCGGGCCGGGTCGTCGAGGAGCTCACCGCCGACGCGCTGCGCGCGGGCAAAGCCCGCCACCCGTACACGAAGGCGCTGCTCGCGGCGACGCCGAAGCTGCACGAGAACGTCGCGCGGCTGACCGCGGTCCCGGGGCGCCCACCGGAGCCCGCGCACCGGCCGGAGGGGTGCGTGTTCGCCGACCGGTGCCCGATCGTGCGCGACGCCTGCCGCAGCACGCGCCCCGTGCTGCGCGACGGCGTGGCCTGCCACGCCCCGGACTGGGAGGAGGCGGCATGACGCCCGTGCTCGCTGCATCGGAGGTCACCGCCGGCTACCGCGGCACCCCGATCCTGCACGCGGTCGATCTCGAGCTGGAGCAGGGCCGCACGGTGGGCCTGGTGGGGGAGTCGGGGTCGGGCAAGTCGACGCTCGCACGCACGCTGATCGGGCTGCTGCGCCCGCAGTCCGGGCGGATCCTGCTCGACGGCGCCGACGTCACCGCGCTGCGCGGGCCACAGCTGCGCGCCCTGCGCCGCCGGATCCAGCTCATCCCGCAGGACCCGTACGCCTCGCTGAACCCGCGGATGACCGTGGGCGAGACGCTGGCCGAGGCGATCGACCCGCGGCGCGGCGGGGCCCGCAGGCACGCCGACGCCGTGGCCCGGTGGCTGGAGACCGTCGCGCTGGACGCCGCCGCCGCGGCGCGCTTCCCGCACGAGTTCTCCGGTGGTCAGCGGCAGCGCATTGCGATCGCCAGGGCTCTGGCGGTCGAACCCGAGGTGATCATCGCCGACGAGGTGACCTCGGCGCTGGACAGCTCCGTGCAGGCCGAGGTGCTCAACCTGCTCGCCGACCTGCGCCGGCGGCTGGGTCTCACGATGCTGTTCATCTCCCACGACCTCACGGTGGTGCGGCACGTGAGCGACGCGGTGGCGGTGATGTACCTCGGCCGGGTCGTCGAGCTCGCGGCGCGCGACGAGCTGTTCGAGCGGCCGCAGCATCCCTACACGCGGCTGCTGCTCGACAGCGTCCCCGACGGGAGCGAGGTGCGGGCGCCGCAGATCGTGGCCGAGCCGCCCGACCCGCGGTCCCCACCGCCCGGGTGCGCGTTCCACACCCGCTGCGCGGTTCACCACGGCCTCGGTGATGACGGCGCGCGCTGCCGGACCGAGGGCCCGCTGCTCGCCGGCGGCGTCGCCTGCCACCACCCGCTGCGGATCGCCTCGTGATCGTCGTGACGGCCGATGCGGTCCTCACGATGGACCCGGCGCGGCCGCGGGTCGAAGCCGTGATGGTCGCCGACGGGATCGTGCGGGCGGTCGGGACGCGGGAGGAGGTGCTGGCGCGGGCCGGCGCCGGCGTCACGCGTGTCGACCTGCCGGGCGCGACCGTCGTCCCCGGTCTCGTCGAGTCCCACGTCCACCCGACCTACGCCGGTCTGACCGCGGGCTGGGCGGACTGCCGCACCCCGCCATGCGGCTCGATCGCGGATGTGGTGGAGGCGCTGCGGCGGCATGCCGGGCGCACGACCGGGTGGGTGCGGGGCTGGGGCTACGACGACACGCTGCTCGCCGAGGGCCGCCACCCCACCCGCGACGAGTTGGACGCGGTGTCGGCGACCCGGCCGATCGTCGTCGTGCACACGTCGACGCACCTGGCCGTCGCGAACACCGCGGCCCTGGACGCCGCGGGCGTGGACGAGACGAGCGTGAGCCCCGACGATCGCCGCTTCCCCCGCGGGCCGGACGGACGGCTCTCCGGGCTGCTGTGGGAGATCGAGGCGCTCGGCCGGGTGCTCGGCCGGATCCCGGCCCCCACCCGCGCGCAGCTGCGGGCCGCGCTGCTCGACACGCTCACGGCCGCCACCCGGCAGGGGATCACCACCGTCCACGACCTCGGGGTGGGCATCGCCGCCGGTGCCGAGGAGCTCGACGTCTACCGGGAGGCCGACGCGGCGGGGGAGAGCTGCCCGTGCACGTCGTCGGGTACCTGCGCGGCGACCTCGCGCTGGCCGGGGACGAGCCGTTCGAGGCCCGGCCGGCCGTGGGCAGCCGGTTCCGGCTGGCGGGGGCGAAGTTCTGGGCGGACGGGTCGATCCAGGGCCTGTCGGCGGCGCTGCGGGTGCCGTACACGTGCCGGCCCGATCATCGCGGCGAGCTGCTCTACGACGAGGACACGCTCCGCACGATCTGTGGGAAGGCCGCGGCCTCGGGCGCGCAGGTGGCGGTGCACGCGAACGGCGACGCGGCCGTCGAGGCCACCGTCCGGGTGCTCGGCCCGTTGCAGCGGCCCGGGGCGGCGCCGCACCGGATCGAGCACTGCCAGGTGGCGAGCCCTGCCGACCACGACGCGATCCGGGAGGCCGGGCTGGGGGTGAGCTTCTTCGTCAACCACGTCCACTACTGGGGCGACCGGCACCGGCGGCTGTTCCTCGGCCCCGACCGCGCCCCCGACATCGACGCCCTCGCCTGGGCCGACGCGCGCGGCCAGCGCTTCGGGCTGCACTCCGACTGCCCGATCACGCCGATGGACCCGCTGCGCACGATCTGGTCCGCGGTCGCGCGCCGGACCCGGGAGGGCGAGGTGCTCGGCGCGCACCAGCGGCTCGACGTCCACCGCGCGCTGCGGGCGATGACGGCCGACAGCGCGTGGCTGGCCGGCGAGGAGGACGTCGCCGGGAGCCTGGTGCAGGGGAAGCGCGCCGACCTCGTCGCGGTGGACGTCGACCTGGCGGCCGCCGACGAGGACGCCCTGCGCCGGGCGCGGGCCGTCGCCGTCATGGTGGACGGGCAGTGGGCGGTCCAGCCGTGATCCGACACCCGAGGAATGGAGCACACGCCGATGGCTGACCTGTTGGGCCTGTCCGCGCGGATCATCGACAGCGGGGTCGCCGACGAGCCGGTGAACCGGACGACGCAGGAGCTGTCCGAGGTCGCGGACGGGATCGCGGTGGTCGAGTCGTTCTCGCACTCGGTCGCGGTCCGCACCGACGAGGGCCTGGTGGTGTTCGACGCGAGCGGCGCGCAGACCGGGGCGCAGGTCGTCGAGGCGCTGCGGGGCTGGAGCACCGAACCGGTGCACACGCTCGTCTACACGCACGGGCACGTGGACCACGTCGGCGGGAGCGGGGCGCTGCTCGCGGACGGCGCCGAGCGGGGGCACCGGCGTCCGCGGGTGGCCGCCCACGAGAACGTCGGCCGCCGGTTGGACCGTTACCGGCGGACGTCGGGGTACAACCTGGTGATCAACGCGCGCCAGTTCGGATGGCTGCGCGACCCGGCGATGCGGATCGGCGCCGGGGAGCTCAGCCCTCCGGTCGGGGCCCGCACACCGCGCTTCCTGCCCGACGACGTGGCCGAGCCGGACGTCACCTACTCCGACCGGCTCGACCTGCAGGTCGGCGGGCTGGACATCGCGCTGCACCACGCCAAGGGTGAGACCGACGACCACACGTGGGCGTGGCTCCCCCCGCACCGGGCCATCTGCGCGGGCGACTTCCTGATCTGGAACTTCCCCAACGCCGGCAACCCGCAGAAGGTGCAGCGCTACCCCGACCAGTGGGCGACGGCCCTGCGGGCGATGGCCGCGCAGGACGCCGAGCTGTTCCTGCCCGCACACGGCCTCCCGATCGCCGGCCGGGACCGCATCCGCAGGGTGCTGACCGAGGTCGCCGACGTCCTCGACGACCTCGTCGACCGGACCCTCGCCCTGATGAACGAGGGCGCGACCCTGGACACGGTGCTGCACACCGTGGCCGTCCCCGATGCCGCCCTGGCCCGCCCGTACCTGCGGCCGCTGTACGACGAGCCGGAGTTCGTGGTGCGCAACATCTCTCGGCTCTACGGCGGCTGGTACGACGGCAACCCGGCGCGCCTCAAGCCGCCGGGCGGCGCCCCCCGCCCCGC
>NZ_JAHKRK010000175.1 GCF_019396355.1 Pseudonocardia nigra
GCCGGGAAGGCCCCCAGGCCTCAGACTTTGCTTCGGGCTAGACGCACCAATGCCAACCGAGCTCAGCCGGACCCGACCCGATTCTCATACCTCGTGGCGGCCGAAGGCCATGGGGGACTTTGCTGCAGTCGGGGCGGGTTCCAGTGGGGCTCGTCGCGGCCGACACGTAGGTTTCCGGCCATGGGAAGCGCGCTGTTCGATCCGCTGTTCGGGGCCGACCGGGTGGCCGCCCGGCTCGACGACGCATCCTGGGTCGCCGCTCTGGTGGCCGTCGAGGTCGCGCTGAGCGCGGCGGCGGCCGAGCAGGGCCTGGTCCCGGAGGCCGACGCGGAGCGGATCGCGGCGGTCGCGGCGGAGCTGGACGTCGACCCCGCCGCGCTCGGCCGGGCCGCCGTCGAGGGCGGCAACCCCGTGATCCCGCTGGTCCGGATCCTTCGGCAGGCCGCGGGGGAGGCCGGGCGGTCGGTGCACCCCGGGGCGACCAGCCAGGACGTCATGGACACCGCGGCGGTTCTGCTCACCGGGTGGGCGGGCGAGATCGTGCTCGACGACCTGCGCGGCGCCGCCGACGCCGCGGCCGCGCTCGCCGCCGCCCACCGCGACACCGCGATGATCGCCCGGACGCTCGGCCAGCAGGCCCTGCCCACGACGTTCGGGCTGGTGGCCGCGGGCTGGTGCGCGGGCCTGGACCGGGCCCGCACCGGGCTGGCCTGCGTCCTCGGCGCGCTGCCCGTCCAGTTCGGTGGCGCGGCCGGCACGCTCGCGGCGTCGCACCCGCACGGCCCGGCCGTCGCGGCGGGGCTCGCCCGCAGGCTGGGGCTCGCCGACGCGGCGCCGTGGCACACCGAGCGCACCCGGATCGGGGAGCTTGCCGGTGCGCTCGCCGTCGCCGCCGGGGCGTGCGCCAAACCCGCCACCGACGTCGTGCTGCTCGCGGGCACCGAGCTCGGCGAGGTGTCCGAGGCCGCCCCCGGCGACTCGTCGTCGATGCCGCACAAGCGCAACCCCATCGCCGCGATCACCGCGCGGGCGGCGGCCCGTCGCGCGCCGGGCCTGGCGGCGGTGCTGCTCGGCGCGGCCGATCACGAGCACCAGCGCGCCGCCGGGCCGTGGCACACCGAGTGGCAGACGCTCGGCGAGCTGCTGCGCGCGGGCGGCGGCGCGGCCGGGCGGCTGCGCACCTCCCTGGAGGGCCTGGTGGTCCACCCGGACCGGATGCTGGAGAACCTCGCCCGCACCACGACGGACGTCGCGGCCGGGCACGCCTCGGACCTGGTCGACAGCCTCCTCGCCGCCCGCCCTTGACCCGCGCGCCGGCCGCCGCTGGGTCCCGACTCGCGCACCCGTAGGCCCCGACTCGCGGTGTTCCGGGCCGGATCCCCGCGAGTCGGGCGATTCGTGTGCGCGAGTCGGGCGATCCGCGTCAGCCGGCGTCCCGCCCGCCGTCGACGAGCCGCGCGAGGACGGCGCGCACCTCCGCGGCGTCGGGTGGCGCGGGGTGGCAGAAGCAACGCAGGAACAGCCCGTCCACCGCGGCCACGACCCCGGTCCGCGCCACCGGATCGGGGACGTGCGGGGCGAGGAACGCGTCCACCGCGACCGTCCACCGGGCCGCCTCCGCCTGCAGGTCGGGGCGGCGGCCGGCCATGAGGAACAGCTCGTACTCCGCGGCGACGTGCGCGCGCCCCGGCCCCGAGCCCTCGGCGATCAGGGTGGCGAGCCGGGCGAGCGGATCGGCGTCGGCCGCGCAGGCCGCGAGCCGGTCCAGGTAGTCGTCGTTGCACGCGGTGAGCGCGGCGACGAGCAGGTCGTCGACAGTCGGGAAGTAGTACGTGACGGCGCTCGGCGGCGTGCCCGCCTCCTGCGCCACCGCCCGCTGGCTCACCGCGGACAGCCCGTCGCGCTCGATGACCCGCATCGTCGCGGCGAGCAGCTCGCGGCGGCGCCGCTCGCCCTTGCGGCGGCGCCCGTCGGCGATCTCCCCGGCGCTGATCTCTCCGGCGCTGATCTGCCCGCCGCTCAATGCCGCGCGCCCAGCTCGAGCGCCAGCACGCCGGCGATGACCAGGGCGATGCCGCCCGCCTGTACCCACGTGAGGCTCTCGCCGAGGAAGACGACCCCGATGATCGCGACGAGCGCCACGCCGACAGCGGCCCAGACCCCGTAGGCGACGCTGATCCCCATCCCGCGGGTGAGCGCCTGGGACAGCAGGACGAAGGCGGTGACGTACCCGACGACCACGACGATCGACGGGACGAGCCGCGTGAATCCCTCCGACAGCTTGAGCGCGGTGGTCGCGGCGACCTCGCTCAGGATCGCGGCGACGAGGAACAGCCAGGGCATCGGGACCTCCACATGCCGAACAACCTGAGCAGGTACTCCACAAACTACCAGAGCAGTCGCTCCATTTTCTGGGGCCAACGGCGGTCACTAGGCTCCCTCAGGGACCAAGGGGGCTCGCTCGTGACCGACCTCGTGCCGCTGCGCAGGAACACGCAATTCCAGCTGCTCTGGGCCGGCAGCGTCGTCTCCCAGCTCGGCTCGGAGCTCACCCGGCTGGCGCTGCCGCTGCTGGTGCTGGCGCTGACCGGCTCGCCGGGCTGGGCGGGGATCGTCACGGGCGCGGGCGTGGCGGCAGCCGTCCTCGTCCAGATGCCCGCAGGCGTGTGGGTGGACCGCTGGGACCGCCGCCGCACCCTGATCACCGGCCAGGCGGTCCGCACGGTCAACTCGGCGGTGCTCGCGGCCCTGATCCTCACCGGTCAGGTGCGGGTCTGGCAGGTCGTCGTCCTGGCCGTGGTCGACGGGCTCTGCGTGGCGTTCGCCGAACCGGCCAGGACGACGTCGATCCGCGCGGTCGTCCCCGTGGCGCAGCTGCCGCTGGCCTACATGCAGGAGGAGTCCCGCGCGCACGCCGCCCGGCTGGTCGGGCCGCCGCTCGGCGGCCTGCTCTACGGGCTCGGCCGCGCGGTGCCCTTCGTCGCCGACACGGTCACGTTCCTCGTCGCCCTGCTCTGCTCGATCGGCGCGAAGGTGCCGCGGCGGCCGGCGGGTGAGGAGCGGGCGCAGGCGAAGCGGAGCATGCGCCGCGACGCGGGTGAGGCGATCGCCTGGCTGTGGCACCAGCGGGGGCTCCGCGAGGTCTGCGCCGCGGTGATGGTCCTCAACCTGCTGGGCGGGGCGTTCCTGATCCCCCTGATCGTGCTGGTCGCTGACCGGGGCGGCGACGCGGTCACCACCGGCACGGTGCTCGCCGGCGCCGGGATCGGCGGGCTGATCGGGGCGCTCCTGTCCCACCGCACGGGCGCGCTGCTCCCGCCGGGGAAGCTGCTGATCACCGTCGTCACGCTGCTCGGCGCGGCGTTCGCGGCGATGACGATCCCGCTCGGCCCGTGGTGGCCCATGGTCCCGCTGGCGCTCTTCACGCTCTCGGCGCCCGCGCTCAACGTCGTGATGGACGTGGTGATCGCCCGGATGGTGCCCGAGGGGATGCTCGGCCGGATGGACGCGATCCTGACTATCGTCTCGCGCGGGCTCGCCCCCCTCGGCCCGGTGCTCGGCGGCGGGCTGGCCGCGCTGCTGGGCGGCTCGGGTGCGCTCCTCGTCATCGGTGGGCTGCTCCTGCTGACGGCCGCAGGTGCCGCCGCCGTCGGGGAGCTGCGCCGCTTCACCGGCGCCGCCGACGACGTGCCGGCCGCGTCGTGACTACAGCCAGCCGCGGTCGCGGGCGACGCGGGCGGCCTCGATCGGGTTGCGCACGCCGAGCTTGGTGATCGCGGTGGACAGGTAGTTGCGGACCGTGCCCTCGGCCAGGTGCAGCCGCGTGGCCATGTCCCCGTTGGGCAACCCGTCGGCGGCCAGGCGCAGCACGTCGCGTTCGCGGTCGGTCATCGGGTCGGCGCCGTCCCACGCCGCCACGGCCAGCGCCGGGTCCACCACGCGCTCGCCGGCGTGCACCCGCCGCACCGTGTCCATGCGCTGGTCGATTGGGGCGTCCTTGAGCACGTAGCCCGCCACGCCGCTGTCCATCGCCCGGCGCAGGTAGCCCGAACGCGCGAACGTCGTGACGATCATCATCCGGGTGCGGGCGCCGCGCCTGCGCAGCTCGGCGGCGACGTCGAGGCCGGTGAGCCCGGGCATCTCGATGTCGGTGACGAGCACGTCCGGGTCGTGCGCGAGCACCGCGGCGAGCGCGGCGGCGCCGTCGGTGGCGGTCGCGACGACGTCGAGGTCGGGTTCGAGCCCCAGGAGCTGGGCGAACGCGCCGAGCACCATCGCCTGGTCCTCGGCCAGCACCACGCGGATCGGGCTGCTCACGTGGCCACCGCCGAGGGCACGACCACTGTCACCGCCCTGCCCTCCCGCGTCCGCCGCTGCACCTCGCCGCCGATCGCGGCGATCCGCTCGCGCATCCCGATCATCCCGTTGCCCTCCGGCGCGTCGCCGCCCACCCCGTCGTCGGCGACCTCGAGGACGACGCGCCCGTCCACCTGCCGCAGTGCCACGGTGCAGCGGGACGCGTGGGCGTGGCGCACCACGTTCGTGACGGCCTCGCGCAGCGCGAGCCCCAGTGCAGTCTCGGCCGACGGGGTGAACACCAGCTCGGGCTCGCGGGCCACCGACAGCTCGACGCCCGCCGCGGCGAGTGCGTCCCCGGCGACGCCGAGCTCGTCGTCGATGTCCACCTGCCGCCAGCCGGACACGGTCTCGCGCACCTCGGCCAGCGCTGCCCGTGCCGCCCGCTCCACCTGCGCCATCTCGGCGATCCCGGCCTCGGCGTCGCTGCGCGCGAGGCGCTGGGCGAGCTGGGAGCGCACGACGATGCCGGTGAGGGTCTGCCCCAGCAGGTCGTGCAGGTCGCGGGCGATCCGCTCGCGATCGCTCAATGTGGCGAGGTGCTCGACCTGGGCGTTGCGGAACCGGGTGGCGCGGGCGTGCGCGGCCTGCTCGTGCGCGATGAACCCGATGATCCAGATCAGCACCAGGGACGGCCCGAACGTGAACAGCCGCCAGGGCATCTCGATGTGGGAGACCAGCGCCATCCCGAGCAGCAGCAGCGTGAGGCCCGCCTGCCAGCGCAGCACCGCACGGCGCGACAGCGCGGAGCCCGCCAGCCCGGCGGCGTACACGAGCAGGATGTTCGCGCCCGCGTTCAGCGGTGTGGCGAGCACCGCGAGCACCGTGGTGATCGCGGGCGCCCGCCGGGCCAGCACCCCGCCCTCGGCCTCCACGAGCAGGGAGAACGGCACGAAGACGGCGATGACCGCGACCCCGACGACGTACTGCAGCGGCCCGCTCGTCGGGTCCAGCAACGGCACGTAGATCAGCGCCGAGAGCCAGATCGCGGTCCAGAGCGAGGAGAGGTGCCACTGCTGCCGCACCAGTGACCAGCGGTCGCGCAGCATCGCGGCGCCCCGCCGGCGGGTGGGGCGCGCGGCGTGGTCGGCCCGGGTCACACCCGGAGGTTACGGTAGGCCCAGGCCGCGAGGCCGCCGCCGACCGCCGTCATGATCAGCAGCGCGAGCAGGTGGCCGAGCGCCGGCGCCCCGGTCAGCTGGGCGAGCGCGAGCCGGCTCAGGTGGTAGGTCGGCAGGAACGGTGCCACCGCCTGCACGAACCCGGGCAGCATGTCCAGCGGGAACCACAGCCCCGACGCGATCACCATGGGGAAGAACACCGCGTTGAGCACGGCCGCGGCCGCGTTCGACGACGTCACGAACCCGATCGCCAGCCCGAGCAGCGCGAACGGCAGGCTGCCGACGAGCAGCACCCCGACGAGCCGCAGCCAGGCGCCCGGCTCCACCACCGGGCCGGCCAGCGCGACCGACACGGCGCTGATCGCGAGCAGCGACGCGAGCGCGTAGGGCAGGGCGGCGATCACCTTCGCGGCGATCGTGGTGCCGATCGGTGCGGCCGACACCTTCTTCACGCGCAGCCAGCCGCGGGTCCGGTCGTCGGCCACGGCCATGCCGGGACTGATCAGCATCACCGACACCACGCCGAACGTGCCGTAGGTGGCGAGCATCCGGGCGGCCCACGGGATCCCCTCCGGGGCGGTCCCGGCGCCGAACAGCGAGGCGAACATCGCGAACATCGCCACCGGCATGAGCACCGAGAAGAACAGCGCGACGGGTTCCCGGACGATCGCCCGCAGGCCCTCGGCCACCTCCACGCGCAGCACCCGCAGGTTGAGCGCCTCGCGTCCTGTCACCGTGCTCATGCCGGCACCTCCGTCGGCTCGATGTCGCGGTCCTCGGTGCCCTCGCCGGTGAGCGCGAACAGCGCGCGCTCCAGCCCGGCCCCCTCGACACGCAGGTCGGCGAGCCCGTCGTCGAGGCCCAGCCACTGCCGGAGCACGTGCTCGGGCTCGGCGGTCGCCACCCGGACGCGGTCGCCGTCGCGGCGCACCGACCGGACGCCGGGCAGCGCCTGCAGCACGCCGTCGCCGAGGACCGTGCGCGCGGTGATCGTGCGGTCGGGCAGCAGCGCGGTGAGCCCGGCCGGGGTGTCGGCGGTGACGACGCGACCGCGGTGCAGCACCGCGACGTGGTCGGCCACCGCGGCGGCCTCCTCCACGATGTGCGTGGTCAGCAGGACGCCCGCGCCGGCGTCGCGCCGGGCGGCGATCGTCTGCCAGAACGTCCGCCGCGAGGTGATGTCGAGCCCGACGGTGGGCTCGTCCAGCAGCAGCAGGTCCGGGTCGCCGACCAGCGCCATCGCGAGCGCCACCCGCTGCTGCTGCCCGCCGGAGAGCTTGCCGGCCCGCCGCCGGGCGAGATCGGTGATCTCGACCTCGGTGAGGACGGGCCCGGCCGCGCCCGCCGAGCGGCCCGCCCGCACCGCCGCGCCGCGGACCAGCTCGGCGACGGTCAGCATGGTGGGAAAGCCCATTTTCTGCTGGACGACGCCCAGGTGCCGGCGGGTAGCGGCGCGCCGCGGGTCGCCCCCGCACACGGCGACCCGGCCGGTCTGCACCGTGAGCAGCCCGGTGGCCAGCCCCACGAGGGTCGTCTTCCCCGCACCGTTGGGGCCGAGCAGCGCCACGCACTCGCCCGCCCGGACCGTGACGCCCACCCCGGCGAGGGCCGCCGATGCGCCGTAGCGGTGGTGCACACCGTCGATCTGCAGTACCTCGCTCATGGCGTCGACGATCTCGGCTGCGGACGCCGCGGGGCAGTGGGCGGGATCAGGGCTTCGGCCTGACGAATGTCATGCCGGCGCGGACGCCGCCCGGAACTGTCGGGGGTGCCGGGCAGACTGCCGGCATGACCCACCGCGTGCTGTCCACCCACGAGCTCAACCGGGCCGTGCTCGCCCGTCAGCTCCTGCTGGAGCGCTCCACGCTCGCGCCGGAGCAGGCGGTGGAGCAGGTGGCGGGCCTGCAGACGCAGCACGCGCCGTCGGGGTACGTGGGGCTGTGGTCGCGGTTGGCCGACTTCGGCCGGGAGCAGCTCACCGACGCCCTGCACGTCGGCCGGATCGTGCAGGGCTGGGTCATGCGCTCCACCATCCACATGGTCTCCGCGCGCGACTACGCCCCGTTCACGGAGGCGGTGCGCGCGGTCCGGCGGGACTGGTGGGTCCGCACGTGGAAGCCGGGCACGGGGCTCGACATGCGTGCCGTCGCCGACTCGGTCCGGGGGTACCTGGCCGACGGGCCGCTCAAGCAGGCCGAGCTCCAGCGGCGGCTCGCGGGCGACGGCTTCCCGAAGGAGGTGTGGCCCGGCGTCCAGCTGTGGGTCGACCTGGTGCGGGTGCCGCCCGCGGGCACCTGGCACACGCCGCGCGCCCACGTCTACGGCCTGGCGGAGCGCACGGTCCCGGCGCCGCAGCCGCCGCCGTCGGAGGCGGAGGGCCGCGACGCGCTCGTCACCCGGTACCTCGCCGGGTTCGGGCCGGCGTCGGCCAAGGACATCGCGTCGTTCTGCGGCTGGAACATCACCACCACGCGCGAGGTGCTGGCGCGACTGGAACTGCGGCGGTTCCGCGACGAGTCCGGGGGCGAGCTGGTGGACGTCCCCGGGGCGCCGCTGCCGCCCGCCGACACCCCGGCACCGGTCCGGTTCCTGGGCCAGTGGGACGCCAACATGCTGGTCCACGTGCGGCGGGCGCAGATCCTGCCGGAGGAGTTCCGGCCGCGGGTCTTCGCACCGTCGATGCCGCAGTCGGTGCCCACGTTCCTCGTCGACGGCCGAGTGGCGGGCACCTGGCGGTTCGCCGACGGCGGGGTCCGGTGGGAGCCGTTCCACGACCTGCCGTCGGTCGTGCGGAAGGAGGTGGACGAGGAGGCGGAACAGCTCAGCGCATTCGCCGCGGGATGACGGGGCGCACGATCGACAGGGTGACGGCGAGGGCCACGAGGAGCAGGACGAGAAGGGCGGTGGTCATGGCAGAAAGTATCTGAGCAGCGAGATGCTGCCACTAGTGGCAGAAGCGCCTCTCCGAGGCAACATCCTGCCACTAGACTGCGGGCATGCTGTCGTCCGTCGCCGCGCTGCTGCTGCCGCCGGTCACGCCGTTCGAGTTCGGCACGATCTCCGAGGTCTTCGGCCTCGACCGCACGGAGGAGGGGGTGCCACCCTTCGACTTCCGGGTGTGCGGGCCGGTGGCGGGGGAGACGCTGCCGAGCACGATCGGCGTCGGGATCACGCCGCCGTACGGGCTGGAGGGGCTGCAGGGAGTTGACGTCGTCGCCGTCTCCGCCACCCAGATGCGCGAATTCCCCGAGCCGGTGCTCGACGCGGTCCGGGAGGCCGCCGGCGCCGGCAGCACGATCCTCTCGGTCTGCTCGGGGATCTTCGTGCTCGCCGCAGCCGGGCTGCTCGACGGCAGGCGCTGCACCGCCCACTGGATGAACGTCGACGAGCTGCGGGAACGCTACCCGCTCGCCCTGCTCGACCCGGACGTCCTGTACGTCGACGACGGCAACATCATCACGAGCGCGGGCACCGCCGCGGGGATCGACGCCTGCCTGCACCTCGTGCGCCGGGAGCTCGGCAGCGCGGTCGTCAACGCGATCGCGCGGCGGATGGTGGTGCCCCCGCAGCGCGACGGTGGTCAGCGGCAGTACGTGCAGCAGCCGATCCCGCAGTGCTCGGCCGACGGCCTGGCCCCGGTGCTCGACTGGGTGCTCGAGCACCTCGAGGTCGAGCACACGGTGTCCGACCTCGCGCGGCGGGCGCGGATGTCCGACCGCAGCTTCGCGCGCCGGTTCGTCGCCGAGACCGGCACCACGCCGCACCGCTGGCTCACCCTCCAGCGCGTGCTGCGCGCGCAGCGGCTGCTGGAGGACACCGACCTCGGCGTCGACGAGGTGGCCGAACGCAGCGGCTTCGGCGGCGGTGCCCTGCTGCGCCACCACTTCCGCAAGGTCGTCGGGGTGGCCCCGGCCGACTACCGGCGCACCTTCGCCGGCCGGCGCGCTCTGGCCGGGCAGTAGGCGCCGTCCGCGTGCCCGCCGGAGTTGACAGCGGCCGCGAGCGGGGGCAGCGTCGGGTCGGCCCACTGTGATCGACAGAGGAGGTCGCGTGGCTCAGCCGCCGACGATGAGGCTGGTCGCCACCGTGCTCGGCGCACCGAGCGCCCGTGAGCTCGCCACGTTCTACGAGCGGCTGCTCGGCTGGCCGGCGTCGCAGGACGATCCGGACTGGGTGACGATCCGCCGGCCCGACGGCGGGCCCGGGCTGTCGTTCCAGACCGAGCCCGACCACGTGCGGCCCACGTGGCCACCGGCCGAGGGCCACCAGCAGATGATGATGCACCTGGACATCCAGGTCGACGATCTCGAGGCGGCCGGAGCGCACGCGGCCGCGCTGGGTGCGCAGCTCGCGGAGTTCCAGCCGCAGGAGGGCGTCCGGGTCTGGATCGACCCGGCCGGCCATCCGTTCTGCCTGTTCCTGCCCGGCTGGTAGGGCAGCGCACCGCCGAGCAGGCCGCGTCACGACCGACGGGAGACGATTCCATGGAGCAGCCACCGCCTCGCGTCGCCGTGATCGGGGCCGGGCCGTCGGGGCTGTACGCGGCAGCGGCGCTGCTCGCCTCCGGAGCCCCGGTGAGCGTCGAGGTGCTCGACCGGCTGCCGGCCCCGTACGGGCTGGTCCGCTACGGCGTGGCGCCCGACCACGTGAAGATGAAGTCGGTCATCCGGGTGCTGCAGCAGCCCTTCGACCCGGCGCAGGTGGAGTTCCTCGGCGGGGTCCGGGTGGGGGAGGGCGGGGTTCCGCTCGACGTGCTCCGCGAGCACTTTCACGCGATCGTGCACGCCACCGGCAGCTCGGTCGACCGGAGCCTCGGCATCCCGGGCGAGGACCTCGCCGGCTCGCTCGGCTCGGGCGCGTTCGTCAGCTGGTACTGCGGTCACCCCGATCACGTCGAGCTCCGGCCGTCGCTCGACCACCCCGGCGTGGCGGTCGTCGGCGCGGGCAACGTGGCGCTCGACGTCGCCCGCGTGCTCGCCAGGAGCGCCGACGAGATGGCCGCCACCGACGTTCCCGAGCCGGTGCTCGACGCCCTGCGCGGCAGCGCCGTCCGCGACGTGCACGTGCTGATCCGCCGTGGCCCGCAGCACGTCCGGTTCACCCCGGCCGAGCTGCGCCAGATCGGCGAGCTCGCGGGCGCCGACGTCGTCGTGCACGACGACGGCCTGCTGGCCGACGGTGTGGCGGAGCCCGACGACAAGCGGCAGCGGCAGAACCTGCAGCTACTGACCGGGTGGGCGGCCGCGCAGCCGTCCGGGAAGCCCCGGCGCGTGCACCTGCGCTTCCTGCGCAGCCCGGTCCGGATCCTCGGCGACGGCGGCCGGGTCACCGGCGTGGTGGTGGAGCGCAACCGGATCGACGCGGACGGCCGCGTGGTCGGGACCGGTGTGGAGGAGATGCTCGACGCCGGCCTGGTCGTCCGGGCGATCGGGTACTCCGCCGAGCCCGTGCCCGGCCTGCCGTTCGACGAGCGCACCGGTACCGTCCCGAACGATCACGGGCGCGTGGTGCGCGACGGTGTGCCGGTGCCCGGTGCGTACGTCACCGGCTGGATCAAGCGCGGCCCCACCGGGGTGATCGGCACGAACAAGGGCGACGCGGCGGAGACCGTCGCGTCGCTGCTCGCCGACCTGCCCGACCTCCCGGCCCCGCCGCACCCCGAGCCGGAGGCGCTGCGGGAGGCGCTCGCCGAGCACGGCGTCCGGCCGGTCGCCTGGTCGTCATGGCTGCGCCTGGACGCCGAGGAGGTCCGGCGCGGCGGCCTGCGCGGGGCGGAGCGGGTGAAGGTGGCCGAGCTGGCCGAGATGCTGGACGTCGCGCACGGGGCCGCCGCCCGCTGAGCCCCACGGCCCTCACCCGGGCGAGGGCCGTGGGACTCAGCGCTCAGCAGGGGGCGACCGACACGACGGCGGGCAGTGCGGCGATTCGCTCCGCGAACCCGGCCGACTCGGCGGTCGTGAGGGACACCGTGCAGGTGACCGAGCTGTACGGGACGCCGTCGCGGACGTCGACGGTGAAGTCGCGGACCGGGAACCCGCAGGCCTGCAGCGCTGCACCGACGTGCAGCACGCCGT
Source organism: Pseudonocardia nigra (assembly GCF_019396355.1). Taxonomy (GTDB): domain Bacteria; phylum Actinomycetota; class Actinomycetes; order Mycobacteriales; family Pseudonocardiaceae; genus Pseudonocardia; species Pseudonocardia nigra. The sequence continues at coordinate 11,552 of NZ_JAHKRK010000175.1, forward strand.
CCATGCCGCCGGTGGTGACGATCTCGTGCCGGCGCTGCAGGCGGGGGGTCCAGGTGGTACGGGGGGAGTGGTCGAGAATTGACATGATCGGCTCCGGGGAGTGCCACGGCGATGGGGACTCGAGCCAGGCCTCGCGGGTAGCGGAGAGGCGCGTCGGCAGCCTGGCTCAGCCGACGCGCGGGTCTACTACCGCGCCGGGAGCGAGGAGGGTCTGCATATTGGCAGGATAGCCCCGTCCGCCCGTCCTCGGCTTCCCGACCTCCCCATCCGGGTGGGCACCCGATCGAACGACACCGGAGGAGAAGCATGACGACCGTCGCCGTGACCGGGAGCAGCGGCAAGCTCGGCCGCCACGTGGTGCGCGACCTGCAGGCGCACGGCTACCGGGTGGTCGCGCTCGACCGCGTGCTCGATCCGGGCTCGCCGGCCGCTGCGGCGGTGCGGGTGGATCTGACCGACCACGGGCAGGTCCTCGAGGCGCTCACCGCCGTCGACGACCGGCACGACGGCGTGGACGCCGTCGTCCACCTCGCCGCGATCCCGGCGCCCGGGCTCACAACGAACGCGGCCACCTTCGCGAACAACATCACCGCAACCCACAACGTCTTCGCCGCCGCCCGCACCGCCGGGGTCCGCAACGTCGTCTGGGCGTCGAGCGAGACCGTGCTGGGCCTGCCGTTCGACGCGCCGCCGCCCTACATCCCGGTGGACGAGGCGTACCCGGTGCGCCCCGAGAGCACGTACTCGCTGGTCAAGAGCCTGGAGGAGGAGATGGCCCGGCACTTCTGCCGCTGGGCCCCGGACCTGAAGATGATCGGGCTGCGGTTCTCCAACGTCATGGACCCCGAGGACTACGCGGCGTTCCCGGCGTTCGACGCCGACCCGCAGCTGCGGCGCTGGAACCTCTGGGGCTACATCGACGGCCGCGACGGCGCCCAGGCGGTGCGGCGCGCGCTGGAGCACGACGGCACCGGGGTGGAGGTGTTCGTGATCGCGAACGCGGACACGGTGATGTCGCGGTCGAGTGCCGAGCTCGCGGCCGAGGTGTACCCGGGGGTGCCGGTCACCCGTGAGCTCGGCGAGCACGAGACGCTGCTGTCGATCGACAAGGCCCGCCGCGTGCTCGGGTACGAGCCGCAGCACACCTGGCGGGCGTGATCACACGGTCAGCGGCGCCGGGTCCGGGTCGTCGAGCCGGGCCGGGGTGAACCACCGCCACGCCACGGCCGTGAGCGCGGCCATCCCGGCGAAGGCGATCCAGAACGGCGCGGTGATGCCCAGCCCGCGGGCCAGCAGACCGCCGCTGAGCGCGCCGAGTGCCGAGCCGCCGATCGCGAACAGGAAATAGCCGCTGTTGACGCGCCCGCGCAGCGCGTCGGGAACCACGCGCTGGCGCCACGACAGCGTGATCACACCCCAGACGGCGGCGTGCGCGCCGAAGACCACCAGGGTGGCGACGGCGACCCACGGCAGCGTCGTCAGCGCGAGGGACAGGTGCGTGCACGTCTCGATCACCAGGCCCACCCGCAGCAGCAGCGAGGCACCGAAGCGGTCCTGGAGCCGGGCGGCCACGGCCGACCCGGCGAGACCGCCCACGGCGCTCGCGGCGAGCAGGACGCCGAAGCCGACCTCGTCGAGGCCGAGGCGTTCCCGCGCGTAGAGCACGAGGATCGCGAACGCGCCGGCGAGCGTGACGTTCATCAGGCACAGGCAGACGGCCAGCATCCGCAGGACCGGATGGCCCATCAGCGCCCGGATGCCGGTGGCGATGTCGCGGCGCAATGGATTGCGCGGTCCCGTCGGCTCCGGGCGTGGCGCGACGCGGAGGGTGGCGACCAGCAGGGCGGCGAGGACGAACGTGGCGGCGTTGAGCGTGAACGGCACGGCCGCGACGACGAACAGCGCGGCCCCGAGTGGCGGCGCCAGCAGCTGGTTGCCGACGATGTGCACGCCCATCATGCGGGCGTTGGCCCGCGGCAGCTGCTCGGGGGCGACGACGGCCGGGATCAGGGCGGTGCTCGCGTTGTCGGCCAGCGTCTCCATCGAGCCGATGACGAACAGCGCGGTGTACACGAGCGCGACCGTCACCACGTCCGTCGCGATCGCGACCGCGAGCCCGCCGATGACGAGACCGCGCACCAGGTTGACCAGCACCACGAGCCTGCGCCGGTCCAGCCGGTCCACGTAGACGCCCGCCGGCAGCGCGAACAGCAGCCACGGCAGCTGCTGGACGAACATCGCGCCCGCGACCAGTGCGGGGTCGGCCGTCAGCGAGGCGAGCAGCAGCGGCCCGGCCGCGAGCGCGACGCCGTCGCCGATGTTGGAGACGGCGCTCGCCGTCCACAACCGCGCGAACCCGCCCCCGAGTGACGCCCCCCGAGCCCCCACCCCGGCAGCGTGCCCGCCCCACCCCGCCGGGGCAAACGGGTTCGCCCCGGGCGCACGCGATCAGTGGCGGGCGCGGCGCCAGCCGGACGTTCGGGCCCCCACGCCGGCGAGGTGCAGCGCGAGGCAGAGGAGCCCGGCCACGACGAGCAGCTGGCTGTCGAGCGGCGCGAGGGTGAAGCCGGCGAGCTGGAAGATGAGGGCCAGGCCGAACAGGACGGCGGCGACGATCGCGAGCATGGTGTCCTCCGCGGGATCGTGATGCTGCGGATGGTCCCCCTCCGTACCGGGGTTGGACAGGGGTTCGCGCTGGTCGTGACGGTGTCGTTGCCGAACGATCGACGTGTATCACCAGTGATACAGTCGCGAGATGGCCGAGGTGAGCATTCGCGACCTGCGCAACCACGGAGGCGACGTCCTGCACCGCGTCGAGCAGGGCGAAACGATCCTCGTCACTCGTGCGGGCACTCCGGTGGGCGAGCTGCGGCCGCTGCCGCGGCCACGGCTGAGTGCAGCCTCCCTGCTGGCCCGCTGGCGGACCGTGCCGGCGATTGACCCGGGCGCCTTCCGCGCGGACATCGACGCGGTTCTGGACCCCACCCTGTGAGCGGCCCGGTTCGCCGAGGTCTACTCGACACCAGCGGCGTCATCGCCCTCCCGCGGCTGCGCACCGAGCGGCACCTCCCCGAGGAGCCGCTGATCTCGACGATCACGCTGGCGGAACTGTCGGTCGGGCCCCTGGTGGCGACCACCGAGGCGGAGCGGGCCTCCCGGCAGACCGTGCTGCAGCAGGCGGAGTCCGACTTCGAACCGCTCCCCTTCGACGCCTCGGCCGCACGTGCCTTCGGACGGGTCGCGTCGGCGCTGCGGCAGGCCGGCCGCACGCCGCAGGCCCGCGCGTACGACGCGCTGATCGCCGCGGTGGCGATCGCGAACGACATCCCCGTCCACACCTGCAACCCCGCCGACTTCACCGGGATCGAGGACCTGCAGGTGGTGGCCGTTCCGGTGCCCGACCCCGCCTGACCCGCTCAGCTCAGCCGGCCCGGAGCGTCTCGATGGCCGGCGCGAAGAGCGCGTCGCCGTGCGCGTACGGCGCATAGAACGTGAACCGGTCGACCGCGTCGCCCCAGCGCTCCAGCACCGCAGCGCCCAGCCGGTCGGGCTCCGCGACCACGGCGAAGGCGTGCAGCACCTCGTCGTCGACGAGCTCGCCCATCCGCTGCCACCGCTCGGGGTCGCTGCCGCGGGAGAGCCGGTTGAGCTCGACGCCCAGCTCACCCCACCCGTGCAGCTCGAGCACGGGGCGGTAGGCCGGGGTGCTGCCGTAGAACGCGATCTGCTCGCGGACCCCGCGCGCCGCGGCCGCCATCTCCTCCTCGGTGGCGCCGGACACGACGAAGCCGGAGAAGCTGACCGAGAAGTCGGGGAGCGAGCGGCGGACGTCTCGAGCGCCGCGGTGAGGATCGGCAGCGTCCGCTCGTCGAGGTAGCGCCGCGTGGTGAACGCGTGCGGCAGCACCCCGTCGCAGACCTCGCCCGCCACGCGCGTCATGTGCTCGCCGACCGCGGCGAGATAGACCTTCGGCGGGCCCCACGGGCTCGGCGCGGGCGTGAAGAACGGGGCCATGAGGGTGTGGGAGTAGAAGTCGCCCCGGAAGCGCAGCGGCTCGCCGTCGTTCCACGCCGCCCAGATCGCCCGTAGCGCCTGCACGTACTCCCGCATCCGCGGCGCCGGATGGCTCCAGGGCATCGCGAAGCGCCGCTCGATGTGCGGCCGCACCTGGCTGCCCAGCCCGAGCAGGAACCGACCCTGCGCATGCACCTGCAGGTCGTGCGCCACGTAGGCGGTGCTCATCGGGTTGCGGGCGAACGCGACGGCGATCGCGGTGCCGACGTCGAGTCGCTCGGTGTGCTCGGCCACCGGCATCAGCGGCAGGAACGGGTCGTGCGGACCCTCGAAGCTCCACAGCCCGGCGTACCCGGCCGCCTCCTGCGCCCGCGCCTTGGCGGCGAGCTCCGCCAGCCCGGTGCCCCGCAGCATCGCGTCGACCTTCATCGGTTCCTCCGCTCCCTCGTCCGATTCACACCGGCCTGCCGACGATCATCGTGTCCCGGGCCGCCGCGCGGATCAAGGCGGGCATCCGCACGTCGCTAGCCTCGTCCGGGCTGCCTGGAACGGTGAGCGGAGGGTCGATGACCGGAACGGACGTCGCGCGTCCCGCTGTGGGTCGGCGCGCGGTGCTGAGCGTGGGGATGCCGGTCGCGGCCGCGATCGTCCTCGCGCAGGTCGTCGTGGTCGCGCTCTGGCCGGACGCGCACCTGCTGCTGATCGATCTGGAGGTGTACCGGGCGGGCGGCGAGCGCGTGCTGGGGGGCGCACCGCTGTACGCCGCGGGCGTGGTGGCCGACCTGCCGTTCGTCTACCCGCCGTTCGCCGCGGTCCTGTTCGCGCCGCTCGCGCTGTTGCCACTCGGCCTGCTCAAGGCGCTCTGGACGGCGGCGGGCATCGGTCTGCTCGGCTACGTCGTGCACCGCTGCCTGCGGGCGCTCGGCGTGGCGCCGTCGATCGTCCTGACCTCGGTGCTCACCGTGGCCGCCACGGCCCTCGACCCGGTGCGCACCACCCTGTACCTCGGCCAGATCAACATCGTCCCCCTCGCGCTCGTGGTCGGCGACGTGCTCGGCAGGCGGGAGAGCCGATGGCGCGGCGTGGGCGTCGGGCTCGCGGCGGCGATCAAGCTGACGCCGCTGGTCTTCGTCGCCTACCTGGTCGTGACCCGGCGGCTGCGGGCGGCCGCGGTGGCCGTCGCCACGTTCGCGGCGGCCGCAGCTCTCGGCTTCCTCGTCGCCCCCGCCGACTCCGCCACGTTCTGGCTCGACGGCACGTTCGCCGCCGCCGACCGCATCTCCGACGTCGCCGGCAGCAGCAACCACTCGCTGAACGGCCTGCTCGCGCGGCTGATCGGCGAGACCAAGGCCGGATGGCTCGTCGGGGCCGGCGTGCTCGGGCTGGTCACGATCGCGCTGGCCGTGCGCGCACACCGGGTCGGGCAGGAGCTTCTCGCGGTGACGCTGTGCGGCCTCGCGTCCGCCGCGCTGGCACCGTTCGCGTGGTCGCACCACTGGGTGTGGTTCGTGCCGCTGCTCGTGCTCCTGGGCCACGGCGCGGCGGCCGGGGCGCGGGGCGCAGGGCTGCTGGGGGCGGGTGTGCTGGCCGGCACGGTCGCCGTGATCACGGCCCTGCCTGGACCCGGCGTCGGCCCGCTCCCGCAGACCGGGCTGATCTCGCTGTACCCCGACGTCTACCTGCTGCTGTTCGTTGCCGTGCTCGTAGGCAGCGGCCGCTGGCTCCGCCGCCGCGTCCCGTAGGGGCGACTCGCCTGTCGAAACCGGGCGACTCGCCTGTTGAAACCGGGCGACTCGCCTGTCGAAACCGGGCGACTCGCGCACCCCCCGCGAGTCGCCCGTTTTCCGCGGGTGAGTCGCCCGTTCCTGCCGCGCGAGTCGCCCGTTTCAGCCGCGCGAGTCGCCCGTTTCAGACAGGCGAGTCGCCCGTCCGAGACGGGTGAGTCGCCCCCCGAAATGCGGGAGGGGCCCGCC
>NZ_JAHKRK010000176.1 GCF_019396355.1 Pseudonocardia nigra
ACTGGCCCAACAAAATGCCGAGACGGGGCTCGGCAAAATACAAACTGGCATAAAACCACGTTCGTGATAAAGCTCGACACACTGTTGAGTTCTCAAAAGACACCCGCACACCATCCGCGGCTGTTATGCCGCTTCCGGGGCTGTGGTTCCCACCGTACACCCTCCAGATTCGCCTGAATCCGGGGGCCCCTGTGGGGGGCGGTCGGCGGGCCCTGTTGACCGGGGCCGTGAGGCCTTCGTTCTTTCCGGTGTCCCGCTGACGAAGAGAAAGTTACGCGACGGGTTCGGGGCCGGTCAAATCGGCCCCCTATCAGGGGTCTGACCAGGGGAAACCGTCATTCACCGGGCTCGTCGCGCTTGGCAGGCGCGACGAACGGTCGGCCGTCCTCGGCGCTCCCGGCCGTGTCCGCAGTGTCGCGCGCAGTTCCATGACCTGGGGAAACAGTGGACGAGCCGGCCTGCTGCCGATCGGAACCACCGGTCGCACCGGGATCGGCGGCCTCTTTCCTGTGAGCCCGACCATAATCGTTTTTCACGCTCTCCGCGACGAATGGCGCGCCTTCCGTCGACAAACGGCGGAGCATGGCGTTGTAGGCGGTCAGGTCCGCGTCGCCGTCCACCTCGGCTCGTCGGTCATCGCGTCGGGCCGACCGCTCGTCCTGGCGCGACCACTGGACCAGCAGCGCGACCACCACCAACAGCAGCGGGACCTCCCCCGCTGCCCATGCCAACCCGCCCCCGAGCTGCTGGTCCTGCAGCGGATCCGGCACCCAGGGCAGGGCCAGGCTGCGGTAGTAGTCCCCGCCGAGCGCGGTGTTGGCGCTCATGACGGCCACCCCGAAGAAGGCGTGGAACGGCACGGACGCGAAGACGAGACCCATCCGCGCCGCCGGTGGCAGCCGGCGCGGCGCCGGGTCGACGCCGACCACGGGCCAGAAGAACAGTGCCCCGACCAGGAGGAAGTGCAGGTTCATGAGCTTGTGCGCCCAGTGTTCGGGCAGCGCGGCGGGGAAGAGCCCGGAGAAGTACAGGACGTAGTAGCTCCCGACGAACAGCGGCAGGGCCACCAGCGGGTGGGTCAGCCACCGCGCGACGGGCGCGTGCACCGCGGCGAGCAGCCACTCCCGCGGGCCGGGAGGCGCATTCCGGCCCGCCGCCGGCAGTGCCCGCAGCGCCAACGTCATCGGCGCGCCCAGGACCAGCAGGATCGGCACCAGCATCCCGAGGATCATGTGCTGGGCCATGTGGACGCTGAACATGGCGGGCCCGTACCGGCCGAGGCCCGAGCTCGTCGCGAGCAGCAGGGCGGCGCAGCCCGCGAGCCACCCGACGGTCCGCCCGGTCGCCCAGGCGTCGCCGCGGGCCCGCAGCCTCCGCACCCCGGCCAGGTAGGCCACCGCCAGCACGATCGCGGCGGTGCCGAAGATCAGGTCGAACCGCCAGTCGAACGCCAGCCGGGCCAGCGTCGGAGGGCCGGCGAGGTCGTACCCGATCACCACCTCGGTGCGGGACGGTGCGCCCGTCGCAATGTCCGGTGGGGCGGTGCGGCCGAGTGCCACCGCGAGCCCGATCGTCGCGAGCATGAGCAGCACTTCGACGCCGCCGAGCCGCAGCAGGGCACGGGCCTCACCGCGGGCCGCGGCGTCGACCGAGGTGCGCCGGTGCGCCGCGCCGAGCACGCCGAGCACGACCAACGCACCCGCCTTGGCGAGCACGAGCGCGCCGTACGTCGATCCGAGCAGCTCACCGAGCGGGATCCGCACCAGCGCGTTCAGCACGCCGGTGCCCGCCAGGACCAGCCAGCAGACGAGTGCCAACCGGGAGAAGCGCGGAACCGCTGTGGCGAGTGCGGCGTTGCGGTCCGGACCCCGGCTCGCCGCCACCGCCACCACCGCGACGAGCCCGCCGACCCACAGGGACGCGGCCGTGACGTGCAGGACGAGGCTGTCGGTGGCGATGTCGTGCGCCCCTCCCGACGCGGAGTGCCCGGTCAGCGTCACCGGCAGCGGGGCGAGCAGCGTGAGGCCGAACAGGAAGGCGCTCCACCCCCACGTCAGCACGGTGCGACACCCGACGAGCACGATCAGCGCCACGAGCGCCGTGAGCGACCACGCGGTGGCCGCGGACAGCCGCGGGACCAGTTCGAGCAACAGGCCGGGCTCGAGGACGTCACCCAGCGGCCTGCCCAGCGCGTCGGCCACGTTCAACGGCACCAGCAGCACGGCCGCTGCCGTCCAGCCGGCCGCGGTCCAGGACGCGAACCGCAGCGCACGGTATCCGGTGACGTCCAGGTAGCCCGACCGCTGCGGCGGGACGAGGAATGCCGCGAGCAGCGCGGCGCCGATCGTCAGGACCATGAACACCTCGGCGGCGGCCCGCACGGCGGGCAGGCCGACGGTGGTCAGCGTTCCCGGGTCGGGCAGCCCCAGTGACGCGGCGGGCCGCGCTCCGGACAGTGCGGTGAGCCCGGCGGCCACCAGCACGGCGACGACGGCCCCCAGCCCGACGACGCCCCCGACACCGGACGGTGGCCGGGTGGGCGGTGGTGGTTGCGTAGCGGGCTCGACGGTCGCGTGCGCCATGACCACAGGTTATGCCCGCCGCAGCGGCGGCCGCCCGCGACGGCGGTGCGGCGGGGGCCACTGCCACACTGCGGCCGTGACCGACGGCGGGGAGCAGGAGGACGGCGGCGCCGTCGCGGAGCGGCTGCTGCGGGCGGCCACCGACGCCCGCGGGAACGGCCCACTCGGCTGGGCGGCCGAACCCCTGGCGGGGACCGATCGTGTCCTGGACCTCGTGTGCGGCGCGGGCCCGCTCGCCGACGAGCTGCCGGCGGGCCGCTGGATCGGGGTCGACCCGGCGCCCGCCGCCGAGGGCCGCGCGCCCCGGTTGCGGGCCACGCCTGCCGCGCTCCCCCTGCGCCACAACGCCGTGGACGGGATCGCGGTGCTGCTCGCGCTGCCCGCGCTCCCCGACCTCGACGGCGTGTTCGCCGAGCTCCGGCGGGTCCTCCGCCCGGGCGGCACGCTCGTGGTGGTCGTGCCGTCGGCAGTGCCGCGCTCGGTGGCGGAGCTGCGGCTCGCGCCGCTGCTGGCCCCGGTGCACCGGGAGTGGCCGCACCGGTCGGCGCTCGACCGAGTGGGATGGCTGCTCGCCGCCGCCGATTTCGCCGTGCTGGGTGACGACCGCGTGCCGTTCGCTCTTCCCCTGCCGGACGCCGCGGCGGCGAACGCACTGGTGGCGGATCTGCCCCGGGCCGGGATCTGGCCGCCCGGCCTGCCGTCGGCCGTGCGCGACCGGGTGGCGGCCGGCCTGGCCCGCCGCGCGGGCCCGGACCGGGTGCTTCCCGTCCCCCTGCGCCGGCTCGTCGCCCGACGGTGACCGCACACACCGATCGGCGGCCGCACACACCGTCGGCGCCATGTGCAACCGCGCCGCGGTGTGTGCCGTCAGGAGTGAGGGGCCGCTGCCGCGCCCACCACCAGCGGGTTCTCCTCGACGGGGGCCGCGTCGCCGTCCACGAGGTCGGCGACGACGCACGTGATGTTGTCCGGTCCGCCGCCCGCGTTGGCCAGCTCGATGAGCCGGGCCACGACGGCCGACGGGTCGGCGGACCCGCCGAGGACCTCGTGGATCTCCTCGTCGCCCAGCACGGCCGTGACGCCGTCGGAGCAGATGAGGTACCGGTCACCGACGTGGCCGTCGAGGGCGAAGAGGTCCGGCTCCGGCTGGCTGCTGTCCTGGAGGGTGCGGATCAGCCAGGATCGGCGGGGGTGGACGGCGGCCTCCTCCGGCGACAGCCGCCCCTCGTCGACGAGCGACTGCACCAGCGTGTGGTCGCGGGTGAGCCGCCGCAGCTCGCCGTCGCGCAGGAGGTACGCGCGGGAGTCGCCGATGTGGGCGACGCCGATCCGGGTGCCGTCGACCAGGAAGGCGACCACCGTGGTGCCGGTCCCGCGCAGGTCCGTGTTCTCCTGGGCGAGCGCGGTGAGCCGGTTCGCCGCGTCGCCGAGCGCACCGCCGAGCGCGGCGGGCAGGTCGACCGCGGCCAGGTCGGTGGCGCGCAGCTGCGCGTCGAGGTCGAGCAGTGCGGTGACGGCGACAGCGCTGGCCACCTCGCCGTGGGCGTGCCCGCCCATCCCGTCCGCGACGGCGAGCAGGCGCGGGGTCGTGGCTGCGGAGTCCTGGTTCATCGGCCTCCGGCGTCCGACGTCGGACCCGGCCGCGGAACGCAGCATCGGTGACATGGCCCCACCCTCTCATGTTGTGAACGCGCTTCACAAGGGGGGCGTGCGTGAACTAGCGTCATGCCATGACCGGGGACACGACCGTCAGCACGGGCGACATCGCCCGGCTCGGCGGCGTCGGCCGTGCGGCGGTGAGCAACTGGCGGCGCCGGCACGACGACTTCCCCGCGCCGGTCGGCGGTACCGCGTCCAGTCCGCGGTTCGCCCTGGGTGAGGTTGAGGCCTGGCTGCGGCGCAACGGCAAGCCGTACCGGCTGTCGGCGGCGGACCGCGCGTGGCAGCGGCTGCGTTCGGGCGGCACCGACCTGCTCGTGCCCGCTCGGCTGGCCGCCGCTTCGGCCGCGCTGCTCGCCCGGCACGACCCGGCGCTGGTCGACCTCCTGCCCGGCGACGACGCCCCGACCGGGACCGACGCCGAGCTCGAGGCGCTGCTCGCCGACCTCGCCGAGACCCGCGGGCCCGCTGCGGCCGTCGAGGAGCTGTGCGCCCGGCACCGGCGCCGACCGGGCGAGCCGACCGACGCCCTCGCCACCGCGATGGCCCGGATCGCCGCGCCGGACGGCGGGAGCGTGCTCGATCCCGCGTGCGGCACCGGCAGCCTGCTGCTCGCCTGCGCACCCGGCACCGGGAGCGGCCAGGAGTCCGACGTCGACGCGGCCCGGATCGCCGCCGTCCGGCTGCTGTTCGCCGGACCGGCGGGCGCGGAGGCCCCCGTCGTCGCGGGTGATGCCCTGCGCTCCGACGGGTTCGCCGGCCGCGAGTTCGACGCCGTCCTGTGCGCGCCGCCTGCCGGCGACCGGGCGTGGGGACACGCCGAGCTCGCCGCCGACCCGCGGTTCGTCCACGGGCTGCCGCCGCGCGGCGAACCGGAGCTCGCCTGGGTGCAGCACGGGCTCGCACATGTGCGGCCGGGCGGGCTGGTGGTGCTGCGGCTGCCCGCCGCCGTCGCCGGGCGGCGCCCCGGCCGTCGGATCCGCGCGAACCTGCTCCGCGCGGGCGCCCTCCGCGCGGTGCTCACCGTCGAGGACGGCGCGGGCGGCGCGCACGGTGACCTCTGGGTGCTGCGCAGGCCGGAGCCGGGCGACCCGCCGCCGTCGGCGGTACTGCTGGGCCGCGCGGGCGTCGAGTCGGTCGCCGAGCTGTGGGAGTCGTTCCTCGCCGGCGCGGAGCGGCCGCGCCCCGCCCGGGCCGTGCCTGTCGTCGACCTGCTCGACGACGACGTCGACGTGAGCCCGGAGCGGCACCTGCCGCGCCGCGGCGGCAGCGACCCCGGCCGCACGTTCGACGCGCTGCGCCGGGCCGCGCCCGACGGCGTCCCGGCGCTGCGGGTGGTGCGCGATCCGCGGGACCGACCGGCCGCCACCGTCGCCGAGCTCGCCAGAGCCGCTGTGCTGTCCGTGCGGCACGCCCCGCGCAGCCTCCCCGCCGAGGGGGACCTCCCGGTCCTCACGGTCGCCGACCTGGCCACGGGGACGACGCCCACCGGCCGCACCGGCAGCGGTGCCCGCCTCGTGCGGGTCCGCCCGGGCGACGTCGTGGGCTCGCCGATGGGCCGGGCCCGGGTGGCCGACGCGTCCGCCGTCCTCGGTCCGGGCCTCACGGTCTACCGCACCGACCCCGAGCAGCTCGACCCGGAGTTCCTCGCCGGGGTCCTGCGGTCCGCCCCGATGCTCGCGGGCGGCGCGTCGAGCCGCTACGGCCACCGCGTCCGGGTGCCGCTGCTGCCGATCACGGAGCAGCGCGCGCACGGCGTCGCGTTCCGCGCCCTCCTCGACGCCGCCGACGCCGCGCGCGCCGCGGCCGAGCGGGCCGAGTCCCTGCTGCGGCTGGGCGGCGAGGGGCTCGTGGAAGGCTGGCTGCAGCCCGAGTAGGAGGGAGACCGGGTTGCGCATCGCCGATCGGTACGAGATCGACGACCTGCCGCTCGGCCGCGGCGGGATGGGCGCGGTCCACAGCGGGCTCGACACGCATCTCGGCAGGCGGGTCGCGGTGAAGTTCCTGCACATGCCCGGGGGCTCGCAGGAGCAGCGGCAGCGGTTCGTGCGGGAGGCCCGGATCCTCGCGCGCCTGGAACACCCCGGCGCCCCCATTCTCTACGACCTGGGCACGCACGAGCAACGGCTGTTCCAGGTGATGCAGTTCGTCGACGGCGTCACGGTGGACGACGTCGTGGCCGAGCACGGCGCGCTCCCGGTCCCCTGGGCAGCGGCGATCGCCGCCCAGGCCGCTGCGGTGCTGGCCGCGGCGCACGACCTGTCGATCGTCCATCGCGACCTGAAGCCGTCGAACCTGATGCTGCGCCCGGACGGCAGCGTCGTCGTGCTCGACTTCGGGCTTGCGATGCTCGGCGGCACCGCCCGGTTCACGCGCGTCGGGCAGATCTTCGGCACGCCCGCGTACATGGCCCCGGAGCAGGTGCAGCACGGTGTCGCCGACGCCCGCAGCGACCTCTACGCCCTGGGCTGCGTGCTGCACGAACTGCTCATGGGCGCGCAGCTGTTCTCCGGACCCACCGCGTACGCGATCTTCGAGCGGCAGGTGCGGGAACGCCCGCCTCCGCCGCCGGGCGTGCCCGCCGCCCTGGCCCGACTGCTCGCCGACCTGCTGGCGAAGGACCCGGCCGACCGGCCGGCGGACGCCACGGTGCTGCACGACCGGCTGGCCCCGTTCGCCGTGGACCTGCCGGCGCTACCGGGCTTCCTCGCCCCCGAACCCGGTGCCGGGCAGCGCTACGCCCGGATCTGGGCGACGGCGGGGCCCGGCCAGATTGCAGCAAAGCCACTTTGACGCAACGGAACTGCATGAAAGTGGCTTTGCTGCAACGCGGGCAGCTCCGTCACGAGCCCCCGGCCGATCCCGCCACCGCCACCACGCTGACCACGACGGCCACGCTCGCCTGCACCGCCTGCACGGCCTTCTGCACCGCCTGCCCGGCCCAGTCGCCCTGGGCTACCTCCTTCGCCCGCGCCCGCAGCTCCCGCCGCGGCCCGTCGACGACCTTGTGCTCGGCCTTCACCGCGTGCAGCAGTGAGATCAGCAACGCCAGGTGCTGGTCGGGCGCCTTCCCGTCGAGCAGCACGGCCGCGACCCGTCCGCGCAGCTCCTTGCGCGCGCTCGCGTCGACGGCGGGCCAGCTCGTCAGCGGGAACAGCCCGAGCGGTCTCGTCCGCTCGCGGCGGACCAGCCCGCGCTCGGCCAGCCGCTCGAGCACCGGCTCGCGCGTCTTGCGGGCCAGCCGCTCGACGGCCTTCTGGGCCTTGAGCGGGGCCGGGCCGAGCCGGGCGAGCGCAGCGTCGAGCAACGGGTCGCCGGTGGGGGCGGCGTTGGTCAGCGTGAGCCGCGCCTTGGCGTCCTCACGGTCGGCCGTGACCCGGTCCCGGGTGGACAGGTCGAGCAGCAGTGCGCCGCCGATCGCCCGGTCGAGCGAGGTGCTGTCGACCACGGGGCGGCCGGTGTCGGGGCGCAGCAGCAGGAGGACGAGGTCCTCCGTGATCGTGCTCATGCTGTCCTTCCTTCCTCGATGTCGGTGATGAACTCCAGCACACGGGCGTTCACGTCGTCGCCCGCTCCGGTGAGAGCTGCCCACGAGATCGCGTCGACGTGTCCGGCCACGGCTCGGCCCGAACGTCGGGCAGCACGTTTGCGCGCGCACGCAGACCATGGCCGCGGACGACGGCGGCTGCGGCCGGTGCCCGATCACGTCGGCCGCTCCGCCCGGACGGCCAGCAGCACGGCCGTCTCCAGCTCGGCAGCGGCCGCGCTCAGGTCGAAGGCCGGATCGCCCAGCCACTCGGCCACCACCCCGTCGAGCGCGCCCCCGATGACGAGCGCGAGCGCCCGGATGTCGAACGCCCGGAACACCCCTGCCTCATGGCCGAGCTCGAGGATCCGCGCCACGCCCTGCCAGCGGCCGGCGCCGGCGGCGGAGCCCGGTGCCAGCGCGCGCTCGCCGTCCCGGTCGCGCACGAGGCCTTCCACGAGCACCCGCACCTGCTGCGGGTGCTCCCGCAGGTAGCCGACGGCCCCGCGCAGGTACGCGACCAGCATCTCCTCCGGCCCGTCGGCCGCGTCCACCCGCTCGCCGACCGCCTCGGCGAAGCCGGTGATGACGTGCATCGTCGTCGCCTCCATCACCGCGTCCTTCGACGCGAAGTGGTAGAGGACCGCGGCTTTGGAGATCCCCGCCCTGGCCGCGATGCCGGACAGCGAGGCGCGCGCGGGGCCGCGTTCGGCGACCAGCTCGATCGTGCAGTCGATGATCTGCCGGCGCCGGGCCTCCTCGGTGAACGTGAGCGGGCGGGCGTCGGGCATCTCGTCTCCTCCGGGGCGTTCACACGTCGCGGGACCCACCCGCCACAGGGCGAGCGCACCGAACACCATCGTCCATCCCACGATCGACAGCGCCGCCGGCGCCACCGCGAGGTACTCCGCCGTGCCCGGGTCGGACGCCCCGGCGATCCCGTGCAGCGCCGCACCGGGCAGCAGCCGGACGAGGGCGTCGAGGCCGGGGATCCAACTCAGGACGGTCGGCAGCGCGAGCACCGCCAGCGCCACGACGACCCCGCCGCCGGTGCTGCGCAGGACCAGCCCGGCCGCCAGGCCGACGAGCGCGTAGAAGACCGGGCTCACCGCCGAGCCGAGGGCCAGCCGGACGAGCGCGGCGTCGAGCGGTGCCGCCGGCAGCCCCGCGACCAGCAGCGCGAGCTGCCCGGCCAGCGTGCACAGCACCGCCGTGACGGCGGCGACGACCAGTGCGACCGCGGCGACCACCACCGCCTTGGCCACCACGACCCGGCCCCGTCTGGCGGTGAGCAGGAACGTCGGCTGCGCGAGGCCGGTGGAGTACTCCGAGCCCGCGAACGAGGCGCCCACCACCATGAGCACGATCGCCGCCACGTCGATCCCGACGAGCGCCGCACCGATCACCTCGGCCGGGGGCAGCGCGCTGAGCGTCCGCCCCTGGGTGATCGGCAGGCTCACGACGAACAGCAGCGCCATCAGCGTCGAGGCGATCACTGCGGTGACGGCCGGCCAGGGCAGTGAGCGGACCGAGAAGAACTTCGTGCGCTCGGCGCGCAATGCGGCTGCGCTGCTCACGCACGGCCCATCGTGGGCCAACGCAGCGCGCAGGCGCTGTGCCGACGATTCGCTCGCAAGGTCGCTCATACCGGCTCCTCCGTCCGTGCCGTGAGTGCGAGGAACGACTCCTCCAACCGGCTGCCCTGCTCGGCGAGCCTGCGCAGCGCGATCCCGTGCTCGAGCGCCACGCGCCCGACCCGGTCGGCCGGGATCCCCCGCGCCTCGAGCCCGTCGGGACCCTTTGTGACGGCGGCGCCGGCGTGCCGCAGGACGTCGGCGAGCAGCGCCGTCGCGCCGTCGTCGGCGGGCGCCACGCGCACCGTCGCCGCGCGGGCCCGCAGCTCCGCGACGTCGAGCGCGTCGATCAGCCTCCCGTTCCCGATCACGACGACCCGCTGCGCGGTCTGCTCCATCTCGTTCATCAGGTGGCTGGAGACGAACACCGTGCGGCCCTGCGCCGCGAGGTCCTGCAGCAGCGAGCGGACCCGGCGGATCCCCCTCGGGATCGAGACCGTTCAGCGGCTCGTCGAGCAGCAGCACGCCCGGATCGCCGAGCAGTGCGCCCGCGATTCCCACCCGCTGCCGCATCCCGAGCGAGAACGTGCCGAGCCTGCGGTCGGCCGCGGCGGCGACCCCGACGAGCCCGAGCACCTGCTCCACCCGGGAGCGCCCGATGCCGGCGGCGTCGGCCATCCAGCGCAGGTGCGCCCGTGCGCTGCCGCCCGGGTGCATGCACCGCGGGTCGAGCAACGCACCGACCTCCCGGGCGGGCGACCGCAGCTCCCGGTACGGCTTCCCCACGGCGTGGCGGAGCCGGCCGTGGGCGCGCGTCCAGCCCCAGGACCATCCGCATCGTCGTCGACTTGCCCGCGCCGTTCGCCCCGAGGAACCCCGTGACCGCCCCGGGCCGGACGTCGAACGACAGACCGTCGACGGCGAGCACTCGCCCGTAGCGCTTCGTCAATCCGCGTGCACTGATCACGAATTCCCCCTAACCGTCCGGTAGATTATCTGACCGATCGGTCCGAGTCCCATCGCCTCCGCGGCTTGGAGGAGTAGTGCCGGGGCACGGTGCTCGAGCGCGCCCGGCCGAAAGCGACGGGCCGGTCCCGCTGACCGCGGCGCTCGCGCCTGCTCGGCCGCCGCCCGCCGAGCGCCTCCTCGACGAGGTCGGCGGCACGTGCCGTGCCCCCTTCCTCCCGCAGCTCACGACGGATCGCGGCGCTCCGGGCGGCGACCTCCGGCGAGCCGGCCAGCTCGAGCAGGGCGGCGCGCAGCTCCGCGACCGTCACCGTCGGCGACTCGACGCGACGGGCGACCCCGGCGGCGACCAGCGCGTCCGCGTTCGCGAACTGGTCGACGGCCTGCGGGGCCGCGATCATCGGCGTGCCCGTCCACAACCCTTCGACGGATCCGCCCATCCCGGCGTGAGTGAGGAACGCATCGGCGTGGGCGAGGATCGCGAGCTGCGGCACCCAGGAGTGCACCTCGACCGACGCCGGCACGTCCCCCAGCTCGGCCGGGTCGACCCGTGCGCCGATCTGCAGCACGACGTGCCAGCCCGGGAGCTCCCCGAAGGCCGCGACGCAGCGGCGGTAGAAGTCCGGATGGTCGGTGTACGCCGAGCCGAGCGAGACCAGCAGCACCTTCTCGGCGTCCGCGGGCCGGCGCCACTCCCCCTGCTCCGGCCGCTCCTCCAGGCACGGGCCGACGAACGTGAACTGCGACCCGACCCGGTCGGCGTTCGGCTGCAGGACGCGCGGCACGAGCACGAGCGCGCGCTCCGGACGGCCCGCCCACGTCTCGTCGGCGGGCATCCCGTTCTCACCGAGCCAGGTGTGCAGCTTGCGGTAGTAGTCGGCCCCGCGCGGGTCGGCCTTCATCGCCGCGACCGTTTCGGCCATGTCGTCCTCGTAGCCGTCCCAGGCGACGTACGTGGGCGAGAGCTGGACGGCCGGGACACTCCAGTCCTTCGCGAGCATCCGGGCCGGACCGCCCGCGATGTCGTAGAGGAACAGGTCCGGCCGGTCTGCGTCGTAGGCCGCGCGCAGCTGCGGGAGCATCGCGATCGCGTCGTCGAGGAACAGGGTGAGCGCATCGATGTCGTCGCCCGCCCACTCCTCGTCCCGGTGGAACGGCAGCGTCGGTGGTAGGGCACGAACTCGGCGCCGACGGCCCGCACCGTCTCGGCCCACGCGGGGTCGTTCGCGTAGGTGACGCGGTGGCCGCGCGCGACGAGCTCCCAGATGACCTCCAGGCTCGGGTTCACATGCCCCGGCGCCGGGATGCTGACCATGGCGATATGCGCCACGAGGCGCTCCTTCCCTCGAACCAAAACGAGACGGTTCGTCTCGTTGTGAGGGCAGCATGCACGGCGAACGCGCCGAAGTCAAGACGGTTCGTCTCGTCTCGTTGTAGGGTCTGGGCCATGGCGCAGACCCCGGACCCCTCGCGCCGCAGCGAACGCTCGCGGCGCGCGATCCTCACCGCGGCGGCCGACCTCGTCCACGAGGTGGGCTACCGGAAGCTGACCATCGAGGCGATCGCCGCCCGCGCCGGCGTCGGCAAGCAGACGATCTACCGGTGGTGGCCCTCGAAGGGCGCGGTGGTGCTCGACGCGTTCCTGGCCGCGGCATCGCAGGGACCCGAGGGCCTCGCCCTCCCCGACACCGGCGACGTGCGCGCCGACATGCGCGGCGTCCTGCGCGCCATCGTCGCCGAGCTCGCCGACCCCCGGCTCTCCGCGACCTCGCGTGCCCTCACCATCGACATGCAGGGCGACCCCGACCTCGCCGACGGCATGCTCGAGCGACTCCTCGGCCCGCAGTTCGCCGCGATCGCCGACCGCCTCCGCTCCGCCCAGGCCGCCGGCCAGCTGCGCCCCGACGTCGACATGTCGGTGGCCATCGAGATGTTCATCGGCCCGCCCTACCACCGGTGGCTGCTGCAGACCGGCCCCCTCACCGAGGCCTACGCCGACACCGTCACCGACCTCGCCCTGCGCGCCCTCGGCCCGTGATCGACCCCGCCCGGGCGCGGCGACCCCGGCCGCGACGGCCCGCTACCCTCGGACCCGGGCGGTTCCGCGGAACCGCACCGGCCTCCGTAGCTCAGCTGGATAGAGCAAGAGCCTTCTAATCTCTAGGTCGCAGGTTCGAGTCCTGCCGGGGGCGCGCAGGTCAGAGCGTTGTGAGGCACTTGATCAAGTGCGCCGTGGTGCTATACGTGGTGCGAGTTGCTCGCTACAGTCCCACTATGACCGCCGCCACACGGCCCCGACGGCGCGCCCGCGGGAGGATCGAGGTCCTGCCCAGCGGCGCCCTGCGCGTGAGCGTGTACGCGGGGCTCAACCCGGTTACCAAGCAGCGGCACTACCTCAAAGAGGTCGTGCCCCCGGGACCGAAGGCCGCCGCGCAGGCCGAGAAGGTGCGTACCCGCCTGTTGTCCGAAGTGGACGACAAGCCCAGCGCGCGGACGAACGCGTCGGTCGACCAACTTCTTGACCGCTACCTCGACGTGCTCAAGATCGAGGACACGACCCGCACGGGCTACGAGCGCCTGATCCGCCTGCACATCCGCCCGGTGCTCGGCTCTCTCTCGATCGGCCGCGTCAACGGCGAGACGGTGGACGCGTTCTACGCCCAGCTCCGTACCTGCCGCGCCCGCTGCGGCGGGCGCCCGTACGTCGAGCACCGGACCGACGTCGACCACGAATGCGACGAGCGCTGCGGCGCCCACCGCTGCCGGCCGCTCGGCGAGGCTTCCCTCCGTCAGATCCACAACGTGTTGAACGGCGCGTTCAGCCGGGCCGTGAAGTGGCGGTGGATCGGCGTCAACCCGATCGCACAGGCGCAGGCACCCACGGCCCCGACACCCGACCCTCAGCCTCCCACGCCCGCGCAGGCAGCTCGGATCTCCGCCGAGGCGTGGAAGGACCCGGACTGGGGCATGTTCGTCTGGCTCGCGATGACCACCGGGGCACGGCGTGGCGAGCTATGCGCACTGCGATGGGACCGGATCGACTTCGCCGCCGGCGTCCTCAACATCCGGTCCAGCATCGCGCAGACCAGCGGCCGAACCTGGGAGAAGGACACCAAGACCCACCAACGCCGGCGGATCGTCCTCGACGCCCAGACCCTCACTCTGCTTCGCGCCTACCTGCAGCACTGCGCCGAGCGCGCCGCGACCTTTGGCGTGGAGCTGCGCGACGAAGCGTTCGTGTTCTCGCCCGAGCCGGACGGGAGCATGTGGCCGAAGCCGGACTTGGCGACGCAGCGCTACACCCGCATGTGCGCTCGGCTCGGGTGGGACATGCACCTGCACCAGCTCCGCCACTACTCGGCAACCGAGCTGATCGCCGCCGGGGTCGACGTGCGCACGGTCGCAGGGCGCCTCGGGCACGGCGGAGGTGGGACGACAACACTTCGGGTCTACAGCGCGTGGGTGGCCGAGGCTGATCAGCGGGCTGCCAACTCGCTCGCCGCGCGGATGCCCGAGCTACCGGCGCAGATCATCGGCGACTCCGCGCAGGGTGGGATGCCGGTGCGTTCCGACGATGGTGACTCTGACCACCCGTACCAGCGCATCGCGGGCGACCTGCGGGCCGCAATCCGGTGCGGAGCACTGGACGAGGGCGATCCGCTTCCCACCGTAAAGCAGCTCGCAGCCCGTTACAGCGTGTCGGTTGCTACGGCCCACCGTGCAGTCAGCATCCTGACAGAGAGCGGTGAGGTCGTCGCGTCGAGAGGACGCAGATCGGCAGTGAGAAGGACTACGGCCGAAGCGGCGGTGCTGTCTTCGGTGTGAAGGCGGACGCATCGACTTAGCTATAGCTACTGCCCTCTGCTGCCGTTGCCCGCCGATCGACCTGCGCGGTCGTGCCGGCAAGCTGCCGACCGTGCTACTGGCTCGCGACGCCGGTGGTGGCTAACCGCTGATCCGGCATCGGGCGCGCCGCAACGTCCGAACGCTCACGTCACAGTCTGTCCAGAAGGCCGCCGAGGGCTTACCCACGACCCTCGGCCTGCATCAGCCGCAGGTTATCCGACTGCGTGGAGGGCCGGATGTGGCCGATCAGCGGGTCCAGGTGCGCTCCCACGCACACCGGGGTGCGGAGCCACCAGGCGGAGGCCCCGGGGCCGGCGTGCCGTCCGGCGTGATCCGGCCCCCGCACCCGATGGGCGGTGCCCGGGGACCGGCCGGAGGCCGCACGGCTCGGGCACCGCCTCACGGCGCCGCTTGATTAAGGAAGGAAAGTAGGCCCGCTCGGTGTTCACCGACGCGTCGCGGGCCCGCAACGCACTCAAGAACGTCGTCGCCTCAACATGAAGCTCGAACGTCTCACCGTCAATGACGACCCAGGAAACGTCGCCCGACGCCGACGTCGCCCGCTCCGCGCGATAGCTCTGCGGCACGCGCCGAAAGTAGCCAACGTGCCTGTCACTGCTCTGATATTCGTGAGGGACACGCCGAACGGAAAGCAGAACGCAGGTCCCTGGCAGCGTCCGGTACGTGTAGATAAGGTTGATCGACACCCGGGCCGCGGGCGGGTACGTCGTCGGCGCCGGCTCGCGGGTCCCCGACTGCGCATACACCGAGTTCTGCGACCTGCCGGTCCGGGACCTACGCGAACCCGACCGTGCGCAATTTCGCCGCGCATCTCGAGGCCGGGACCGTGACCGCCGGCGCGGTCGAGGCGGGATCCTCGAGCAACAGGCTGTCGATCTCGCCGAGGTCGACCCGGTGCCCGCGGATCTTCACCTCGTCGTCGGCGCGAGCCGAGCCAGGAGCTGTCGGCGGGCACCCCGTCCGGCGGTGGCACGGCCTGCACCCCGACCAGCGAGTCGGGCGCCGGGGACGCCGCGCTCGACCTCGAGGGTGAGCACCAGCAGCAGGGCGTACAGCAACCCGCCCTGGCGGTGTCCCCCGCCGTTCCGACGAGCACCAGATAGCCACTCGATGAGCCTGACGCGAGCGCAGCGGAAGTCGCTTCGGCGCCGCGCCCTCAGCCATGACTCACGGGGGACGCCGATCGCGGCTCGAGTACGTCCACTAGGCAAACGGTCCACTCGGCCCAAAGGCCCCGAATCGGCGACGGTTGCCGCCGACGGAGCTGGTCGGGGCATTCCTCTGTGTCGCGCCGCCGCCGCGACCGGTCGGGGAACGTCCGGATCAGCGGGAGCTCATACCGACCGGGTGGCGGGTGCCGGATGTGGTGCGGCCAGCGGCAGTTCGACCTCAAAGCGGCATCCCGGCCCGTGGTTGTGCGCGCGGATCCGCCCGGCATGGGCCTCAACGAGACCGCGCGCGATCGCGAGTCCGAGCCCGCCCCGCACCGAGTTGTCGGGGCTGCGGGCGGTCGCCCCGAGGAAGGCGACGTCGAAGACTCGCTCCAGGTCCGCGGGCGCGATGCCGCCGCAGGCGTCGTCCACCCGCAGCCAGGCGCGGTCGCCCGCCGCGCCCGCGGTGACGACCACCGTGCCGTCCGGTGGGGTGTGCCGGACCGCGTTGGACAGCAGGTTTCGCACGACGCGCGCCAGCTCGGGATCGCTGCCGCGCACGAGCGGCCAGGGCCCGCCGGGCTCGGTGCGCAGTTGTACGCCCTTGCGGGCGGCGAGGACGTCCTCGGCGGCGAGGGCCTCGCTGACCACGTCCTCGAGTGACACGGTCGAGAGCGTCAACCGGAGTGCGCCGGAGGTGATGCGTGAGAGCTGGAACAGGTCGTCGACCATCTCCGAGAGCCGTTCGGTTTCGTTGCGGATGCGGCCTGCGTACGTCGCCACCGCGTTCGGCTCGGCCACGACGCCGTCGGCGAGGGCCTCGGACATTGCCCGGATGCCGGCCAGCGGGGTGCGCAGGTCGTGGCTGATCCAGGTGACGAGTTGGCGTCGTGATGCCTCCGCGGTCCGCTCTGCCGCGTGCGCCTCGTGCAGCCACATCAGCTCGCGGGCGATGCCCCGGCCGAGCAGCATGGCCGCCGGGACCGTCACGGCGGCGACGACGGCGCAGATCACCACGGTCGCTCCGAGCAGCGGGCTGTACATGAACCCGCTCGTGCCGAGCACGCCCGCCAGCGCGGCCAGCACCGGGACGAGGACGAGCACGGTGACCGAGGCCGTGATGGAGCGTCGCCGCATGCGGGCGAGCACGACCGCGCCGACGACCGCCACCGGCACCGAGAACAGCAGTGACACCGGTACGACGGCGAGCAGTTCACCCATCACGGCTCCTGGGTGTCGTAGCGGTACCCGACGCCCCAGACGGTCGCGATCCGTCGCGGCGTCGTCGGGTCGTCCTCGATCTTCTCGCGCAGCCGCCGGACGTGCACCGTCACGGTGGACCTGTCGCCGAAGTCCCAGCCCCAGACGTGCTCGAGCAGTTCGTTGCGGGTGAAGGCCTGGCCGGGTTTGCGGACGAGGAACGCCAGCAGGTCGAACTCGCGCACCGTGAGGGCCAGCGGCGCCCCGCGCAGCCGGACTCGTCTTCCCGCGACGTCGACCTCCAGCCCGCCGTCGAGGAGGTTGCGCGCGCCGGCCTCCGGGGCGGGGCGCTCGCGGGCGCGCCGCAGCACCGCGCCGACGCGCAGCACGAGCTCTCGGGGGCTGAACGGCTTGACGACGTAATCGTCGGCGCCGAGCTCGAGGCCGAGCACCCGGTCCTCCTCCTCGCCGAGCGCGGTCAGCATGATGATCGGCACGTCGGTCGCGTGCCGGCGCATCCGTCGGCACACCTCGAGACCGCCGAGCCGCGGCAGCATCAGGTCGAGGAGGACGACGTCGGGTGAGGTGTCGTCGAACGCGTGCAGCGCTTCCTCGCCGTCGCCCGCGACCGCGACCCGGTAGCCGGCCCTGTCGAGGTAGCGGCCGACGACGTCACGGACGGTCAGGTCGTCGTCGACGACTAGAGCGTGTCCCTTGGATCATGGGACGGGGTCGCGGAGCCAGATCCTGATCGAGGCGACGTCGATGGTTCCGCGGAACATGTAGTCGCGCTTGTCGTAGCGGGTGGCGACCGCGCGGTGGC
>NZ_JAHKRK010000177.1 GCF_019396355.1 Pseudonocardia nigra
GAGCAGCCCCGCGGAACCGCCCGCCGCGGCGACGGCGCCCAGCTCCGCCACGCGCTCGGCCGCCGCGGCGGGCGCGTCCACGTGCGGGCCGTCGATCCGGCTGCCCGAGGCGTCGTAGGCGGCCCAGTACACCTCGCGGCGGCGCGCGTCGATCGCCACGACGAGCGGACCCTCCGGGGCGTCGCGACGGGCGTCGACGGCGATCGCGTCCAGCGTGCCCGCCCCGTGCACCGGAACTCCCAGCGCGTCGCCGAGCGCGGCGGCGGTGACCATGCCGACGCGCAGGCCGGTGAACGGGCCCGGTCCGGCGCCGACGACCACGGCCCCGATCTCGGGCAGCGCCACACCCGCGTCGGCGCAGGCGGCGAGCACGCCCGGCATGAGCAACTCCGCGTGCTTGCGCGCGTCACGGGCGACCCGGACCGACCGCTCGACCGGACCGGCGTCGCCCAGCTCGACGATGCCGCAGGTGACGGCGGGGGTGGCGGTGTCCAGGGCGAGCACGAGCACGGGGACGAGCGTACGAGCGCCGCGCGAAGGGGACCGCCGAGGGGGCCGATACGGCCGTCGACGTGATCGCGGCGAGATGTGCATCCGCGCCGTCAGCGATGCAAGGACCACACCCTCACGGCGATCACCGCCCGCCTCATCGCCGCGAGATGAGCACCCGCGCAGTTCCCGGTGCAGAGACCGCCCTCTCACGACGATCACCGGCGCGGACCGGACCGCCGCACGATCACGACGAGATACGCACCAGCGCACTCAGCGGTACGAAAACGGCACCCTCACGACGACCACCACCGCCATGATCACGGTGAGATGAGCACCCGCGCGGTCAGCAGTACGAGGACGGCACTTCTCACGACGATCATCTGCCGGGTCCGGACCGCCCCCGACGACCACCACCACCGAACCGCTTGATCACCACGAGATACGCACCAGCGCACTCAGCGGTACGAGAACCGCACCCTCACGACGACCACCACCGCCATGATCACGGTGAGATGGGCACCCGCGCGGTCAGCGGTACGAGGAACGCACTCTCACGGCGATCACCCGTCCCGCCGTCACCTGTCCGCGAGCAGCGCCGGGCGGTCGCGAAGGCACTGGATCACGGCGTCGGGGCCGGTCGCCCATCCGGTGGGACTCACACCTGCTCCTCCACGCGGTGCACGCTGGCCACCCGCACGTCGTCGGGGCGTCGGGTGAGCCGCACCAGCAGGTGCCGGGCCGCGAGCCGCTCGGCCACGCCCTCGCCCCATTCGACGGCCACCACGGCCTCGGCGAGGTCGGTGTCGAGGTCGAGGTCGTCGAGCTCGGCGGTGCCGCCGAGGCGGTAGGCGTCGACGTGCACGAGCGGTACGCCCGCGCCGCCGGGCAGCGGCCGGTGCTCGCGGGCGATCACGAACGTCGGCGACGTGACCGGTCCGGCGACCCCGAGCCCGCGGGCCAGGCCGCGCACCAGCACGGTCTTGCCCGCCCCCAGTGGGCCGGAGAGCACGACCAGGTCCCCGGGCCCGAGCCCGGCGGCGAGTCGCTCCCCGAGTGCCTCGGTGTCGGCCGCCGTCGGCAGCTCCAGGTCCACATCGAGCTCCACGGGCCGGTGTCCCGCCGTCATGATCGCCGCCCGCCCGGCGCCGCGGTGCCCTGTGCCTTCGTCCCGCCGGCGCGCGCCGCGCTCCGGCGCAACAGCTCGATCAGTGCCTCGTCCATCTTCTCCGGCTGCTCGAGCATCGGGAGGTGTCCCACTCCGGGGAACCGCACGAGTGTGGCGTCGGGGAGCTCGGCGGCGATCACGTCGCTGTGCGAAACCGGGATGACGCGGTCGGCGTCGCCCGCGGCGACGAGCACCTCGCACCCGGCGAGCGCGGGCAGCGCGGCGAGCCGGTCGTGGCTGTTCACGGTGTCCGCGAAGTCGGTCAGGGCGTCGACCGCGTTGGCGCTGATCATCTTGTCGACGAGGTCGACGAGCCACGGCGAGACGTTGCGGTCGCCGTAGGCGTAGCTGCGGGTGAGCGCCCAGATGACGTCGCCCGCCGCGCGGCGCAGGGTCTCCACCAGCTTGGGCTGCAGGCGCGCGAGAACGCCGACCCCACGCGTGAGGGGGTTGTGCCGGGACAGCAGCGTGCCCGACAGCCCGGCGCTCGCCACCTCGCCCGCCGAGGTGGCCACCAGCGCCACGCCGACCACGCGCTCCTCGAACAGCTCGGGGTGCTGCTCGGCCAGCGCCATGACCGTCATGCCGCCCATCGAGTGCCCCACC
The DNA here is from genome assembly GCF_019396355.1 of Pseudonocardia nigra. Lineage (GTDB taxonomy): Bacteria > Actinomycetota > Actinomycetes > Mycobacteriales > Pseudonocardiaceae > Pseudonocardia > Pseudonocardia nigra. The sequence continues at coordinate 2,264 of NZ_JAHKRK010000177.1, forward strand.
AGCACCAGCGGGCCTTCGGGGGCGAGCGCCCTGATCACGGCGTCGAGGTCGTGCCCGAGTTGCTCGATGGTGCAGCTCTCCTCGGGCGCGCGCTCCGAGCGGCCGTGGCTGCGCAGGTCGAAGAGCACGAGCCGGACGGCGGGATCGGTGAGCTCCGCGATCGAGCGACGCTGGAAGTGCCAGGTGCGTCGGTCGAGGGCGAACCCGTGCACGAGCACGACGGTCAGCGCGGCATCCCCGCCGGGCGCCTCGATCTCCTCGCACGACAGCCGCATGCCGTCGTCGGCGGTCACCGACGACGACTCTCCGACCGGCAGCTCACCCGGCCCGGACGCGCCCTCGGTCAGCTCGGTCGCGAGCCGCCGGCGGTCGGCGGCGATCCGGGAGCGCTTCCGGGCCGCCACCCCGACCGCCACACCCGTGACCGCCGCTCCCGCGGCGCCCGCGACCGCCCCCCACAGCTGCCTGCTCACCGCGCGCCGCCCCCGACCGTCGTGCGGGTCACGCGGTTGCCGTGCACGCCGGTGACCACCTCGTAGTGGATCGTGCCGAGCTCGTCGGCCCAGTCCTGGGCCGTCGGCTCCCCGTGGTCGCCCGGACCGAACAACACCGCGACGTCCCCCTCCCGCACCGGATCGTTCCCGCAGTCCACCACGACCTGGTCCATGCACACTCTTCCGACGACCGGCCGCACCGCACCCGCGAGCAGCACCCGCATCCGCCCCTCGCGGTTGAGCCTGCGCGGGACGCCGTCGGCGTACCCGAGGGGCACCAGGGCGAGGGTGGTCTCGCGCAGCGTGGTCCATTCGTGCCCGTAGGAGACGCCCTCCCCGGCGGGCACGCGCTTGACGAGCGCCACCCGGGCCCGCAGCGTCATGGCGGGCCGGAGCGGGCTCTCCGCGGCGGGACGGTCGAGCGGGTCGAGCCCGTAGATCGCGATCCCCGGCCGGACCAGGTCGAAGTGCAGATCGGGGCGCGTCATCGTCGCGGCGGCGTTGGCGAGGTGCCGGATCGGCGTCAGTCCGCGTTCGCAGGCGGCCCGCCACGCGGCGGTGAGCCGGGCGGCCTGCCGGTCCAGGGAGGGGTGATCGGGGGTGTCGGCGCAGGCGAGGTGCGACCAGACGGCCACGACCTCCGCCTCCCCCTCGGCGACGGCCTTGGCCGCGTCGTCGAGCAGGTCGGCCCAGTCCGCGGGCTGCACGCCGCTGCGCGAGAGACCCGTGTCGACCTTGAGGTGCAGGCGGACGGCGCGGCCGGCCCGCCGGGCCCCCGCGAGCACGGCCGCGAGGTGGGCGCGGGAGGAGACGGACAGGTCGACGTCCGCGGCGACCGCCTCGGTGAAGTCCTCGTCCGGCAGGTGCAGCCACGACAGCAGCGGCGCCGTGATCCCCGCGGCGCGCAGGTCCAGGGCTTCCTCGAGGGTGCACACGCCCAGCCACGAGGCGCCCGCGGCGAGCGCCGCCCGCGCGACGGGGACGGCACCGTGGCCGTAGCCGTCGGCCTTCACCACCGCCATCAGCTCCGCGCCCGGCGCGCCCTCCCGCAGCACGCGGACGTTGTGCCGGATCGCGTCGAGGTCCACCACGGCCTCGGCGCGCGCGCTCTCCGGTCGGTCGGCCATCCGCGCATCATCGCATCCGGCGCCCGGCCTACCGCGCGGCGATGACCTCCACGTCGTACTTCGCGAACGAGCGGTCGGCCGTGACGATCGGCATGCGCTCGACTTGGGCCTGGGCGATGAGCAGCCGGTCGAACGGGTCATCGTGGTGATCAGGCAGGTCGGCCACGTGCACGACATGCTCCTGGGTGATCGGCAGAATCTGTGCGCCGAACTCGCGCACCAGTCGTGCGAACCACGGCCGCGGGTGCTCGGGAAGCGGCAGTCTCCCGGTCCGCCACTTGATCGCGATCTCCCACGGACTCACCGTCGAGATGATCAGTATTGTCGCATCGGCGGCCAGCTGATCGACCACCTCGGGTCGCAGTCGCATCGGGCTCTCTGCCAGGGCCAACACGACGTTCGCGTCAAGAAGAACTCTCACCGGAAGTAATCCAAGAACTCCTCGGGCCACTCGTCGAAGTCGTCCGGGATGGTGAAGGTGCCGGCGGCGAACCCGAAGTTGGGCTTGCGCTTGCGCTGCACCGGCACGAGCTTCACCAGCGGTTCGCCGGACCGGGTGATGATCACGTCCTCGCCGGCGAGCGCCTTCTCCAGCAACTTGGAGAAGTGCGTCTTCGCCTCGTGGACCCCGAACTCGGACATGCGACGAGTTTACCCTGCTAAGTCCACCGCTTAGTCCTCGGCTCGAATCGCCCGAATCGCGGCGGGGATCGCGGCCTGCAGCGCCGAGGCCGGCGCGGGCGCCCCGCGCGCGGCGAGATCGGCGGCCAGCCCGTGCACGTACGCCGCGCAGCCCGCCGCCCACCACGGTTCCAGCCCGGCCGCGAGCAGCGCCCCGATGATGCCGGTCAGCACGTCGCCCGAGCCCGCCGTGGCCGCCCACGACGACCGGGCGGGGTGCACGAGCGCCCGCCCGTCCGGGTCCGCGACGACGGTGGCGTTCCCCTTCAGCAGCACGGTGACGCCGAGGTCGGCGGCGGCCCGCCGGGCAGCTCCCACGCGGTCGACGCCCACCTCGCCCGCGATGCGCGCGAACTCCCGGTCGTGCGGCGTGATCACGACGGGGCGGCCGCGCACGGCCGCGCGCAGGTCGGCGTGCTGCGCCAGGAGGGTAACGCCGTCGGCGTCCACGCAGAGCGACACCTCCCGGCGGATCACCTCCGCGAGCACGTCCCGGCCGGCGTCGTCGGTGCCGATGCCCGGGCCGACCGCCCAGGCCTGGGTGCGTCCCGCGGCCTCCACCGACGTCGTCGTGACCACTTCGGACCAATGGTCCCGCACCCCGCGCGCCGCGCTCCCCGCGAAGCGCACCATCCCGCTCGTCGCGAGGACGGCCGCGCCGGTGGCGAGCACCGCCGCGCCCGGGTAGACGTCGGAGCCCGCGGCGATCCCGACCACGCCCTGGCTGTACTTGTCGTCGTCGGGGCCCGGGACGGGCCACCGCCACCCCACGTCCGGTGCGCCGAGCACGACCGCGTGCGGCTCGGGCAACACGTCGCCGAGCCCGATGTCGACCAGGTGCACGGCCCCGCACCGCGGCGCCGCGAGCACGTGCACGGGCTTCCGCGCACCGAACGTCACGGTCGCGGCCGCGGTCACCGCGGGCCCGTCGACCGCCCCGGTGTCGGTGTCCACACCGCTGGGCACGTCGACGGCGAGCACGGGCACGCCCGCCCGGTCCACCGCGGCCACCAGGTCCGCGGCCGGTGCGCGCAGCGGGCCGCGCCCGGAGATGCCGACGATGCCGTCGATCACGAGGTCGGCGCCGAGCGCCGCCACCAGGCCCGCCTCGGGGTCGACGGCCCGGCCGCCCGCCCGGCGCAGCGCGGCGAGACCGGCCGGGTGTGCGCGTTCCGCGTCGAGCAGCACCGCCGTGACGCCGACGCCGCGGCGCCGCAGCTCCACCCCGGCCCACAGCGCGTCGCCGCCGTTGTTGCCCGCGCCGACCAGCAGCGCGACGCGGCGACCGCCCACCCGCCCGTCGGCGGCGAGCATCCGGCGCGCGTGCACGGCGAGCCCGAACGCGGCCCGCCGCATCAGCGCACCCTCGGCGGTGCGGGACAGCAGCACCCCCTCGGCGTCGCGCACCTGCTGCGCGGTCCACACCCCGTGCGTCGCGTGCGTGGTCATGACCCGGAGGGTAGGTGAGCGGTGCTCGTCAGGAGGGCATCTCGTCGACCAGGATGTCGAACTCGGCGCTGCCGCCCTCCGCCGAAGAGGTGGTCACCGTGACACCCAGCGTGTCCTGGCCCGCCACCAGCTCGCAGCGGGTCGACTCGCTGACGGCCGCCGGCAGGTCCGGGCAGGTGACGCTGTCGGGAGCCTGCCCCACCTGCGCGGTCAGCTGCTCGGACACCGCGGCGGCCACCTCCTGACCGTCGATCACGCCGACCGACGCGTCGCTCTCGGGTGTGCCCCTCGGGGACGAACAGATACGCACGACGGAAGCGCCGTGCCAGCTGACCACTCGGCCCCCGACCCGATCGCGTTACCTCACCGGCCACCGTGCTGGGCGCGGACAGCGCCCCAGGACTACCGTGCAGCGCTGTGACCCGGACCAGCCAGTCCCCCCGGCCGCCCCCGGCGCGCAACGCCAAGGAGGCACTCGAGCAGCTCTCCCGGCCCGGCCCGCACGCGGTCCTGCGCGGCGACCTCGGCATGGTCGGCATCCCCGGCGTCGTGTTCGCACCCGAGGAGGGGCTGGGTCTGCCCGCCGTCGCGTTCGCCCACGACTGGCTGCAGCCCGCCGAGCGCTACGCCGACCTCCTGCGGCACCTCGCGTCGTGGGGCATCGTGGCCGCAGCGCCGGGCAACCACCGCGGCCCGCTGCCGAGCCACGCCGGCTTCGCCGCCGACCTGCGCACCACCCTCGACGTGTGCGCCGGTGTGCGGCTCGGGGACGGGCGCATCAGCGTCGACGCCCGCCGCACCGCGTTCGCGGGCCACGGCATCGGCGGTGGCGTCGCGCTCGTCGCGGCCGAGGGCCACCCGCGGGTCACCGCGGTCGTGACGATCGCCGTCGCGCAGACGTGGCCGTCGGCCCTCGACGCCGCGCGCAACGTCACCGTGCCGGTGCTGCACCTGGCGGCCGGCCGCGACACCGTGTCCCCGGCGGGCGGACACGCCGAGCCGATCGCCGCCGCTGCCGGTGGCCCCGTGTGGCTGCGCACCGTGACCAAGGCCATGCACACGGGCTTCCTCGACGGCAAGCACTGGAGCGACTTCGTGCTCTCCGGGAGTCCGGACGCGAAGACCCGCCGGATCAGTCGCGCGCTGGTCACGGCGTTCCTGCTGCACCACCTGTGCGGCGAGGACCGGGTGGAGCAGCTGGTGGACGGCAAGGTGCCGGGCACCACCCTCGCCGAACGGCACTGACCGCTCCCGTCAGCCCGGTTCGGGGCCCGCGGCGGGAAGCTCGGCGATCCGGATGCCGCGCTCGTCGTCGGCCCGGGCCGACTCGGTGCCGCCGAGCCGCACGCCGTAGCCCCGGCGCGGGACGACGGAGGATGGGGTGATCTGTGGGGCGTCCGGCTGCCGCCGGGTCCACGCCGCTCCCAGCTCGGCCGCGGCGACGGCCGACCGGCCCAGCTCCCGGCCCAGCAGGGCGACCCGCTCGGCCCATTCCCGACCGCGGTCGTCGCGCCAGTCGTCGGCGATCTCCGTGGCCAGCGTGGTGGCCCGCCGTCCCACCTCGGCCATCTCCTCGGCCAGCAGCAGGCACCACCGGCCCGCGGCCGCCCCGTCGTCCGGCCGGTCCGACGGGGTCACGCGTGCCCCATGTCGTCAGCACGCGCGATGCGGTCGGCGGCAGCCGTGTCGGCCGCCGCCGCCTCCGTGGCCGCCGCGGCGAGAGCGGCGCTCAGCTCCGCCAGCTCCCGCGCGGCGCCTGTCGCCAGTGCGCACAACCGTTCCTGCTCCGCGTCCAGCACCTGCCCCTGGGGCGCGGGGACGTGGCGCAGCACCGCACGCAGGTCCTCGGAGAGCGCCGCGGCCCTGGCGGCGTGTCCACGCAGCCGGTCGGGGTGCAGGTGCAGGTCCGGCGGCATGGCCCGATCGTGCCGGACCGAGCCGCGCGCCGGGCGCGAACGGGGGAAGTCAGTGGGCCGCGGCCACGACTTCGGCCAGCCGCCCGGCCGCCGCCTGCGCCTGCTCGGCCGTCGGGGCCTCGACCATCACCCGGACCAGCTGCTCGGTGCCCGACGGCCGCAGCAGCACGCGCCCGGCGCCGCCCAGCTCGGCCTCGGCGGCCGCCACGGCGTCGCGCACGGCCGGGGACTCGGCGACGGCCGCCTTGTCGACGACCTGCACGTTGCGCAGCACCTGGGGCAGCGGGGTGACGATCGCGGCGAGCTCGGCAACAGATGATCCGGTGGCCGCCATCCTGGCCATGAGCCGCATCGCGGTGAGCAGGCCGTCGCCGGTGGTGGCGTCCCGCGGGAGCACGACGTGCCCCGACTGCTCGCCGCCGAGCGTGAACCCGCCCGCCCGCAGCTCCTCGAGCACGTACCGGTCGCCGACCTGAGTGGTGCGGACCGCGATGCCGGCGTCCCGCATCGCGAGGTGCAGGCCCAGGTTGCTCATGACGGTGGCCACCAGGGTGTCGCCGGCGAGCTCACCCGCGTCCCGCATGGCGACGGCGAGGACCGCCATGATCTGGTCACCGTCCACCGGCGCGCCCGTGGCGTCGACGGCGAGGCAGCGATCGGCGTCGCCGTCGTGGGCGATGCCGAGGTCGGCCCCGTCCTCACGGACGGCGCGCTGCAGGCGGTCGAGGTGGGTGGAGCCCACGCCCTCGTTGATGTTGAGCCCGTCCGGCTCGGCGTGCAGGGCGACGACGTCCGCGCCCGCCCGGCGGTAGGCGTCGGGGGCGACGGTGGACGCGGCACCGTGGGCGCAGTCGACCACGACCCGCAGGCCGTCGAGCCGCTGCGGGGTGGCGCTGAGCAGATGGTCGACGTAACGGGCGCCGGCGTCGCCGAGGTCACGAACCCGGCCGACGTCCGCGCCGGTAGGGCGGGCGGCCGGAGTGTCGAGACCCGCCTCGACGGCGGCCTCCTGCGCGTCGGGGAGCTTGTGCCCGCCCGCGGCGAAGAGCTTGATCCCGTTGTCGGGCATCGGGTTGTGCGACGCCGAGATCATCACACCGAAGTCGGCGTCGAGCTCCCCGACGAGGAACGCGACGGCCGGGGTGGGGAGGACACCGACGCGCACGGCGTCGGCTCCCGCCGAGGCGAGCCCGGCGACGACGGCCGACTCGAGCATCTCACCACTGGCGCGCGGGTCGCGGCCGACGACCGCGACCGGCCGGTGCGAGCGGTCCCGGTCGACGAGGACACGCGCAGCGGACGCGGACAGCGCTACGGCGAGCTCCGGAGTGAGGAGCTCGCCGTTGGCGAGGCCGCGAACGCCGTCGGTGCCGAACAGACGACGCACGCCTGCGATCAGCGCTTGCTGTACTGAGGCGCCTTGCGGGCCTTCTTGAGGCCGTACTTCTTGCGCTCGATGACCCGCGGGTCGCGCGTGAGGAAGCCGGCGCGCTTGAGCGGCGGGCGGTCCTCCGAGTCGGCCTCGACGAGGGCGCGCGCGATGGCGAGGCGCAGCGCACCGGCCTGGCCGGACGTGCCGCCACCGTGCAGGTTGGCGAAGATGTCGAAGCGCTCGGTCTTCTCGACCGTGACCAGCGGCTCACGGATGAGCTGCTGGTGGAGCTTGTTCGGGAAGTACTGCTCGAGCGACTTGCCGTTGAGGCGGAACTCGCCGGTGCCGGGCATGAGCCGGACGCGGACGACGGCCTCCTTGCGCCGGCCCACGGTCTGGATCGGCCGGTCGGCGAACACCGCCGGGATCTCGGCGGGGGCGAGCTCGACCTCGGTCTCGAACTCGTCGATGGCGTCGGCCAGCTCGGTGGCCTCGGCGTCGACGGCCGCCTCCTCGACGGCCTCGATCTCGGACTCGGGCGTGCTCACGGGCTGTCCCTCTTCCACAGACTCGGTGCTGGTCGGCTCAGTCACTGGGCGACCTGGGTGATCTCGAACGCGGCAGGCTGCTGCGCGGCGTGCGGGTGGTCCGGCCCGGCGTAGACCTTGAGCTTCTTGCTCATCGCGCGGCCGAGGCGGTTCTTCGGGAGCATACCCTTGACGGCCTTCTCGACGAGGCGGTCCGGGTGCTTCTCGATCATCTCGCCGACCGAGCGCTGCTTGAGCCCGCCCGGGAAACCGCTGTGGCGGTAGACGAACTTGTCGTCGCGCTTGTTGCCGGAGACCGCAACCTTCTCCGCGTTGACGATGACGACGAAGTCGCCCGTGTCCATGTGGGGGGCGTACGTCGGCTTGTGCTTGCCACGCAGCAGCGTGGCAGCGTGCGTGGCGAGGCGGCCGAGCACCACGTCGGTGGCGTCGATCACGTGCCAGGCGCGGTTGATCTCGCCGGGCTTCGGGCTGTACGTGGGCACGGGCCTACCTCGTCAATGTCGTGAACTCGTCGAGCGGCGGCTCCCGGGCCCGGGGCTCGGAGGCCGCCTCTGGTTGCGCTGGTGCCGAGGGCGCCGGGCCCGGTTCGCGGGCCGTGCAAGTCGTGCTGACACGACTGCGGGTGCTCACCCTCAGCACATCGAAGAACGAGGGTACCCGCCGCTCCGGAGCGGGGTCAAAACGCCCCCTCGAAGCGGCGGGAGCCCCCGCTCCGGGCGTGTCGCCCGTCACCGCCAGCGGGCGGCGTTCGCCTGTTCGACGCGCTGGTAGCTCTCGTTGGCGGCGCCCAGCGCGACCCCGATCTGGGCGAGCACGGCCGCCAGGTCGGCCGCCGCGACGTCCCATTGGCGCTGCTTGACACGGTAGTCCTCGGCCGCCTGCCCCTCCCACGTCGCGGCCATCGGGGCGAGGAACCGCTTGAGCTCCTCGAGCTGGTTGCCGATGCGTCCCGCCGTGCCCGCGACGTCGGCCTGGGCCGTGGCGAGCTGCCCGAACGCCACCTTGATCTCGGTCATCTCCCGCCCCCTTAGCCCAGCGCCGCGCTGATCGAGGACATACCGCCGGACTGCTCGTCCTCCTGCTGCTGGTAGGTGCGCGCCGACCCCTGGATCGCCGTGCCGATCGACCCGAGCGCCTCGCTCAGCGACCGCGCGTTCGTGTCCCAGCGCACCATCAGCTTCGCGAACTCGGCGGCCGCCAGCCCCTTCCAGGCCCCGGCCAGTGGCTCGAGCTTCGCCCGCAGCGCCGCGAGGTCGGACTGCACCGCCTCGTTCACCGACAGCACATGTCTGCCGGCCCGTTCCATCTCCTCGGTCGTCGTGCCGAACCCACCGGTGTTCATCCGCGCCCACCTTTCGTTCCGTCCGCTCCTGCCCCGTCGACGGTGACAGCCCGCCCGCTGGGCCGGGGCCGTTTCGGCGCGACGGTTTGCAGCTGCGAACGCCTCCGCGGCCGGCGCCCCGCACCGCACACACCGAGACGAGCCGGCACACATGTCCGGCGATGTGTGCGGACGCCGGTGGGTGTGTGCGGTGTTCTCGGCACCGCCCCCTTCACGTTCGGCGGATCGAGCCCACCACGACCGCGCAGGCCGCCAGGACCGCCTCGGCCCCCGCCGCGGTGTGCCGGCAGCCGACGCTGAGCTGGGCCGGGCCGTCGAGGACGACGAACCAGTCGACGACGGTGCGGCCGTCCGGGTCCTGCTGCCGATAGGTCGTGACCGTGCGGCCGGCCGTCCGCGCCGCGGGCACGTAGCCGGAGAGGGGCGACCCGGCGGCCACGGCGGCGTCGTACTCGGCCCGCAGCTCGGCCTGCGCCCGCTGCGGCTCCGCGTCCGCGTCGTAGCCGAGCGGGCTGAGCTCCACCGCGATGAGGTCGCTGCCCTCGGGCGCCGCCACGGGTGTGAGCAGTGTGCGCCGCCGCTCGGGGAGGCCGCCGGTGTGTTCCCACCCGGCGGGGACGTCGAGCCGGTACCCGTACTGCACCAGCACCCCGGCGGGCACCGGGGCGGCGGGTGCGGACGCAGGCGGCAGCAGCGCGCCGAGGCCGAGCAGCGCCGCCGCGCCCACCGCGACGGCGGCGAGCGCCAGCGCGGTGCGCGTCCGTCGCCGGGGCGGCAGCGGCCGCAGCCGGCGTCGAGCGGCCGGGCTGCGGGCGGGTACCGGCGGTGGGGCCGGCGCAGGCGGTGTGCGCAGGGCGCCCAGCACGGCGGCCGCGTCGGGGCGTGCCACCACGGTCACGTCCGCGATCCCGGCCTCGTCGAGGAGCTCGGCGAGCAACGGTGCCCGCGCCACCCCGCCGACGAGCAGCACGGGCGCCGGCCCGGCCGCGGCGAGCACGGCGCGCAGGGCCTCGACCGCCGGGCCGAGCGCGGCCGCCAGCCCGGGCCGCACCTGCGCCGCGGTGACCTGCACCGGCAAGCCCGCACCGAGCGGCACCGCCGGCAGCAGCGACAGGACCTCCCGCACCCGGCGGGCCTCGGCCCTCCGGGTGGCCGGATCGGCCCCGGCCGGGGACGGCCCGAGCGCCGCGAGCACCACCTCGTCGAGCGCCGCGCCGCCTGCCGGGCGGGTCCGGCAGGCGAACGCCCGCCCGCCCGCCACCCGGGTGGCCTCCGCGCCCGATCCCCCGACGTCGAGGACGGCGGCGGGGTTCGATCCGGCGACGGCGACGGGCGCGGGCACCGCGCGCACCTGCCGGGCGACGCCCGCGCAGCGCGCGACCTCCGCGGCCACCCGCGCCGACGGCCAGGCGGGCGGGTGCACCAGCACGAGCTCGTGCGGGGGCGCGCCGACGACGTCGGCCACCAGCGCGCGCACCCCGGGGCCGGGCGCCGCGACCTCCGCCAGCAGCCACGGCTCCCCGTCGCCCACCGCGCCCGCCATCCGCAGCCGGGACGTCCCGACGGCGACCGCGACGCGGGTCGGGACGGCGCTCACGCAGCCTCCTCCCATGCGCTCGTCAGCCGCATTCGCGCGGCGCTCGGTGTCGAACGGTGAGCTCGCACGCTCGCTCACGCGCCGTCGTCAGCGGGCGGCAGCCAGGCCAGTTGGATGCGGCGTGCGCCGCGGCGCCGGTCGACGAGCGTGCCGCGCCCCGGCGGCAGGGAGCTCGGCTTGACCGTCTCGACCAGCGCGCCCTCGTCCGGGCTGCCGTTCATGACCAGCCCCGGCACGCCGAGCTCGCGCAGCCGTCCGAGCACGGGGTCGAACAGCGCGCGGGCCGCCCCGCCGCAGCGCCGGGCCACCACGAGGTGCAGCCCGACGTCCTTGGCCTGCGGCAGGAACTCGACCAGCGGCAGGAGCGGGTGCGGGGCACCACCGCCGGGCGCGACGAGGTCGTAGTCGTCGACCAGCACGTACACCTCGGGACCGGTCCACCAGCTTCGCTCGCGCAGCGCTCGCGGGGTGACATCCGGCCCCGGCAGCCGCCTGCGCAGCGACGCCGCCACCTCCCGGGCGGCCTCCGCGGTGGCGTCCGCCGTGCTCGCGTACCCGATGAGGTGCGAGTCCGGTACGACGCCGAGCAGGGTGCGGCGGTGGTCCACGACGACCAGCCGCGCCTCGTCGGGGGTGTGCCGGGCCGTGACGCCGTGCGCCACGAGACGCAGGAGGTTGGTCTTGCCGCTCTCCGCGTCGGCGAAGCAGACCAGGTGCGGCTCGGCGCCGAGGTCGACCTCCACCCGCCCGAGCCGTTCCTCGTCCACGCCCAGGGGGATGCCGGTGGACCCCGGCGCGGCGGCGGGCAACCGGTCGTGCTCGATCCGCTCGGGCAGCAGCCGGACCGGCGCGAACCCGTCGCCCGGCCAGGCCGCGGCGATCGCCGCCACGAGCCCGGCCTCGTCGGTGGTGCCCGTTGCCAGCCGCGGAGCCGCGAGCACGGTCGGCGCGCCGTCGGCGGCCAGGCCGTGCCCCGGCCGGGCCGGTACCTCGGCGGCCCGGCGCCGGTCCACCTCGGACTCCGACGGCTCCCCCAGCCGCAGCTCGATCCTGGCCCCGAGGAGGTCCTTGAGCGCGGGCCGCAGCTCGCTCCACCGGTTGGCCGAGACCGCGAGGTGCAGCCCGTAGGACAGCCCTTGCGCCGCCAGCGGCAGCAGCCGCGCCTCCAGGTCGTCGAACTCGCCGCGCAGCGTGAGGTACCCGTCGACGACGAGCAGGAGGTCGGTGGCCTGCTCGCCGGTGAACTCGCCGGCGGCCCGGCGGGCCCGGAACTCCTCCACCGACGCGATGCCGGCGTCGCGGAACAGCCGTTCCCGGCGGGCGAGCGCCGCGGAGAACTCCGCGACGGTGCGCCGCACCAGGTCGGTCTGCTGCCGGTCGGCCACCGTGCCGACGTGGGACAGCCCGGCCAGCCGGACGAGCGACCCGCCGCCGAAGTCGAGGACGTGCACGCCCAGCTCGGCGGGAGTGGCCGTGAGCGCCAGCGCCAGCACGGTGGTGGCCAGGCCGGTCGACTTGCCCGCCCGCGGCGCGCCCACCACGGCGAGGTGCCCCGAGCCGCCCGCGAGGTCGAGCCCGAGCAGGTCCCGGCGCTGCTGGTAGGGCCGGTCGACGAGCCCGACGGGCACGCGCAGCGGCCCCCGCGGCGGCACACCGAGGCCTCTGCCGGGAAGCGGTCGCACCGGGCCGAGCAGCTCGTCCAGCGGCGGCGGGGCGTCGAGCGGCGGCAGCCATACCCGGTGCGCGGGCGGCCCGTGGCCCGCCATCGCGGCGATCGTGGCGTCGAGCACCGTGGGCGCGGCGGTCCCGTCGTCGTCGGGCGCCACCGGCTCGGCGGGTGCGGCGGTGGCGACGGGACCCGCCCGGAACGGGTGGGCGCGCGACCGGGCCGCGGCCGGGCGGGACCGGGCCGGGCCGGCGTCGGGCCCGGACACGTACGCCGCCCGGAACCGGACGAGCTCGTCGGTGCCGGTGGCGAGGAACCCCACCCCCGGCGTGGGCGGCAGCTGGTGGGCGTCGGGTACGCCGAGCACCGCCCGGGACTCCGACGCGGAGAACGTGCGCAGCGCGATCCGGTAGGACAGGTGCGACTCCAGACCGCGCAGCCGTCCCTCGTCCAGGCGCTGGGAGGCGAGCAGCAGGTGCAGCCCGAGCGAGCGCCCCAGCCTGCCGATCGTGACGAACAGCTCGATCAGCTCAGGACGCTGGGCCAGCAGTTCGGAGAACTCGTCGACCACCACGAACAGCGCGGGCAACGGTGGGAGGTCCGCACCCGCCCTCCGCGCGGCGGCGTGGTCGGCGACGCCGGACAGGTTGCCCGCGGCGCGCAGCACCTCCTGCCGCCGGGTGATCTCCCCCGCGAGCGCGTCGGCCATCCGGTCCACCAACGTCAGCTCGTCGGCCAGGTTGGTGATCACCGCCGAGACGTGCGGCAGCCCGGCCAGCCCGAGGAACGTGGCGCCGCCCTTGAAGTCGACGAGCACGAGGTTCAGCTCGGCGGACGAGTGGGTGGCGGCGAGGCCGAGCACCAGGGTGCGCAGCAGCTCGCTCTTGCCCGACCCGGTGGCGCCGATGCACAGCCCGTGCGGGCCGCTGCCGCCCTGTGCTGACTCCTTGAGGTCCAGCGGGACGGGTGCGCCGCGCTCGTCGATGCCGATCGGGACGCGCAGCCGGTCGGCGTCGGCGCGCGACCACCGCTCCCGCAGCGCGACGATGCCCGCCGGGCCGGGCCCGAGCCCGAGCAGCGCGGGGAGCCCGAGCGGCGCGCGCGGGACGTCGCCGTCGGCCGCTCCCGCACCCGTGGGGCGGTAGCGGGCGAGCCTGCGGGCCAGCGCGGTGGCGTCGGCGACGCCCAGCGCGTCCGGGCGCCCGATCCACACCGGTGCGTCCCCGGTCTCGGCGGCGGCCCCGTCCGCACCGCCGCTGCGGTGCAGGCTGCCGGGCTCGACGAGCAGCCGCACGACCGACGGACCCGGCCGCCGGCCCGGCGGTGCACCGACGCGCAGCACCGTGACGCCCGCGACCCCCGCCCACGGGCCGGGGCCCTGGGCGACGTCGTCGACGACGACGAGCAGGTGCGGCTCCCCCACCCCGGGCCCGACCGGCCGCCCGGCGAGCTCGGCGAGCCACCACCGGCGCACGTCGTCGGCGTCGGCGGTGATCATCCGCAGCGGCCCGATGGCGTCCCGCCTGCGCGGGTGGGCCGCGTGCGGCAGCCACTTCACCCACTCCCACTCGGACGCGAGCGTCGGCGGGGCGACGACGGCGACGAGCGCGTCGGCGGGGCTGTGCCAGAGCGCGTACTGGGCGACGACCGCGCGGGCCAGCGCGCGGACCGGCGCCGGGCCCGCTGCCGGGTCGGTGGACTCGAGCCACACCGTCGGGCTGGCCCGCAGCGACAGCGCCACCGGTAGGTCCGGGACGACCGCGTGCCCGAGCAGGAACCGGCGCAGCGCCAGCGCGGTGACCGGTTCCAGGCCCTCGACCGGGCCGGTCTGCGGGGCGACCAGGCGGGTGGCGAGCCGCTGAGCGCCCCGACCGATGCGCACCTGGCCGAAGTCGGGGTCGCCGGGCCTGCGCTCCCAGAGCCGCCCGGAGGCGAGGACGGCGGGCCACGCCGCGGGGTCGGGGTGCACCGCCTCGAGCACGGCGCGCTGTTCGGCCGCGACGCCCCGGACCCGGCGTCGCAGCAGTGACAGGTAGCGCAGGTAGTCGCGGCGGTCCTCGTCGAGGCCCGCCGACCGGTTGCCGCCGCCGCGCCCGGCCCCGGTCATCAGCATCGCGAGCGTCGAGACGGCGAACATGCCGCCGAAGAGCCAGGACGTGGGGCTGCGCGGGTTGAGCAGGATGAACCCGAGCGACGCCAGCAGCATCCCGGCGGGCAGCAGCCGGGACAGCACGCCGGGCGGGACCACCCGCTCCGGCTCCGGAGGGGGCTCGAGGACGATCTCGCCGCCGGGCATCCGCTGCGGTACCCGGCGCGGCCGGACGACGCCCACGGTGCCCATCCCCGCTCCCTCCGGCTCGGCCCGCGACGCGGGTTCGGCGAAACGGGCCCACCGGCCGCCCGGGCGCTGCGATGCTAGGCAGCCGACGGGGCCCGCCGGGGCGGTTTCGGGGAAGTCGCCCGCCCGGCCGAGGGGAGGTACGCAATGCCCGCCACCGACGCGGCCCACTGCCGGGTCACCGTGCTCGCCCCGCGCCGGCGGGTGGACGTCGCGCTGCCGGCCGACATCCCGGTGGCGGAGCTGGTGCCGATGGTCCTGGAGCTGGTCGGCGAGCCGGTGTTCGGGCTGCGGCCGGAGCCGTGGCGGCTCTCCGGGGTCGCGGGCGGGCCGCTGCCCTCCGCGGCCACCCTCACCGAGCTGGGTGTCCTCGACGGCGAGCTGCTGCGGATCGCGCCCGACGCACCTGCGCCCGCGCCACCGGTGTTCGACGATCCCGTGGACGCGCTGGCGGCCACGGCGGCCGCCGACAGCCCGGCCGACCGCCGGTTCGGTGCCGCCGCCGTGCTGGTCGTCGCCGCAGC
>NZ_JAHKRK010000178.1 GCF_019396355.1 Pseudonocardia nigra
CCTGGCTCTACGTCATCTGGCACTGCTGGCACGACCACACCACCTACGACCCCGCCCGCCACGGAGCCCTCCAACGACTCCTCAACCAAGATCAACCGGCGGCGGCTTGACACAGGGCTACTCATGCGTACTGCCCCGTCTTCGGGAGCACGACCTCCCGGCTACCCTCGAACGCCTGCGCGACGACGGCCGTGGCCGCCTGCCGCATCAGCGCGGCGTCCGAGCCGACGGTGAACATGCCGTACCCGCGGGCGTGCCAGCGGCGCACGGTCTCGACGCTGTCGCAGTGGATCCCGGCGACGACGCCGTGGCGGCGGCAGCCGTCGACGATCGCCTCGATCAGCCGCTCGTGCTCCGGGTCGCTGACGGACAGGGTGGGCGTCATGCCGTGGCCGAGTGCGAGGTCCGACGGGCCCACGTAGACCGCGTCCACGCCGGGCACGGCCAGGATCGCGTCGAGGTTATCGACCCCGCCCGGCGTCTCGATCATCACCGCGACGATCGTGCGCCGGTTGCCGACCTCGGCGCTGTAGTCGTCGACGTCGAGCGCGGCCCGGATCGGCCCCCAGCTGCGGGTGCCGGCCGGCGGGTACTTCGCCGCCGTCACCGCGGCCCGCGCGTCCTCCTCCGTGCTCACCATCGGCACGATCACGCCCTGCGCACCGGCGTCGAGCGCCTTCATGATGTGGTCGGGCTGGTTCCACGGCACGCGGACGAACGCCGGTGTCCTCGTGATCGACAGCGCCTGCAGCATCGGCATCATCTGGTCGTAGCCGATCACCCCGTGCTGGGTGTCGATGCAGACCCAGTCGAAGCCGCAGCGGCCCATCATCTCCGCGGAGAACGGGCTGGGGATCGAGCACCAGCCGCCGATCGTCGCCTCGTTGCCGTCCCACAGCTCACGCAAAGTCCTACCCACGATCTCTCCCTACTCGTCGTTGCCGGTTCGGTGCGTCACAGGCCGTTGACCACGTTGACCGGTGGCTCCCCGGCCAGGACGCGACGGATGTTCGCGGCGGTCTGATCGAGCAGGTTCACCCGCGCCTGATCGGACCCGCCCGCGATGTGCGGGTTGAGGAAGACGTTGTCCATGCGCCGCAGCGGCGAGTCGGCCGCCAGCGGCTCGACCTCGAACACGTCGAGCGCGGCCCCGCCCAGATGGCCGGACTCGAGCGCCTCCACCAGCGCCGCCTCGTCCACGATCGGGCCGCGGCTGGCATTGCACAGGATCGCGCCGGGCCGCATCCGCGCCAGCTCGGCGCGCCCGATCAGGGCGCGGGACGCCCCGTCGAGGGGTACGTGGAGCGTGACGATGTCCGAGATCTCCAGCAGCCGCTCGAACGACACCCGCTCGCAGCCGGGCAGGTCGCGCTCGACGACGTCGGAGTAGAGGATCCGCGAGCCGAACCCGGCGAGCCGGGCGGCCACCTGCCGTCCGATGTTGCCCATGCCGACGATGCCGACGGTCAGCGCCCGCATGTCCTGCGCCCGCAGGTCGGCGGGGCGCCAGCCGCCCGCCCGCATCTCCCGGTCGGCCCGCGCGCCGTGCCGGACGACGGTGAGCATTCCCATCAACGTCCAGTCGGCGACGGTGTCGGCGTTGAAGCCCGCCGCGTTGGCCAGTGGGATGCCGAACTCGGCGGCGGCCCGGTGGTCGATCACGTCGAACCCCACGGCGGGCTGCTGAATCAGCCGGCACCGGCGCATCGCGGCGATCGTGTCGCGGTCGAGCCGGTGCTTGTGCCGCATGTCGCTGATGACGATGTCGGCTGCCGACACCACCTCCCGGACGGCCTCCGGCGCGGGCGGGTCGGGCACCAGGAGCACCTTCACGTCATCGGTACCGGCGAGCTCCCGGACCTGGTGTTCGGTGAACGGGCTGAGACAGGCGATCGTGTCCATGCGCGAACTGGCCTCCCGTGGAAAGAGATCACGCCCGAAATTCGCTGAGAATTTGTTTTGTCTGTCTACTTAACCTACTCGGCCCATTGGCCGTGTCAACCCTCGGGAGTGGGAAACCGTCACGAGAAGCTCAGCTCCCGCTTGCCCTCGATCTTGTCCGCGTCGAGGTCCATTCCGAGGCCGGGCTCGGTCGGCGGGGTCACCTTCCCGTCCACGGGGTGGAGCGGGTGGGCGAGGAACCACTGGTGGATCACGTTCCACTTGAGCAGGTACTCGACCATCGGTGTGAGCGTCGCCGGCTGGGCGAAGCTGAAGTGCGTGTTCGCCGGCACCGAGTGGCCGTGCGGGATGAGCTGCACGTCGTAAGCGCTCGCGAGCGCGGCGATCTTGAGCATCTCGCTGATGCCGCCCGCCCAGTACGTGTCGGGCTGGTAGAGGTGCATGGCGCCGGCGGCCATGAGCTGATGGATGCCCCAGCGGGTGTACTCGTGCTCTGCGCCCGACACCAGGATGTCGCTGCGCATCCGGCGGGTGATCTCGGCGTACGAGTGGGGCTTGTCCGGCATGACCGGCTCCTCGATCCACCGCGGCGCGAACTCCGCCAGGCGCTCCCCCATCCGCAGCGCGTACGGCACATCCCACGACATCCAGGCGTCGACCATGATGTCGACGTCCGGCCCCACCGTCTCGCGCAGTGCCGCGATCAGCGCGACGTTGGCCTCCATCCCGGCCTTGCCATCGGTGGGCCCGTGCCGCGGGAACCACTTCGTGGCAGTGAACCCCTGGCCCACGATCTCCGCGGCCCGCTCCCGCGCCTTGTCCAGGTCGAGCGAGTACCCCAGGGCCGAGGCGTAGGCGGGGATCGCGTCGCGCACCGGGCCGCCGAGCAGGACGTATACGGGCACCCCGAAGTGACGGCCCTTGAGGTCCCACAGCGCGCAGTCGAGGGCGCTGATCGCCATCATCTCGACGCCCTTGCGGCCGTGCACCGCGAAGCGGTACATGACGTCCCACAGGTACTCGGTGGCCAGCGGGTCCTGGCTCATCAGCAGGGGCGCGAAGCCCGTGTCGATGAGGTGGGCCTGCTCCCGCGTGATCGGGCCGGCGGTCCCGGTGACCCCGTCGTCGGTCTCGATGTGCACGAACACCGACGTCATGCGGTAGGAGCCGGAGCCCGTGGGCGGCAGGAACCAGGGGCCGTCGGCCCGGAACTGCGGGTAGATGTCGACCGGGCGGATCAGGCGTTCCTCCCAGAACGCGCCCGGATGGTCCATGGTGCCGGTGTACTCCACGCAGCGGACGGCTGTGATCTTCACTTGGAGCCCCTTCGTCGGTCAGCCGCGGTCGTAGTCCTCGAACTGCTCCTGGATCTGCTCCAGCGCCCAGTCGGCGGCCGCCTCGGGCGACTCCCCCTGCAGCGCAATCCGCCCGAGCGCGTTACCCCATACCTGCAGGTTTTCGGCCTGCGCGTACGCCGGGCTCAGGTTCGGCCAGGACGGGACGGTGGGTCCACGCAGCTGCTCGACGACGGCCTGGATGTTCGGGTCGTCGGACTGGGCGAAGAACGGGTCCTCGAGCAGCTCGGTGTGCACCGGGAACCAGCGGGCCTGACCGCCCTTGAGGATCGTGACCATGTTCTCCGGCCGCATGGCGAACGTGAGAAAGTCGAGCGCCATGTCCTTCTTCTCGCTCGCCTCGAACACCATCGCCTCGTGCACGAGGGTGATCGACGGCATCGCGCCGCCCACGGCGCGCTCCGGGAAGCCCGTGGTGACGATGTCCTGCCACTGCTCCGGGTTGTCCTCCTTCACCGCGCCGGGCATGGACAGCGACCCGTTCGGGGTGCACAGCACCGACCGGTTGAGGAAGTACGTGTTGTTGCTGCTGTCCTGCCAGTTGACGGAGTCACCCGGCGTGTAGCCCTGCTTGTGCAGGTCCGCGATCCAGCCCAGCGCGTCGGCGACACCTCGGCGCACGTCGTCGGTGGTGCGCAGGTTGTTCTGGTCGTCGAGCAGCTCCACCCCGTACGACAGCAGCGCCTGCTGGGTGTCGTAGTTGGTGTCGCCCGCGGCCGTGCCCATCGGCCAGCCGACGGCGAACACGTCGTTGTTACCGCGGCCGCGGTAGGCGTCCTGCGCGTCCTTCCAGAACTGCCAGTACCCCGCCCAGTCGCGGGGCGCCTGGGCGTGGTCGATCCCGACGTCGGTGAGCATGCTGCGCCAGTGGAACAGCGACACGGTGAACTGCCACAGCGGCGCCGAGTAGTACGAGGCCGCCCCGGCCTCGTTGTTGTACAGCCGCGCCGACCGCAGCGCGCCCTCGGTCAGGTTCACCGACTCGATCACCGGCGTGACGTCGGCGAGCAGGCCCTCCCAGGCGTGCTTCGGCGTCAGGCCCTTCTCGGCGAACAGGATGTCCGGCGTGTTGCCCGCGGCGACCGCGCTCTGCTCCTTCTGCGGGATGTCCTGGGTGCCGTAGAACTGCAGGTCGAGCTTGCTGCCGGACTGCTGCTCCCACGCCCGGCCGACCTCCACGACCGCCTCGTCCTCGGCGGGGTAGAAGCCCTGGTTCCACCACACGACGAGGGCGTCGCTGCTGGCAGCGCCGGAACTGCCGCAGGACGACAGCAGCGGCACGGTCGAGGCGCCCGCGGCGAGCAGCCCCGCGGCGCGCAGGAAGTCCCGCCGTCCGAGGGACGAGGCGCGCTGGTGCTTTCTGGTCATCGCCATTCCTTCCTCACATCGAGCGGGGTCACGTCTTCACACCACCGGCGGTCAGGCCGCTGGTGACGTTCTTGCGGAACACGTAGTAGATGATCACCGGCGGAACGGCGTAGAACAGCGACGTCGCCATCAGCAGGTTCCACGGCACCTGGTCGGTGTTGAGGAACGAACCGAGCGCCACCGGCAACGTCATGTTCTCCTCGGAGTTCAGCAGCAGGAACGCGAGCAGGTACTCGTTCCACGCGCTGAGCATCGCGTAGGTGCCGATCGCCACGAGCACGGGCTTCATCAGCGGGAGGTAGATCCGGAAATAGATCTGCCAGTTCGTGGCCCCGTCGACCCGGGCCGACTCGTCCAGTTCCAGCGGAATGCCGGACTTCGCGTACTGGGTGAAGACCCACATCGCGTACGGTGACGCGAACGCCGTCATCGAGAAGATCAGCGCCCACGACGTGTCGAGCAGGCTGTAGCTCGCCATCGCCTGGTAGAGCGGGATCGCCAGGAACGACGTCGGGATGACGTACGTGGCGAGCGCGGCGTTCGACAACGAGTTGCCCCAGCGGGGCCGCAGCCGGGCGATCGTGAAGCTCGCGAGCGTGCCGATGGCGAGCACCAGCACCGTCGTGGCCACGGCGACCCAGATGCTGTTCCACGTCTGCTGCCAGAACTGGTCGATGAAGTGGTCACCCGCGGTGAGAACGGTCCAGAAGTTCTCCAGCGTCGGGTTCGCCGGCCACAGATGCTGCTCGAACACCTCCCCGTCGGGACTGAGCGCCATCATCACCATGTGGTAGATGGGCAGCAGCGTCCAGACCAGGACGAGGATCGCGACCACCGCGAGCCCGATGTTGCGGCGCAACCGCGCCGCGGGCGTGCCCATCGTCGTCGTCGCCATCACGACCCCTCCCGTCCGAGGCGGCGCACCAGCACGACGATCAGCGGGATGATCACCGGGAGCGCGCTGAGCGCCACGGCGATGCCCTGCTCGATGTCGCCGGTGCCGAAGGCGTAGCGGATGCCCAGGGTGGCGAGCACGTGCGTGGAGTCGGCCGGCCCGCCGCCGGTGATGAAGTGAATGCTGTTGTAGTCGGAGAGCGTCCAGATCGTGGAGAGCAGGGCGCTCGTGAGGAACACGTTGCTGAGCATCGGGAACGTCACCCAGAAGAAGCGCTTCAGCCCGGTCGCGCCGTCCACGGCCGCCGCCTCATAGACGTCCTGCGGAATCGCCATGCGGGCGGCGAGCATGATGAGGGTCCAGAACGGGAGCCATTTCCAGACGTGGGCCCCGATGGCCGCCGTCATCCCCCAGGAGTAGTCGACCAGCCAGTTCGGGTTCGGGACACCCACGGTGCCGAGCAACGTGCCCAGCATTCCCCACTGCGAGTTGAGCATCCAGTGGATCGACAGCAGGGCGGGCACCGCGGGGATCGCCCATGGCAGCAGGCTGACCGCGAGCAGGCCGCGTATCCACCACGCGCCCAGCGCGAAGAACCCGGACAACAGGAGCGCGAGCACGAGCTTGACGTTCACCCCGAGGCCCACGAACAGGATCGTGTTCCACACGGACCACAGGTAGGTCTCGTCGGTGAACAGGTCCGCGTACAGATCCGGGTCACCGCCGAGCCAGAACCCATAGACGACGGGATAGACGACGATCAGCAGCGTCGTGATGACGAACGGAATGGCGAAGATCACCGGCCAGTTCGCCAGCGGCGGCAGGCGGGCCGGCCACGGCGTCTTCTCCGCGCGCCGGGATGTGCCGGGACGGTCGTCCGGTGGAATGCGCTCCGGACGCTCGACCACGTTTCTGGTCATCGCGAATCGTCCTCCGGGCTAACAGTGGGGCAAGGCGAATTTCTCCGTGGTACGGGCGTGCGCCGACAGCCGTTCGACGAGTCGAACGGGCGTATGACGTGCGAGCTATTCGGAAATGGCCTTCTTCAGCGTCGCGCGCCGCTCGGCCAGCTGGTCGGGGTCGAACCCGGGCGAGCGCACCCACCCGATGAACTCCTGCTCGGCGGCGATCACGCGGTCGGCGGCCGCAGGCAGGTCGGCCGCGATCTCCGCGGGGATCAGCAGCACGCCGTGCTGGTCGGCTTGCAGCAGGTCGCCGGGGTGGACGGTGAGGCCACCGACCGTCACCGGCTCCCCGACGGTCTCGGTGCGGATGTAGCCATGGGAGACGCCGACAGCCCGTGCGAAGAACTGGAAGCCGATGGCGCGCGCCTCGTCCAGGTCGCGGACGCACCCGTCGGTGACGGTGCCGACGCAGCCGAGCGCGGTGTAGGTCGTGGCCATCACCTCGCCCCACAGCGATCCGTGGGCGGGCGGGTCGTCCAGGTCCTGGACCACGACGATCCGCGGACCGAGCACCGCGCGCACGTGCGCGGCGAGCGGCTCCGGGTCGCTCGGTGCACTGCCGCGGGCCCGGATGGTGGCGGTGGCGGCGTAACCGACCATCACCCCGAGGTCCGGGAACATGCACCGCACCTCGTGGCTCACGTAGCCCTCGTCCCGCGGTCGGACGTCGAACGTCTCGATCGCGTTGGACAGGGTCGGGGAGTCGTACTTCTTCAGCGCTTCAAGGACGGACGGGTCGAGTGCGTCGGGCATCGGAACTCCTCTCGACGTGGAAACCCAAGCGAGCCCGGGGCGGCGGTGCCCCGCGGGAGTGCACGGCGCGACGGCGTCAGGACGACGGGCGCGATCCGTTGAGGAGAGCGACGGAGGGCCTGCGGACCGGGTCCCGCTGACGGCGCCGGCCCGGCGGCACGGGACCGAACCGGATCGGTTCGTCCATGGCCGCCACCTCGTCGTCGATCGGGACCGTGGCGGAAACGGTAGCATCTGGACAGACCAGATTGGAAGACCAGACGTCTGATATCTGGTGCTGGTCGTCGCGCGAGAAGGAGCCGGGATGAAGGAACAGCACGTGCTGGTGGCGGAGCTCGTCCCGTTCCTGCTCTCGCGGGGCTACGGCCCCAACGAGCGGGCGCCCTCGGAACGTGAGCTCGCCGAGCGCTTCCAGGCCGGCCGCCCCCAGATCCGCGAGGCCCTGTCGGTGCTCGAGGCGCTCCGGCTGATCGAGCGCAGGCCCAAGTCCGGCATCTACATGACGCCCGAGTCGGCGAGCATCGAGGCGCTCCGGCTGTTCGCCGAGGTCGGCATCCCGCTGACGCGCGACGAGCTCAGCCAGACCGTCGAGGTGCGGCGCATCCAGGAGCTCGAGGCCATCCGGCTCGCGTGCCGCAGGCACCGCGCCGAGAACATCGCGGCGCTGCAGGCCTGCCTGGGCGACTGGGAGGAGGCCATCACGGGAGAAGGCCCGGTCGCCGAGCTCGACCGCGCCTTTCACTGCGGCCTCGTCAAGGCCACCCAGAACACCGTGCTCCTGCGCCTGGTCGACATCTTCTACCTCATGACCGCACGGCGGGCGGAGTACTTCTTCCGCAGCCCCGACCGCCGCAAGCAGTCCTACGTGCAGCACCAGCAGATCTTCGAAGCCGTCCTGCGGCGCGACGAGGAGCGCGCCGTGGAGCTGCTCGACGCGCATCTGGAGAGCGCGAACACCTACTGGCAGGACCTGCTCGGCAGCTGATGCGGCCGGGGTTCGCGCACGAGCAGGATGCCCGCGAGGAGCCCGATCGGGAGCAGCGTCAGCGCCAGCAGCACCGGGCGGTAAGTGCCCACCGCCGCGTGCCCGAGCGCCAGCAGCAGTGGCCCCACCGCCGACGCGGCGACGGTGATCATGTGCACGACGCCCCGGATCTCGCCGATCCCCTCGGTGCCGAAGTACCGCGGCAGGACCGCGGCTTCGATGGTCCGGAAGCTGTTTCCGGCGATGCCGAGCGTGACGCCGTAGAGCACGGCGCCCCACCCCGGCGCGAGGAAGCCGGCCGCGACCAGCGCCGCGACGAGCATGAGCATCGACCCCACCATCGCCGGCCGGGGCGAGATCCGGTCGAGCACTATGCCGATCAGCAGCGTGCTGGCCAGCCCGGCCAGCGTCTGCGGCAGGAACGTCGCGGCCGCCTCGGCCGACGTGAGCCCCCGCTCGCCGAGCACGTCCACCTGGTGGAAGGTCAGCGCGGTCCCGACCAGCGCGAGCACCCCGACCCCTCCGGTGAGCACCCAGAACATCGGCACGCGCATCACGTGCCGAACCGCGCCCGTCGACCGCCCCGCCTGCTGCCCGGTGGCCGGCGGCGGCGCCGTCGGAGCACGCCTGCGCGAGCGCCGGGGCACCCCGAGCAACGCGATCGGCACGACCAGCAGCCACACCGCGATGCCCTGCACCAGCCACGCGGTGCGGAAGCCGTGCTCCGCGATCAGGGCCTCGAGCCCGATCGGCACGAGCGAGATACCGGCCGAGCCGACGGCCGTGACGATGCCGATCGCGGTTCCCAGCCGCTGCTGCACGTGATAGGCCACCAGCGTGGTGGCGAGCAGCGACAGTGCCCCCTGCCCGGCGAACCGAATGCCGACGAACCCCGCGGTGAGGCCGACCAGACCGCTGACGACCGACAGGCAGACGAGGACGGCGCCGAACACCGCGCCGACGACGAGCAGCACCGGGCGCGCGCCGCGGCGGTCCATCGCGCGCCCGACGAGCGGCAGCGCCGCGGCGCCCGCCAGCGTCCCGATCAAGTAGGCGGTCGACACCGCGGCCCGGCTCACCCCGAGGTCGGCGGCCATCGGATCGACGAACACCGACACCGCGGCGGTCTGCCCCGGCGCCGTCAGACACAGGGCGAGCGCCCCCGCGGTGGTGACACGGACGTCGGTCCAGGCCGGCACGGCCTTCCCCGATCGTGACACGATGAGACGTCCCTTTCCGCCGTGCGCGCCCGCGGACGCGCGAGCGGCACGGGCTTCCTCGACATGGCGGTGCGGCGCCCCCTCCGGCGCCGCACCCGGACAGGACGGCCCCGGCCGCCGCAGCGGCCGGGGCCGTCCTGCTGGTCAGTGCCCTCCGCGGGCGGTCAGCTCCACAGCCGGTCGTGGCTGAACTCGTCGTCCCAGTGGGTGGACTCCGGGAAGAGCACCGGGTCCCGCTGGTCGAGGTGCTCGCGGAACAGGTCCTCGTTGATGTCGCCGAAGCCGAGCCCCGGGGTGTCGGGCACCGCGATGTGCCCGTCCTGGATCAGCGGCTGCGGCAGCCCGGTGACCAGGTCGCTCCAGAACGGCACGTCGGCCGCGTGGTGCTCCAGCGCGAGAAAGTTCTCCGTGGCGGCCGCGAGGTGGACGCACGCCATGGTGGCGATCGGGGTGGCGGCGAGGTGCAGCGCCATCGCGATGCCGCGCTCCTGGGCGTAGTCGCCCAGCCGCTTGGTCTCGGCGATGCCACCGGACGTCGCGGGGTCGGGGTGGACGACGCGGATGGCGCCCGCGTCGAGCAACGGCTTGAAGTTCTCGGTGAGGTAGATGTCCTCACCCGTGCAGGTCGGCACCGCGATGGCCTCGGTGAGCTGGCGCCACTGGTCGGTGAACTGCCACGGGATCAGGTCCTCGATCCACGCCAGCGTGAACGGTTCCAGCGCGCGCCCGATCCGGATGCAGGAGTCGACGGCGATGTGTCCGAAGTGGTCGGCGGCCAGCGCCACGTCGTAGCCCACGATCGAGCGCACGACGTCGACGTAGTTCGTCAGGTGCTCCACGCCCTTCGGGGTGACCTGGATGCCGGAGAACGGGTGCATCGTGGTGACGTCCTCGCGCGCCCCGGTCGGCGCGATCAGCGCGCCGGGGACGTCCCACAGCAGGCTGATCCCGACGTCCATCTTCAGCATCGTGAACCCGCGCCGCTTGCGCTCCAGCAGCCGCTCACCCATCGCGTGCGGGTCCTGCAGCGACGGGGTGTCGGCGTAGCAGCGGACGGTGTCGCGGAACTTGCCGCCGACCAGCGCGTACGCCGGCACGCCGTAGGCCTTGCCGGCGAGGTCCATCAGCGCCATCTCGATGCCCGAGACCCCACCGCCCTGGCGGCCGTGGTGACCGAACTGCTTGATCTTGCGGAAGACCTTGTCCAGGTTGCAGGGGTTCTCGCCGATCAGCCTGCTCTTGAGCACCAGCGCGTAGGTGGCGCTGGCCTGGTCGCGCACCTCGCCGTACCCGACGAGGCCCTGGTTGGTGTCGATCCGGATGATCGCCGACCGGAACGGCACCCCGTCGAGCTTCGCGATCCGCACGTCCGTGATGCGCAGGGCGCTCGGCCGGGACGCCGTGCTGATGTACTCCTCGGAGATCGTGCTCGCGTCGGTGGTGATCGTGGTCATGCCTCTCGCTCCTTGCGCCACTGCTGGAAGTCGGATTCGATCTCGTCGCTCCACGTCGCGACGTCGATCTGTGCGCTGGTGTACCGGCGCTCGGTGAGCCGCTGCTTGCCGAACACGTCCCGTATCCGGGTGTCCTCGCTCGCGGCGGCCACGGCGGCCGCGAGGTGCGCCGGGATCACCGCGATGCCCGTCGGCGTGCCGAGGACGACGTCGCCGGGCAGCACCGTCACTCCGCCGATGCGGATCGGGATGTTGATCCCGGCCAGGGTGACGCCGCGGATCGGGGTCGGGTCGACCCCGCGGTGGAAGATGTTGACGTTGCCCTCGAGCTGCTGCAGGCCGTGCAGGTCACGGATGCCGCCGTCGATCACGGCGCCGACGCCGGTGCGCGACGCGACCGCGGTGCCGAGGTTGTCCCCCACCACCGTGCCCTCGACGATCTTGCCGAAGATGTCGACGACCATGACGTCGCCGCCCTCGAGGGTCTCGATCACCCAGGAGTTCTGCTTGTCGCCCTCCAGGTGGCCCTCCCGTTCGCCCGCCGCGACGATCGCCGCGTCGAAGTCCGGCCGGTGCGGCAGGAACTGCGCGGTGACCGCCCGGCCGACGACGACGGTGCCCGGGTGCGTCTCGCGCCACTCCCCGGCGAACTGCCGCACGTAGCCGGCCTGGAACAGGCAGCTCCACGCCTCCTCGGTGGTGGCAAGGCGCAGGCTCTCCAGCACGTCGTCGGGCACGCGGGGACGGCCCGAGCCGAAGCGCTCGCCGTCCCATGCCGCGGTCAGTTCCTCGAGGTCTTCCTTGCGCGGTTCGATGCGCACGTCGTGTCGCTCTCTTCCTTTTCTCGTGGGATGCCGGCTTCTCGTGGGATGTCAGCCCTTGACGGCGCCGGCCGTCAGGCCTTCGGTCAGGAACCGCTGGCCGAACGAGTACATGAGCACCACCGGGATCGAGATCAGCAGTGATGCGGCCGCCAGCTGGCCCTGCGGGACGACGTCACCGAAGATCATCGACTGCATGCCGACGGGGAGGGTCTTGTACTCGTCCTTCGTGATGAACACGAAGGCGAACAAGAACTCGTTCCACGCGTTGGTGAGCGTGAACAGCGCGACGGCGAGCAGGCCGGGCTTCGCCAGCGGCAGCACGATCCGGTAGAACGCCTGGAACCGCGAGCAGCCGTCGACGAGGGCGGACTCCTCCAGCTCGGCCGGGATCGACCGGAAGTACCCGACCAGCAGCCAGGTGGCGAACGGCAGCGTGAACGTCGGGTAGGTGACGACGAGCGCCCACCGGGTGTCGATCAGCCCGAACGCCGCGAGCATCTGGTACAGCGGGATGAACAGCAGCGCGCCGGGCATCACGTAGGTGAGCAGCACGGTCACCGTGAACCCCTGCGCGCCGCGGAACTTCAGCCGCGCCAGCGCGTACCCGGCCAGTGCGGCACAGATCAGCGCGATCACCGTGGACGCCGCCGAGACCAGGATCGTGTTGAGGTACCAGGTGCCGAACGGGCGGGTGAACAGCGAGACGAACTGCTCGGTGCTCCACGGCGTCGGCCACAGGTCGCTGCTGCGCTGGACGATCTGCAGGTCGGACTTGAACGCCGTGACGACCATCCAGTACAGCGGGCCGAGGGTGAAGACCAGCAGCACCGCCAGCGCCACGCCCGAGCCGGTGCCGGTCACGAGCCGGGACGCGGTGCGCTTGCCCCTCGCGCCGAGGGCCGAGGCGACCCGGCCGACGACGGCGGCGAGCAGCACGCTCACCCCGAGGACGACGGTCGTCTGCCAGAAGATGTGCGGGGAGATCCACACCAGCACCGCGGCGCACGCGGCGACCACGATCCACGGCAACGCCTTGCGCTGGCCCCGGGTGAGCCGGCTCGGCCGCGTCTCGGATGTCCCGGGGCCGTCCGCGGTGCGCATCATCCGCACGAGGATGACCACGAGGACGCCGATGACCGGCACCATCACCAGCGTGACCGCGGCGCCCGCGCCGAACTGCAGCTGCTGGATGGCCTTGGAGTAGGCGACCAGCACGTACGGGGCGGTGGCGTCACCCGGGCCGCCCTGCGTCATCAGCCAGATCAGGTCGAAGTTGTTGAACGTCCAGATCGACGACAGCAGCGTGGTGACGATGATGACGTGGCGCAGGCCCGGCAGCGTCACGTGCACGAACCGCTGCCACGGCGACGCCCCGTCGACCATCGCGGCCTCGTGCAGGCCGTTGTCGATCGCCTTCAGCCCGGCCAGGAAGCAGACCGCGAAGAACGGGATGCCCTTCCAGACGTTCACGAGGATCACCGACGACATCGCGAGCGTCGCGTCCGACAGCCAGCCGGCGGGCCAGCTGGGCACCAGCCCCACCGCGGCGAGCATCGGGCCGATCCCGGACGCGGTCAGGAGAGTGTTCACACTGCCGAAGATCGGGTCGAACAGCGACCGCCAGGTGAACGCGGTGACGACGGTCGGCACCACCCACGGCAGCAGCAGGATGCCCGCGACGACGGCCCGTCCGCGGCGCAGGTGGTGCAGCAGCAGGGCGGCGATCAGCCCGAGGGTGACCTTGAAGATCTCCGCGTAGGCGGTGAAGACGAACGAGTTGATCACGCCGGTGTGGAACAGCGAATCGCTGACGAGCGACGTGTAGTTGTCCAGCCCGACGAACACGGTCTCCGCGCCGTGCCGCTCCGTGGTGCTGAGCACCGCCGAGAGGGCGATCGGCACCAGGATTAGCAGGGTGACCAGCACGACCGTGGGCGCCATGAACCCCGCGGCGAGCCGCCAGTCCTTGCCCAGGACGCGCTGCGTGCGGCTCGCTGTGTGTCCGCCTGCGGCCGCGCGTGCCGCCGGCCTGGTCTGCAGTGCGGTCATTGCTGGATCCCCTGCTGCTCGAAGATCTGCACCATCCGCTGGTGGGCCGCGGCCACCGCGTCCTGCGGGGACGCGCCCTGCAGCACGCTCTGCATCATGTCCGTCAGCACGTAGGACTGGAGCACCGCCTGTCGTCCGCTGCTCGGCTCGCCCGGGAACGCGTACCCGGTGGTGGTCGTGATCGGCAGCGGCTGGTGCGCCATGTCGTGCAGCATCGGGAACGCCGGGTCCCCGTTCAGGTAGTAGTCGTCGGATGTCCAGACCTGCTCCCAGGTCGGCATGACCAGGCCGGGGGCGGCCTTGCTGACGTTGAGCAGCGGCGTGCCGCTCACCAGGTACTTCGACAGCACCTTCGCCAGGTCCGGGCTCTGTGCACCCTGGAAGACGATCAACGCCTGGGACTGCCCGTACCGGACCGGGCGGTCGACGGCCGGGCCCGTGCAGCCGACGAAGGCGTGCGTCACGTCATAGACGGGGTTGCCGCTGGTCTTCGAGTCGGCGTACACGCTGAACTGGTTGCGGGTGTAGCCGAGGATCCCGGCGAGCCAGTTCTCGTTGTTGCTCGAGTCCGTCCAGCTCTCGATGCCCGGCGGCAGCATCGGCTTGTACTTCGGGTTGGTGAAGATGTCGCCGATGAAGGCGACGCCCTCCACTGTTTCCGGCGAGTTGAACGTGACCGTCCGTCCGTCCTCGGCGGTGATCGCCCCGCCCCAGGAGTTGACCACGCTCTCGATGAACGAGTTGCCGTCCCCCGAACGGTTCACCGTCATCCCCCACCCGAACCGCGCTGGGCCGGGTCGGAGACCTCCAGGCAGATGTCGCGGATCTCCTCGTAGGTCCAGGTGTCCGCGACCGCGATGCCCTTCTCCTCCAGCCAGTCGGTGCGGATGAAGTCGCCGAGGCCGACGAAGTGGTACGGGATGCCGTACCACGCGCCGTCGAACTGGCAGAACTTCTTCGCCTCGCTCGCGGGCTCCCCCAGCGTTCCCGTCAGGTCGGTGACGGCGTCGGACACGTCGGTCAGGAGGCCGAGGCTGTGGAACTGGGCCAGGAACCGGTCGTCGGTGAAGAACGCCAGGTCGCGGGCGTTACCGGCCTGGATCTCGGAGCTGAGCTTGGCCACCACGTCACCGGTGTCCGCCTGGACCAGGTTGTTCTCCACCGTGGTCCCGGTGGCCTGGGCGAATGCCTGCAGCGACTGGTCGAGCGCCTGGTTGGCCTGGTCCGAGTACATCTGCTGCGACAGCATCCGGACCGTGCCGCCGCGGAAGGGCGCCGCCTCGTCGAGGATCGACTGCGGCACCGTGACCTGGACATCGGGGGTGACGGGTTGTGGGTTCCCGCCGCACGCGCTCAGGCCCAGAACACCGAGCGCGCTCGCCCCCAGGAACTTCCGCCTCGAGAACTCGAGTCGCTGATTCATGACCACTCCTCCGGCGTCCTGCCGCGGGGAACGCGAGCCGGACGCGATGTATCAATGGGAGCGAGGGGCGCACCCCTCCGGTGGATTCGGGAGTAACCGGTCCCGGACCGGGACCTCCGCGCCCAGAGCCCTGCGGGTTCGGCGTGGGGGATCGATCTCAGCTGCCTGCCGGACGGATCCGAGCGGATTCCGTTTAGTGAAACGGCCTTCCGCTAACTGCGACGACAGCAAACTATGTGGCCCGGACCACCCTGTCAACGGGTACTCCCAGGTAGGTGTCAAGCCGCAACATCTCCAGCCGGCTCACTGCCGCAGCCCCTGCTGCTCGAAGATCTCGACCATCCGCTCGTAGGCGCCGGCCACGGCCGCCGCCGGACGGGCCCCCTGGATGACCTCCTGCATCATGTCCGGTGAGCACGTAGGCCGCCACGCTCGCCTGTGCACCGGGGCTCGGCGTCTGCGGGAACGCATTGCCCGTGCTCGTCTCCAGCGGCAGTGGCTGCTGCGAGATCGTGCGGAGCGTCGGGAACGCCGGGTCTCCGCTCGTGTAGTACGGGTCGGAGTCCCACACCTTGTCCCACGCCGGGTTCACCAGGCCGGGTGCCTCCTTCGCGATGCTCAGCAGCGGCGGACCGCTCACCATGTACTTCGCCACCTCCTTGGCGAGGTCCGGGTTCTTCGCGCCGGTGAAGACGACCAGCGCCTGCGACTGCCCGAACAGGATCGGCCGGTCGACGGCCGGGCCGACGCCGTCGATGAACGCGTGCGTGACCTCGTGGACCGGGTTGCCCGAGGTCTTGGCATCGGCGTAGACGCTGTACTGGTTGCGGGTGTAGCCGAGGATGCCGGCGAGCCAGTTCTCGTTGTTGCTCGAGTCCGTCCAGCTCTCGATGCCCGGCGGCAGCATCGGCTTGTACTTCGGATTGGTGTAGATGTCACCCAGGAACGCCACCGCCTCGACCGTCTCCGGAGAGTTGAACGTGACCCGCAGCCCGTCGTTCGACGTGATCGCGCCGCCGTAGCTGTTGATGACGTTCTCGATGAGCCCGTTCCCGTCGCCGGACCGGTTCACCGTCATGCCCCACCCGAAACGTCGCTGCGTCGGGTCGGAGATCTCCAGACAGATGTCCCGCAGTTCGTCCCAACGGTAGGACTCCTTCAGCGGGATGCCCTTCTCCTCCGCCCAGTCCTTGCGGAGGAACGAGCCGATGCCGATGAAGTGATAGGGGATCGCGTACCACTTGCCGTCGAACTGGCAGTAGTTCTTCGACTCGCTCGCCGGCTCACCGAGCTCGGCCGTCAGTTCGGTGACGACGTCCGTGAGGTCGGTGAGGATGCCGAGGTTGTGGAACTGCGCGATGAACCGGGAGTCGGTGAAGAACGCGAGGTCCCTGGCATTGCCCGCCCGCACCTCGGCCTCGGTCTTGGCCACCATGTCGCCGCTGTCGGCCTGCACCAGGTTGTTCTCGATCGTGGTGCCCGTGGCCTGGGCGAACGCCTGCAACGACCGGTCGAGGGCCTGGTTGCCGGCCTCCGAGTAGAACTTCTGCGAGAGCATCGTGAGGTTCGACCCGCGATACGCGTTCGCCGCCTCCACGACGTCCGCTGGGACGTTCACCTGCACCTGCGGGGCCGCGGGCTCGCTCCCGCACGCTGCGAGCCCGAGAACACCGAGTGCACTGGTGCCGAGGAACTTCCTCCGGGACCAGACCGACCTTTGTACCATGACAACTCCTCCCGCTCCCGCTCACCGGGACGCGTGCCGACGGGGCGAAATGCAACCGACGGGGGCCCAGTGGTCCACCGGAACCGGAATTGCGAGCAGTGGTCCCGGGCCCCCTTGCCGAAGGGACCACTGCCTGTTGCCACACCCGATGTGTTCCGTCTCGTCAATGCGACGGGCGTCACCGTAGAAGGCGATTCACGCCGATGTCAACGATTACGGAGACGGGTGCGAGTAAATCGTGGGCATTCCGGAACCGCCCATCCACACAGGGCCCCGGCGTTCTGGCCGTTTGGGCGTGATGTCCGGTTCCAGCTCTGGGTTGGCGTTGGGTGAGGGACCCGGTGTGATGGGCGAGCGCGACCCCTGGTGATCTTCAGGTGCTGAAGCCAGAA
>NZ_JAHKRK010000179.1 GCF_019396355.1 Pseudonocardia nigra
CCACGACAGCCCCGACCGTCGCCGCGACCGCCACCTCAAGGCACTCCAAGACCTCGGATACGAGGTCACACTCGCCAAGGCCTCATAGGCTGCGGTCGATTCTCCTGACAGCCACGTTCATGCCACGTCGTTGCGTGAAAGTGGCTTTGCTGCAACGGGGGCGGCCACCCGCACCGGCCAGTCCGGGTCGTCGTGGCGGTGCCCGGCGGCACCGACGGCGCGCACGGGGTCGGTGGCCGGCCGCAGCACCGAGCGCACCACGAGCACGCACAACAGCACGACCACCGCGTCGCGCAGCACCACCGTGCCGAGGAACCAGTCCGGGGGCAGGCCCTTCGCGTCGGGCCCCAGGTAGTAGTACATGCGCGGCACCCAGACCAGCGCGTCGATCGCCATCCAGGCCAGCAGCAGCCGCCAGCGCGGGAGCGCGAGCACGGCGAGCGGCACCAGCCACAGCGAGTACTGCGGACTCCACACCTTGTTGATCAGCAGGAACGCCGCCACCACCAGGAACGCCAGCGACGCCAGCCGCGGCGGCTGCGGCGCGCGCCAGGCCAGCACCGCGACGGCGGCGCAGCACAGCACGAACAGCACGGCGGTGACCGCGTTGAGGACCGCCGGTCGCTCGCCCGCCGCGAGCGGCCCGTCGAAGCCCGCCCAGCCGGTGAAGTAGCTGACGACGAAGTAGAGGGAGTCGGGGTCGGCGGGCCGGCTCTGGTTGAGCCGGAAGAACTCCCACCAGCCCGTCGTGAAGGCGAGCGCCACGGGGGCGTTCACGAGGAGCCAGGTGCCAGCCGCGGCCCCGATCGTGCGCACCGCCGCGGCCACGTCCCGGCGCCGGGCGGCGACCAGCAGGATCGGCAGGAGCAGCATCAGCGGGTAGAACTTGAACGCCCCGCCGATCCCCAGCAGCAACCCGGCGAGCAGCGCCCGGCCGCGGGCGAACGCGAGCATGCCCGTGGTCGCGACGGCGACCGCGAGGGCGTCCCAGTTGGTGAACACGTGCACCACGACCAGCGGTGACAGCGCCACCAGCACGGCGTCCCACGGCCGGGTGGGACGCATCGCCCGCACCGCCCAGACGACCGCGAGCCAGGCCAGCGCCAGCCACACCGCGGTGATGTCGAAGTACACGACGACGGGCAGCGCCGACGGGAGCAGCGGCACCTGCTCCGCGAGCCACAGCCAGCCGTCGGCGAGCCGGGCGTTGGCGTACTGGAAGAACCCGGTGAGCACCGGGTACTCCATGTAGCGGACGCGCTCCGCCGCCGTGCCCGGCCCCTCGATCCACGGGTCGCGGTAGGGCAGCGCACCCGAGTCGAGGCCCTCGATCCCGTACAGCGGAACGGTGTCGGAGTAGCACATGGCGACGTACTGCCTGCTGCCCCGCCAGTCGAGCGCGAGCGTGCCGTCGTCGGTGACGTACTGCTGCAGGCACGGCGCCTTCCCGAGCCAGCCGAGCGCGAGCACGGCGACGGCCACGAGCAGCACGACGCGCAGCGGCGTCCAGAAGGCGCTGCGGCCGATCAGCGCGTGCCTGCCGAGGGGCCCTCCGACGAGCCGGCTGGCGGCGGCCGCGAGCGGTTCGGTCCAGGTGGGGACGACCCGCGGGGCCGGGTCGGCGACGACGCGTTCCCGGCCGGTCCGGCTCACCCGGAGGAGCCGGCGGGGACGTCGCGGCCCTCGCCGCGGCCGCCGGCGTTGTCGGTGTCGCCGCCTCCACGGTTGTCGTCCGAGTTGCCGGGACCGATGAACCCGTCGAACGGCTGGCCGGATTCCTCGTCCGACGACCCGTCGGACGAGTCGTCACCGGAGGAGTCGCCGGCACCGGAGTCACCGGAGTCACGCGAGTTCCCGTCGCGGGAGTCGCCGGAACCGTCGTTGCCGTTCCCGGATCCGTCGTCGCCGCCCGAGTCGCCGGAACCTGCCGATCCGGTTGCCGGGGTGCCCGTCGACGGGGTGCTGGACGCGCCGGCGTCGGACCGCGAGTTCGCCTCCGACGAGGGCGCCGTGCCCATCGGCTCGAACTCCGAGAACTGCTCCTCGGGAGTACCGCGCAGCGCCGCGTCCATGAACTGCTCCCAGATGTCGGCCGGGAGCATGCTGCCGTAGATCGGCCTGCCTGCGGAGTTCTTGATCGGGTCGCTGTAGTCGGTGCCGATCCAGACGGCTGTGGAGATCGACGGGGTGAACCCGACCATCCAGGCGTCCTTGTTCTGCCCCTCGACGTCGATGTTCTGCACCGTGCCGGTCTTCGCCGCGACCGGGCGGCCACCCGAGAGTGCGTTGTCGGCGCCTGCCGCCACGTCCGTCATCGACTCGACGACGTTGCGCGCCACCTGCGGCGGCACCGACGGCGCCACCTCGGCCGGCGGTTCACGCTCGAACAGCACCCGGCCGTCGGCGGCCACGACCTTGGAGACGAGGTAGGGCTCGCGGTGCACGCCCTCGGCGGCGAACGTGCCGAACGCGGATGCCATGTCGACCGGGGTGACCTCCTGGTCACCCAGCGAGATGCCGCCTTGGGCGGGCTGGCCGAGCCGTTCCTCGGGGATGCCGGCCTGGTGGGCCGCCTCGACCACCTTCTGCGGGCCGATGTCCAGGGCGATCTGGTAGAAGACCGTGTTGATCGACTTCGTCATCGCGCGCTTCACCGCGCACCGCGGGCAGTCGTTGCCCTCGGAGTTCTTGATGGTGCGCCCGGCGAGCTCCTGCGGCGACGAGCCGTCGTACACCGAACCCAGCCCGAACTCGTCGTCGTTCTGCAGGGCGGCGGACACGACGAACGGCTTGAACGACGACCCGGGCTGGCGCAGCGCAGAGGCGTAGTCCATGCCGGGCCCGGAGGGTCCGCCGTAGTAGGCGAGCATCGCGCCGGTCTGCGGGTCGACCGACACCAGGGACTCGCGCAGGTTCTCCGGCTGCCCCTCCATCACCTCGGTGACGGCGTCGACGGCCTTCTGCTGGAGTTCCGGGTCGATCGTGGTGGTGACCGTGAGCCCGGCCGTGTCGATCTGCTCCTGGGTGATGCCGTGCTGCTCGAGCTCCTGGAGCGCCTTCTGGTAGACGTGGAAGAGGTCGTTGTCCGGGATGCCGGCGTTCGCCGGCGCCTCCGGCAGCCAGTTGGTGGGGAAGGTCTGCTGCGCGCGCTCGGCCGGGTCGAGGAACTTCTCGGCGACCATCCGGTCGAGGGCGACGTTCCAGCGTTCCTCGGCCTCCGCGAGGTCGTTCGCCGGGTCGGCGCCGTTCGGCTGCTGGATGATGCCGGCGAGCAGCGCGCCCTCGGAGACCGTCAGCTGGTCCACCGGCTTGTTGAAGTAGGCGGTGGCGGCCGCCTGGATGCCGTAGGCGCCGCGGCCGAAGTAGATCGTGTTGAGGTAGTTCTCGAGGATCTCGTCCTTGGTCTGCTCGCGGGTGACCTTGACCGCGAGGATGACCTCCCGGTACTTGCGCCACAGCGAGAAGTCGTCCTGGCCCGTGGCGTTCTTCACCCACTGCTGGGTGATCGTCGAGCCACCGCCGACACCGCCGGTGAGCTGGTTCAGCACAGCCCGGCCGATGCCCGTGATGTCGAAACCGGGGTTCGAGTAGAACGTGCCGTCCTCGGTGGCCACCACCGCTTCCCTGACGTGCTCGGGCACCTGGTCGAGAGCGACGATGACGCGGTTGATCCGCACCTTGTCGCCTTCGATGTCGACCTGCGGGCGCAGCACGGCGATCGGCTCGCCGTTGCTGAAGTCGAACCGGGCCACCTGGGGGAGCGCCGCCTCCGCTGCGGTGGGCACGGAGAAGACGAACCACCCGATCACGAACGCGACGACCGGGCCGAGCACCATGAGCCCGAGCAGGGCGTAGAGCACCCGGCGCACGCGGCGCCACGGTGAGGACCTGCGCGCCGTGCCGTTCTTCCCCGCCTTCGCGGCCCGCTCCTCGGCGCGGGAGCCGGTGCGCACCTTCGTCTGCTCGGCGACGGCGACGCCGCCCGGCCCTGCCGGCGCAGCTCGATCCGAGCCGTCGTGGGTGAGCAGGGGCATGTCGCCGGAGCTGTAGGGCCCGGGTGGCGCCTTCGGGCGGTACCGCTGCGGCGGGATGCGCCCGCCCGGGGGCACCGGTGGCTGCCCGGGCGGCGGGAACGGGCCCGGCCGCGGCGGGCGCGGCCGCGGCCCGGGGTACCCGGCGGCGGGTGCTCGGTGGGGGTGGCCGGGACGAGGCCCGGGGGCACCGGACGGGACGCGTGCGGGCCGCCCGGTCACGTCGAACCGGGGGTCGCGCTGATCACTCACCGCTGCTCCGGGGATTCGGGGGCTGGCAGAACGGTTGAAGGGTCACTCGGCTGCGGACCTGCGTCGGTCGGGGCGCCGCCGGTCGGCGTCGGGGGTGTCGCCGGTACCCATGACGTACGAGAGAACCAGGTGGTTCCAGCTGCAGGTGCCGCAGACCTCCACGACGTACACCGAGAAGTCGGTGTAGAGGTGGGCGAGCTGCTGGATCTCGTCGGGTTTGCGGGCCGATCCGGCCGCGTGCCTCAGCTCGTCGCCGAAGATCCAGGAGACCTGGGTGAGGCGCTCCTTGCGGCACACGGGGCAGGTCTGGTCGGTCGGTTCACCGTGAAAACGGGCTGCTCGGAGCAGGTACGGGCTCGCGTCGCAGACCTCGGCCACCCCGACCCGACCCGAGTGGACCTCCGCGAGCAGCGCACGGCGCTGCAATGCGTAGTCGACCACCTGTCGCTGGGTGCGCACCCGGTCAGGGTACGCGGAGTGTCACCCCAGGCGTCACAAACGCCTCCCCGGCACTCGATCAGCGGGTGATTCACCTCTCGCCGCGAGCGGCTGATGTATCGATCCGATATAATTGGCTGTCCCATCGGTGCGACGGATTCGAGCGAAGGGGTGCACGTGCTCGAGCTGGCGATCCTCGGCCTGCTCCACGAGGCCCCGGTGCACGGCTACGAGCTGCGCAAGCAGCTCGGGCTCCGGCTCGGCGGGTTCCGCGTCTTCTCCTACGGCTCCCTCTACCCCGCGCTGCGCAGGCTCACCCGTGCCGGACTGATCGTCGAGGACCAGGAACGGTCCGACGCCGATCCCGGCAGCTGGTCCCGCCGCGCCCGGCGCGTCTACCGGATCACGGCGGAGGGCAAGGAGCGACTCGCCGAACTGCTGTCCGAGACCGGCCCGCAGGCCTGGGACGACGAGGGTTTCGGGGTCCACCTGGCCTTCTTCTCCCGAACGCCGGCCGAGGTACGGATGCGGATCCTCGAAGGCCGCAGGCGCACGGTCGAGGAGCGCCGCGAAGGTCTGCGCTCGACGCTGGCCAAGGCGGGCGAGCAGATCGACCGCTACACCCGTGAGCTGCACCAGCTCGGGCTCGACTCGAGCGAGCGCGAGGTGCGGTGGCTCAACGAACTGATCGCGAACGAACGGGCCGAGCAGGACGAGGCCCCCGGCGAGGACGCCGGCCAACCCCCAGGGACCCCGTCCACGGGGTCCCGTCCCACAGCAACAGGGCACACAGGAAAGAGGAGGAGCCGGCCATGAGTCAGGTCCGTGTCGCCGTCGTCGGCGTCGGCAACTGCGCCGCGTCGCTCGTGCAGGGAGTGCAGTACTACCGGGACGCCGATCCCACCACGCGTGTCCCCGGGCTGATGCACGTCGACTTCGGTGGCTACCACGTCCGGGACGTCACGTTCGTCGCCGCGTTCGACGTCGATGCCAAGAAGGTCGGCCGCGACCTGTCCGAGGCGATCGGCGCGAGCGAGAACAACACGATCAAGATCGCCGACGTCCCGCCGCTCGACGTGCCGGTGCGCCGCGGGCACACCCTCGACGGGCTCGGCCGGTTCTACCGCGAGACGATCACCGAGTCCGACGAGGAGCCGGTGGACGTCGCCCAGGTGCTCCGCGACACCGAGGCCGACGTGCTCGTCTCCTACCTGCCGGTGGGCAGCGAGGCCGCCGACCGCTTCTACGCGCAGGCCGCGATCGACGCCGGCGTGGCGTTCGTCAACGCGCTGCCGGTGTTCATCGCCTCCGATCCCGTGTGGGCGGAGAAGTTCCGGGCGGCGGGCGTACCGATCGTCGGCGACGACATCAAGAGCCAGGTCGGCGCCACGATCACCCACCGGGTGCTGGCGAAGCTGTTCGAGGACCGCGGTGTGCAGCTGGATCGCACGATGCAGCTCAACGTGGGCGGGAACATGGACTTCCTGAACATGAAGGAGCTCGAGCGGCTCGAGTCCAAGAAGGTGTCCAAGACCCAGTCGGTGACCTCACAGGTCGACCGTGACCTCGGCAAGGACAACGTCCACATCGGCCCGTCGGACTACGTCGCGTGGCTCGACGACCGGAAGTGGGCCTACGTGCGGCTGGAGGGCCGGGCGTTCGGCGACGTGCCGCTCAACCTCGAGTACAAGCTCGAGGTGTGGGACTCGCCCAACTCCGCAGGCATCATCATCGACGCGGTGCGGGCTGCGAAGATCGCCAATGACCGCGGCATCGGGGGCCCGATCCTCTCGGCGTCGAGCTACTTCATGAAGTCGCCGCCGGAGCAGTACAGCGACGACGTCGCCCGCGACGCCGTGGAGCAGTTCATCCGCGGCGAGCGGGAGCGCTGACTTCTTCTCCCACGATTACTCTCGGCCCCGGCTGCGGTACACACCGTGACCGGGGCCGACTGCTGTTTCCGGTGGAACGATTCCTTTCTGCAACCTTTCGAGGGGCGCCCCGGTCCTTCCGGTCCGGAAGGACTTTCACCCGGCTGTGCCAATCACGAACGGATATCGCTGTGGTTTGTGGGGCAGGTCACCCGGCTGGCGGCCAGGTCAGGCCGCTCGCACGGGAATACCGCTGATGAAACTCGTCTGATCGGGTGGACAATCCGGTGGGAAGCCTCACGGAAACAGAGCAATGCAATTGAGAGATGCGTCATGGCAACACATCGAAATGCGTTCGTAATG
Source organism: Pseudonocardia nigra (assembly GCF_019396355.1). Classification (GTDB taxonomy): domain Bacteria; phylum Actinomycetota; class Actinomycetes; order Mycobacteriales; family Pseudonocardiaceae; genus Pseudonocardia; species Pseudonocardia nigra. Next base: position 6,956 of record NZ_JAHKRK010000179.1, read on the forward strand.
TGTGCGACGGCCCTGCGACATCGGCGCTCAACCGGAGCGGCGGGCGCAGGGTCACCGTCTGGACGGGCGGGGTGCAGCACGGCAGGGAACACCCGGGCCGTGCGCCGTCGCCCCCGTCTGCCGCCGCAGGCTCCCCCGGCCCGCTCGGCTCGCGTCCGACGGTGCTCACCCCGAGGAACACTCAGTGCCCAAGCACCTCCCCGCACTGGCCACCCGTGCCGCCATCGTGGCCAGCTCCACCGCTGCCGCCGCGCTCGTCGGCCTGCTTCCCGCCACCACCGCGAGCGCCGCGACCCCGGCGCTCGCTGCACCGGTGGCGCCCGCGTCCGCAGCCCCGGCGGCCGTGCCGGCCGCGCCCGTCTCGGTACCGGTGAAGCCCGTCGCCCTCGCCGCCCCGGTGCACAAGCCCGCGGCGCCCGCGGCGCCCACCGCCGCCACCGCATCCGCCGTGCAGAACGCCCTGAGCAAGCTCGGTGCGCCGTACCGCTGGGGGGCGGAGGGCCCGAATGCGTTCGACTGCTCCGGCCTCATCCAGTGGGCGTTCAAGAACGCCGGCATCTCCCTGCCGCGCACCAGCCGCGCGCAGGCGGGCGTCGGCACGCCGGTCGCGAAGTCCGACCTGCGCCCCGGTGACCTCGTGTTCTTCTACCAGCCGGTCAGCCACGCCGGCATCTACATCGGCGACGGCAAGATCGTGCACGCCAGCAACCGCAAGGACCCGGTGAAGATCTCCGAGGTCGACCGGATGCCGTTCAACTCCGCCCGCCGCGTCTGACTCGGCCGCATCCCCGACCAGGTGAGACCGGATCTCCAGGCCTCGGCGCCGCAGCCCTCCACGGGTAGAGTCCGGCGGCGTGACCGAGCCTGACCTGCGCCCGCTCGCCCTGGTCACCGGGGCGTCGCGCGGAATCGGCGCCGCGGTGGCCAGGGCGCTCGCCCCCGGGCACGACCTGTTGCTCGGGGGCCGGGACACCGAGGCGCTCCAGGCGCTCGCCGCCGAACTGCCCGGTGCCCGGCCATGGCCGGTCGAGCTCACCGATCCCGCGGCGGTCGCCGAGGCGGTGGGCGGGATCGAACGCCTCGACGTCCTCGTGCACTCCGCCGGGATCGGGTTGCTCGGCACGGTCGCGGAGACCAGCGCCGCGACCTGGCGGCAGCAGTTCGAGGTCAACGTCGTGGCGGTCGCCGAGCTCACCCGGCTCCTGCTCCCCGCGCTGCGCGCGGCCCGCGGCCGGGTCGTCCTGCTCAACTCCGGCGCCGGACTCACCGCCAGGGCCGGGTGGGCGTCCTACGCCGCGAGCAAGTTCGCCCTCCGTGCGTTCGCCGACGCGCTGCGCGCCGAGGAGTCGGACAACGGCGTGCGGGTCACCTCGGTGCACCCCGGTCGCGTCGACACCGACATGCAGCGCGGGGTCGTGGAGCACGAGGGCGGTGCCTACCGCCCGGAGGCCTACCTGCGGCCGGAGTCCGTGGCCGGTGCCGTGCTGCTCGCGGTCACCGCCCCGGACGACGCCGCGCTCACCGAGCTCGTCCTGCGGCCGGCAGGCGCCTGACCCGCAGCCGGGGTACATCCTTCGACGGACAGCGGGATCCGCCTGCCGATCGACGCCTGCCATGGCCGCGCGCCCTAGCGTCGACCGCGTGAGCCCCGAGACCGACCGCGCCCGGATGCGCATCTCCGACGCCGACCGCTCGGCCGTCGCCGACCGGCTGCGCATCGCCGTGGACGAGGGCAGGCTCGACCTCACCGACTATGACGAGCGGCTCCGCTCGGTGTACGCCGCGTCGACGTTCGGCGAGCTCCAGCCGCTGACCGCCGACCTGCCCGCCGTCGAACCGCGCCCGCCCGCGCAGCCGGACGCCGCCGCCGAGGAGCGCCGGAAGTGGCGCAACGAGTGGCGGGACTGGCTGGGTGGAGCGATCATCATGATCGCGATCTGGGCGACCACGTCCCTGGTGTCGGGCGAGCTCATCGACTTCTGGCCGGCGATACCGCTGGGGATCTGGGCGGCCGTGCTCCTGGCCGGAGCCCTCGACGGCCGGAAGGGGAAGGGCTGAGCCCACCTACCGCGGCCGTGCGGCGACGGCGGCGAGCGCGAGCAGGGACAGCGCGTCGTGCTCCGGTGTGCCGCGGGCAGCCCGGTGCACGCAAACACGAAGGCCCTCGTCCCCGGTGTGGAGCATCTGCCACTCGACGGTGAGGCCGCCGTCGTAGAGCGCGAATGCCATCGGGTCCGTCGGCCGACGCCCCTACACTTGCGGCATGAGCGCCGCGCGTGAGGAGCTTGTCCGGCTGGTGAAGGAGCTGCCCGAGGAGGAGGTGCCGCGCGCGCTGACGGAGCTGCGTAAGCACGTCGCCTCCGAGCGACCGTGGCCGCCCGCCTGGTTCGGCATCGCTCCAGGCGACGGGACCGCGGTGGGGGCTCGTAGCGAAGAGCTACTGGCCGAGGGTTTCGGCAAGTAGCGTGGTGGTCTGCGACACCGGTCCGCTCGTCGCGGCCGCGTTGACCCGCGATCCCGACCATCATGCATGTGTGGAACTGCTCACGGGCATGCACTTGGCCCGACGCGAAATCGTGCTACCGGCGCCGGTCGTCGCCGAGGTGGGCTACCTGCTGAACCGGAAGGCCGGAGCATCGGCGGAATCGGCGTTCCTCCGCTCGCTCGCTGCCGGCGACTTCCGAGTCGTCGAGCTGACCACGGACGATTACGTCTACATGGCGGCGCTCGTCGACACGTACGCCGACCTACTACTGGGCACTACCGACGCCGCTGTCGTCGCCCTCGCCGAGCGGCTCGACGTCGACGAGGTCGCGACATTGGATCGTCGACACTTCACCGTCGTGAGAACGCGCCGTGGCACAGCATTCACGCTGCTGCCCTGACGCGCGAAGGCGGCGCGTCCGACCGCTCAGATCACCACGTTGACCAGCCGGCCGGGCACCACGATCAGCTTGCGCGGCTCGCCGCCGTCCAGCGCCGCGACGACCTTCTCGTCGGCCAGCGCCGCGGCCTGCACCTGCTCGCGCGTGGCGTCGGCCGCCACGGTGATCCGCGAGCGGACCTTGCCGTTGATCTGGATCGGGTACTCGACCGTGTCCACGACCAGGTACCGCTCGTCGGCCACCGGGAACGGCCCGTGCGCCAGCGAGCCGTCGTGTCCCAGCACGGACCACAGCTCCTCGGCGATGTGCGGCGTCAGCGGCGCCATCATCAGCACCAGCGGCTCGGCGACCGAGCGGGGCACGCCGGTGCTGCCGTAGGCCTTCGTCAGGTGGTTGTTCAGCTCGATCAGCTTCGCCGCGGCGGTGTTGTAGTGCATCGCCGCGTAGTCGGCGTGCACCGCCGCGATCGTGCGGTGCAGGGCGCGCAGCGTGTCGACGTCCGGCTCGGCGTCGGTGACCCGCAGCTCGCCGGTGCGCTCGTCCACCAGGTTGCGCCAGACCCGCTGCAGGAACCGCTGCGAGCCGACGACGTCGCGGGTGGACCAGGGACGGGAGACCTCCATCGGACCCGTCGACATCTCGTACAGGCGGAACGTGTCGGCACCGTAGCGCTCGCACATCTCGTCGGGCGTCACCACGTTGCGCAGCGACTTGCCCATCTTCCCGTACTCGCGGTTCACGGGCTGGTTGTTCCACGTGAAACCACCGTCGGCGTCCTCGACGACCTCCTCCGCCGGGACGTAGGCCCCACGGGCGTCGGTGTAGGCGAACGCCTGGATGTAGCCCTGGTTGAACAGGCGCCGGAACGGCTCCTCCGAGCTGACGTGGCCCAGGTCGTACAGCACCTTGTGCCAGAACCGGGCGTACAGCAGGTGGAGCACGGCGTGCTCGACGCCGCCGACGTACAGGTCGACGCCGCCCGGGTCGCCGGGCCGGGACGGGTCCTTGCCCAGCCAGTACTTCTCGACCTCCGGGTCGACGAACCGCTCGGCGTTCTGCGGGTCCAGATAGCGCAGGTAATACCAGCAGGAGCCGGCCCACTGCGGCATCGTGTTCGTCTCGCGCCGGTAGCGCTGCGTGCCGTCGCCCAGGTCCAGGTCGACCGCCACCCACTCCTCGGCCCGCGACAGCGGCGGCTCCGGCTCGGTGTCGGCGGCGTCCGGGTCGTAGGTCTTGGGGGAGTAGTCGTCGATCTCGGGCAGCACGACGGGCAGCTGGTCCTCGGGCAGCGCGACCGGCAGCCCGTCGGTGTCCCAGGCGACCGGGAACGGCTCGCCCCAGTACCGCTGGCGGGAGAACAGCCAGTCGCGCAGCTTGTACTGGACGACGGCCTCGCCGTCGCCGCGCGCGGCCAGCCAGTCGCTGATCGCGCGCTTGGCCTCCGCGACGCCCAGCCCGTTCAGGCTGATCTCCGCGTTGGCCGAGTTGATCGCCGGGCCGTCGCCGGTGAACGCCTCGCCGTCGAAACCCTCGGCGGGCTGGACCGTGCGCACGATCGGCAGGCCGAACGCGGTGGCGAAGTCCCAGTCGCGCTGGTCCTGCGCGGGCACGGCCATGATCGCGCCCGTGCCGTAGCCCATCAGCACGTAGTCGGCGACGAACACCGGGATCCGCTCACCGTTGACCGGGTTCGTGGCGTACGCCCCGGTGAACACACCGGTCTTCTCGCGGTTCTCCTGCCGGTCCAGCTCGGACTTGCGGGACGCGGCCTCCCGGTAGGCCTCCACGGCCTCGCGCGGGGCGGCGGCGCCACCGGTCCACCGGTCGTCGACCCCACGAGGCCACGCGTCGGGAGTGATCGCGTCGACCAGCGGGTGCTCGGGCGCCAGCACCATGTAGGTGGCGCCGAACAGCGTGTCGGGCCGCGTCGTGAAGACCTCGATCGGCGAGTCGGCGCCGGCCACCGGGAAACGGACGCGCGCACCTTCGGACCGACCGATCCAGTTGCGCTGCATCGCCTTGACCGACTCCGGCCAGTCCAGCCGGTCCAGGTCGGCGGCCAGCCGGTCGGAGTACGCGGTGATCCGCATCATCCACTGTTTCAGGCTGCGGCGGAACACGGGGAAGTTGCCCCGCTCGCTGCGCCCGTCGGCGGTGACCTCCTCGTTCGCCAGCACGGTGCCGAGCCCAGGGCACCAGTTGACCGGCGCCTCGGAGATGTAGGCCAGCCGGTGGCCGTCGACCACGCGGCGCCGCTCCACCGGCGACAGCTCGGCCCACGCCCGGCCGTCCGGGGTCGGCCGGTCGCCCGCGGCGAACTCGGCCTCCAGCTCGGCGATCGGACGCGCCTTCTGCTGCGCCTCGTCGTACCAGGCGCTGTAGATCTGCAGGAAGATCCACTGAGTCCAGCGGTAGAACTCCACGTCGGTGGTGGCGACCGAACGCCGCTCGTCGTGGGCCAGGCCCAGCTGCCGCAGCTGCGCCTTGTACCGCTGGATGTTGTCCTCGGTGGTCTTGCGCGGGTGCGTTCCGGTCTGCACGGCGTACTGCTCGGCGGGCAGGCCGAACGCGTCGAAGCCCATCGCGTGCAGCACGTTGCGGCCGTTCATCCGCAGGTAGCGGCCCAGGACGTCGGTGCCGATGAAGCCCAGCGGGTGCCCGACGTGCAGCCCGGAACCGGACGGGTACGGGAACATGTCCAGCAGGTACACCTTCTCCGCGCTGCTCGCGGCGGGGTCGGCCCACGGCCCGGACGGGTTGGGCGCGTGGAACGTGCCCTCGGCCTCCCAGCGGTCCTGCCAGCGGCGCTCGATCGCACCGGCCAGCGCCGCGCCGTAGCGGTAGGGCAGCGCCTCGGCCTCGGCGCGCTCCGGCGCGGTCGCACTCGTGTCCGTGCTCATGTCCCACTCCTGGGAAGCTCGTGATCGGCCCGAAAACCAGAAGACCCCCCTGCCGACAGGCAGAAGGGGTCGGCCGCGCCGGTGCTGTGGGTCAGTGCGGCGCGGCCTGGCGAAGAAGAAGTCGCTGGGCCACGTTCCCAGGGTAACGCCGCTGGCCGCAGGCGTGCGATCGGGTTCGCCTACCCTGGAGTCCGTGCCGCTGTCGCTCCGCCTGGTCCTCGGTTCGCTCCTCGTGCTCGCCGGTGTCGCGCTGGTCGCGGTCGCCGTGCTCGGCGCGCGTTCACGGCTGCGGCGCAACCGGTGGATCGGCGTCCGCACCGCGGCGACGCTGCGTTCGGAGGCCGCGTTCACCCTCGCGAACAAGGTGGCGGCCGCACCGGCCGGCGCCGCGGGCGCCGTCGCGATCGCCGGCGGAGCGGTGCTCCTGGCCGGCCCGGGCGCCGCACTCGGCTGGATCGTGTTCGCCGTCAGCCTCGCCGGGCTGCTGGTGCTCGCCGGCGTCGCCGGCGCGCTCGGGGACCGGGCCGCGGCGGCCGCGGAGGTGGACGTGCCGCCCGCCCCGTCGTGCGCGGGCGCCTGCGCGGGGTGCGACCTCGTCGCCGGGTGCGGCGGGGCCCGTGCCGAGACGGAGCGGACGTCGGCACCGAACGCGAGCTGAGCAGTTCTCGTCACGCCGCCGCGAAGCGGTGGGGGCCGCTGTCCCGGTGGCAGCAAGGTGGCCTTACTGCCACCCAGTGACAGCATTGCCACCTTGCTGGCACGCCGGGCCTGCGCTGGGCGGCATCTGCCGATGTGACGAGAAGTCAGTTCTGCCGCACGTCCATGGGATACGTGGCCAGCAGCGCCAGGGGCATACCCTGCCTGCGCAGCACGTGGCCCCACAGCCCGACGTCCTGGCCGGTGAGGACGTCGTCGGGCAGTGCGGGCACGACGATCCAGTCGCCGCGGTCGATCTCGCCGGCAAGCTGCCCGGCGTCCCAGCCCGAGTAGCCGGCGAAGACCCGCAGCCCGCGCAGGCGCGGCGCGATCAGCGACGGATCGGAGTCGAGGTCCACCAGCGCCACGGGCCCGCGGACCGCCACCAACCCGGCCACCGTCGCCGGGTCGTGCCCGGTGCGGACGGCGGCGAGGCAGAGCGCGGTCTCACCCTCCACCGGACCGCCGACGAACACCGCGGACGGCTGCGAAGTCAGGGGCGCCCACGACGGCAGGACGTCCCGGACGGTGACCTCGCTCGGCCGGTTCAACACCACGCCGAGGCTGCCGCGGTCGCGGTGCTCGATCATGTAGATGACGGTGCGGCGGAAGTTGGGGTCCAGGAGTCCCGGCGCGGCCACGAGCAGGCTGCCGGGCGCCACCTCGGAACCGGGACCAGAACCGGAGCGGTCGTGCACCACATCACCCATCGTCGCACCCGCTGGGCCGCGTAGCCTTCCCCCCGTGCCGACGCCCCCCGCGACGCCCGCTGGTAGCGACGTCGCCCCGGAGCAGCCCGCCGCCGTCGCCGTCCCGTCCCAGCAGGCCGAACGGCTCGGACTCGGCCGGCTGGTCCGCACCCCTGGGTACCGCAGGCTGCTCGCCGTGCGCTTCGCCACTCAGTGGGCGGACGGGATGTTCCAGGCCGCGCTCGGCGGCGCGGTGCTGTTCAACCCGGAACGGCAGGCCGATCCCCTGGCGGTCGCGGCCGGGCTCGCCGTGCTGCTGCTGCCGTACTCGGTGATCGGGCCCTTCGCGGGGGCGCTCCTGGACCGGTGGGACCGCCGCCGCGTCCTGATGGGCGCCAACCTGGTGCGGGCCGCGCTGGTGGTGGTCGTGGCCGTCACCGTGTTCGCCGGCGTCGCGGGCCCACCGCTGTACCTGGCGGCGCTCGCCGTGGCCGGGGTCAGCCGGTTCGTGCTGTCCGGGCTGTCGGTGGCGCTGCCGCACGTCGTCCCGCGCAGGCACCTCGTGGAGGCCAACACGTTCGCGGTGACGGCGGGCGCGGCCATGGCGGCCGTCGGCGGCGCGAGCGCGATCGGGCTGCGCGAGCTCCTCGGCCCGGACGACACCGGCTCGGGGATCACCACCTTGACCGCGATCGTCGGCTCGGTGGTGGCCGCAGCGCTCGCCGCCCGGTTCCGCAGGGGGTCCCTCGGCCCGGACCGCGCCGACACCTCCGCCCGCACCGTCAGCACGGTGCTGCACGGCTTCGCCGACGGCGCCCGCGCCACGGCGGCCACCCCGTCCATCGCCGGCTCGTTCCTGGCGCTGGCGGCCCACCGGCTCGCGTTCGGCATCTCGACGCTGCTGACCCTGCTGCTGTTCCGGTACGCGTTCACCGACGTCGGGCCGCTGCGGGCCGGGCTCGCCGGGATCGGGCAGACCGTCGTGCTCGCCGCCGCCGGGCTCGGGAGCGCCGCCCTGCTCGCACCGTGGATGGTGCGCCGGTGGGGCCGACCGCGGACCGTGCGGGTGGCGCTGCTCGTGGCCACCGCCACCCAGCTCGCGGTGGCGGCCCTGCTGTCGCTGCCCGCGGTGCTGGTGGCGGCGTTCGTGCTGGGCGCCACCGGGCAGGTCGTCAAACTGTGCACCGACGCGGCCGTGCAGGGCGAGGCGGGCGACGAGGTGCTCGGCCGCGTGTTCGCCCTCTACGACATCGTCTTCAACGTCGGCTACGTGATCGCCGTGGCCACCGCGGCCCTCCTCAGCCCACCGGACGGCTGGGCGCCGTGGCTGCTCGCCGCCGCGGCCGGCCTCTACGTGCTGGGCCTGCTCGGCCACGACACCCAGCTCCGGCGGAAACGAGTATCGTCACATTGACGACAAATCGGTCGTAAGTGACAGGAAAGCCACGTTCCGGAGGCTGAACGACAGGAACGTGGCTTTCCGGACACTCGTGCGAGCGATCAGGCGACGCCGTTCTGCTCCGCCCAACTGCGCAGCTCCGCCTCCGCCTGCTCCCGCGTCATCGGGCCGCGCTCCATGCGCAGGGCGAGCAGGTGCTTGTACGCCTTGCCGACCAGGGGGCCCGGGGGGATGCCGAGCAGCTGCATGATCGCGTTGCCGTCGAGGTCGGGCCGGATGGCGTCCAGCTCCTCCTTCTTGCGCAGCTGCGCGATGCGCTCCTCGAGGGAGTCGTAGCTGCGCTGGAGGGCGGCGGCGCGGCGCCGGTTGCGGGTGGTGCAGTCCGAGCGGACGAGCTTGTGCAGTCGGTCCAGCAGCGGGCCCGCGTCGGTGACGTAGCGGCGCACCGCCGAGTCGGTCCACTCGCCGGTGCCGTAGCCGTGGAAACGCAGGTGCAGGAACACCAGCTGGGAGACCTCGTCGACGACCGACTTCGGGTAGCGCAGCTCGCGCAGCCGCTTGCGGGTCATCTTCGCGCCCACCACCTCGTGGTGGTGGAAGCTGACCCGCCCGTCGGACTCCTTGCGTCGGGTGTCGGGCTTGCCGATGTCGTGGAGCAGCGCGGCGAGCCGCAGCACCAGGTCGGGGCCGTCGGTCTCCCGGTCGATCGCCTGCTCCATCACGACCAGCGAGTGCGTGTAGACGTCCTTGTGCTGCATGTGCTCGTCGATCGCGAGCCGCATCGCGGGCACCTCGGGCAGCACCTGGTCGGCGAGTCCGGTGTCGACCATCAGCTCGATGGCGCGCCGGGGGTGGGTGCCGCAAATGAGCTTGCTCAGCTCGGTCTGCACGCGCTCGCGGGTGATCCGGGCGAGCTCGCCCGCCATCGCCGTCATCGCGGCCAGGACGCGCGGCGCGGGCGTCAGCCCCAGCTGGGAGACGAACCGGGCGGCCCGCAGCATGCGCAGCGGATCGTCGGCGAAGGACTCCTCCGGGGTCGCGGGGGTGTCGAGGGTGCCTGCCGCGAGCGCGGCGAGCCCGCCGTGCGGGTCGACGAACCGGCGCTCGTCGCCCGTGAGCTCCACCGCCATCGCGTTGAGGGTGAAGTCGCGGCGCACGAGGTCGTCCTCGATGGTCTCGCCGAAGGCCACGACGGGGTTGCGGGTGACGCGGTCGTAGGCGTCGGCGCGGAACGTGGTGATCTCCACCGTGGTGCCGCGCTTGCGGGCCCCCACCGTGCCGAAGTCGATGCCGGTGTCCCACACCGCGTCCGCCCAGCCCGCGAGCAGCGCGAGCACGGCATCCGGCCGCGCGTCGGTGGTGAAGTCGAGGTCCTGCGAGTCGCGGCGCAGCAGTGCGTCGCGGACGCTGCCGCCCACGAGGTACAGCCGGTGCCCGGCCGCGGTGAACCGCTGCGCCAGCTCCTCGGCGACCGGGCCGATCTGCACCATCTCCACTACCGCATTCTCCTGTGCGCGCCGGAGTTCGGGGGACACGGCACCGGACACGAGGGCAGTAGCGGACACGGCGGGCCAGTCTAGGTGGCTGGTGTCTTTCGCGTGGCGGTCGCCCTGCTGGGCGGCGCGCCGCGGGAGGATCTCGGGGTGACGTTGGGGCGCGCTGATCGTCAGGTCGATCTGTTCGACGACGCGGCCGGGTTCT
>NZ_JAHKRK010000018.1 GCF_019396355.1 Pseudonocardia nigra
ACCAGCAGATCGGCATTCTGGCGCCGATCCTCCTGGTCGTCTTCCGCCTGCTGCAGGGGCTGTCCGCCGCGGGCGAGACGATCGGCTCCAACTCGTTCGTGGCCGAGCACTCGCCCCAGCCGAAGCGAGGCCGGTTCGTGGCCACCGTCTACACGTGGTCGAACCTGCCCCCGGTCCTCGCGGCACTGTTGGTCCTGGCACTCACCCACTCGATGAGCACGGCGACCTACGAGTCCTGGGGTTGGCGGGTGCCGTTCCTGCTGGGCGCCCCGCTCGCGCTGGTCGGCCTGTACATCCGGACCCGCGTGCACGAGACACCGGCCTTCACGGCGCTGAGGGAGACGAAGCAAGTCGAATCCTCCCCGATCCGGACCGTACTGCGCGAACACCGGCGCGCCATGGCAACCTGCTTCAGCATCGCCGCCATCGCCAGCCTCGGCTACTACTCCCTGACCGGGTACTTCTTCACCTACATGACGGTGACCATCGGACTGAGCGAATCCGCAGCCCTGATCTCCAACAGCATCGCACTGACGATCACCTTCGTCACCGTCCCGCTCGCCGGGGCGCTGTCGGACCGGATCGGTCGGCGCCGCGCACTGCAGATCGCGGCGATCATGAACGCCGCGTTCGCGGTGCCGGCGTACCTGCTCGCCGCGCAGGGCAGCCTGGTCACCGCAACCATCAGCCAGGGACTGCTCGCGTTCAGCCTCGGCATGTTCTTCGGTCCGGCCGGCGCGGCGTTCGTCGAGCTGTTCCCCGCGCGCACCCGCTACACCGGCGCCTCGATCAGCTACAACCTGGCCTTCACCCTCTTCGGCGGCACCGCTCCGCTGCTGTCGATCTACCTGATCGAGGCGAGCGGCAGCCGGATCGCCCCCGCCTGGTACGTCGTCGCCGTCTCGCTGGCCGCCCTCGTGATGATCGCGCGGATGCCGGAGACCAGCACCAGGTCCCCGCATCCGGACGCTGCCCACGGGTGAGCGATCTCAGTGCCTACGGGTGATCAGAAGACGATCGTCGTCCGGTCGTGGACGAGCACGCGGTCCTCGCAATGCCAGGCGACCGCGCGGGCGAGGACCGTGCGCTCGATGTCCGCGCTGCCGCGGGTGAGCTCGGCGACGGTCTGCCGATGCGAGACCCGCACGACGTCCTGCTCGATGATGGCCCCTCGTCGAGGTCCTCGGTGGCGTAGTGCGCCGTCGCGCCGATGAGCTTGACTCCGCGCTCCTTGGCCCGCTCGTACGGTCCGGCGCCGGCGAACGCCGTGAGGAACGAGCGGTGGACGTTGATCACCGGGGCATCGGCGCGGCGCAGGAAGTCGCCCGACAGGATCGGCATGTAGCGCGCCAGCACGACGAGGGCGACCCGCCCGGCGATGAGCTCCAGCTGGCGCTGCTCAACCGCGGCCTTCGTCTCGCGACTCATCGGGATTTGCGCGTACGGCACGCCGACGACGCGACATCGGCGGCCGGGTCGGGGTGGGTTGGAGACGACCTGCACGATCTCAACCGGCAGCTCGCCGCGCCGCCATCGCCACAGCAGGTCGAGCAGGCAGTGGTCGTGGCGGGAGACGAACACCGCGACGGGGGTCGACACCGACACGTCCCGCATCCGGAACGCCATGCCGAACCGGGCGGCGACGTCGGCGGCGAACCCGCGCTCCAGCTCCGGCAGCCCGTCGGCTGCGGGACGTGGCCCGCTACCGGGTGGACCTGGTCGAAGCGCGGACCGCGGAGAAGCAGCGGGCGGAGAAGCTGCTCGAGGACGCGCAGATCAAGCTGTCGGTGGTGGCCAGCGACCTCTTCGGGGTGGTCCCGGCGGGAGATGATGGCCGCGTTGATCGCCGGGCGGCGTGACCCGGGCGCGGCAGGAGGTCACAGTGACCCTTACCGGGTGCGTCGAGCAGCGGCAATGGGACGTCGAGGTGATCGACGCCGCCGGTCCCTGGCTGCTGGTCGCGATCCCCGGCGACCGGCGATGCCCAGGAAGTCGGCGGGTCGCTGCAGCCCGAGGAGCTGATCTGGTAGCTGCACCGCGTCGGCCAGTGCCGGATATCCCGCGACGTGCCGTCGCGCACCGGCCGCTGCTGGGTCGTCGGTACGGGTACGCGTACGGGTAGGGTACGGGTACGGGTACGGGTACGGGTACGGGTACCGGTACCGGTGCCCGCCGACGCGACCGAGCCGGGTCATCACCGGGATGCGGCGGCGCTCGACCTCGGAATGTTTCTGCGCGCGTGCACCTTCGGTCACGTCCGCCAGCTCGACGCCCTCGCCGGGCTGCTGGCCCGACTGACCGCGAGCGTGCCGCTGCTCCCGGACGCGGACCGGCAGGCCTGCCTCGGCATCGACGACACCGTCCGCAGCGGCTCCGGCTACACCAAGCAGGCCCCGGAGGCGGCTACAGCGGGGTGAACGAGCTCAACGCCCTGCTGGCGGTCTGCCGCCCCCGGTTCGGCCCCGGTCATCGTCGGCACGCGTCTGCGACGCGGGCAGCGGCATCGGTCCGCGGCGCGGGCAACTCACTCGCCGACGCCCCGCGCGACCGCCCGCCGCGCCGGAGCACAGGGGCAGCTGGTGGAGCGCGGTGATTCGGTGTTCTACGGCCACGAGATCGTCGCCGCCTGCGGCTGAGCCGGACCCGATACTCGTCGTTGACCGTCCGCCACTTCCCAGCAGTCCCGCTGCCCCCGTTTCGCGAACGAGCTCACCGACGCCGAGCGCACGGCCTGCATCGAGCAGCCACCGGAGCTCGTCGACCGCGGTCAGGGCCACCCGGCGGCCTGCACTACGCGGAGCGCAAGAGCCTGCTCTGACCCTCGGCCCGTGTTGGGCCGCTTTCCATGTTCCGTCTTGACGAGGGCCAGTGGTGCGTGTCACGGTTCTATCGACTAATCAGTTGGCCCCGTAGAAGGAGCTCGCAGCATGAGTAGACTCAAGGGCAAGGTCGCCCTGGTTACAGGAGCCGCCCGGGGCCAGGGGCGTTCACACGTTCTGCGGCTGGCGTCGGAGGGAGTGCACATCATCGCGATCGACCGGTGCGCGTCGTACGACACCGTTCCGTACCCGATGGCGACGCCGGCCGACCTCAAGAACGTTGCCGAGGAGGCACGCGCACTGGGCGTGCAGGTGGTCTCTCACCAGACGGACATCACGAACCGGGCTGAGCTGACCGCGGCTGTCGACGACGCTCGTGCTCAGCTCGGTCCCATCGAGATCGTGGTGGCCAACGCGGGCATCATTCAGTGGGGGAAGAAGTTCTGGGAGTGGGACGATCAGTCCTGGGACGACACGATGGACGTCAACCTGCGTGGTGCCTGGCACACCTGTGCGGCAGTGGCCCCCTCGATGATCGAGGCCGGGCGGGGTGGTTCGATCATCGTCACCGCGTCGGTGGCTGGCCTCGAAGCGTCCCCCGGCCTCCTGCCCTACACGGTCGCCAAGCACGGAGTGATCGGTCTCGTTCGGTGCATGGCCGCCGAGCTGGGTGAGTACTCCATCCGGGTCAACGCGATCGCCCCGAGCACCGTGGACACGGACATGATCAACAACCCGTCGCTGTTCAACCTGTTCCGTCCGGACCTCGAGGAGCCGACGCGGGAGGACACGGTGGAGATCTTCCGGTCGCTCGTCGTGCTCCCACGGCCGTGGCTCGAAGCCTCGGAGGTCAGCGACATGGTGGCGTACCTGGCATCCGACTCGGCCCGATCAATCACCGGCACCACCATTCCGATCGACCTCGGGAAGGCACTCAAGTGAACCCCGACCTGAGCAACGACCGCGCTCGAACCGCGAGGAACCCGGTCGCCACCGTTGGCTTCACCGCGTCCAGCGAGATTGTCTCGGACAGTAGAGAGGAGGCCTCATGACCACCTCCGCCCGGTCGCGCCCCAGCTCACTGGACCGATCCGACACCTTCTACATCGACGGCGGCTGGCAGCAGCCGTCGACCACGGCCTCATTCGACGTGATCGAGCCGACGACCGAAGAGCTCTACTTCCGCGCCGCCGCGGCCACGGCAGAGGATATGGACCGTGCGGTTACGGCCGCCCGCAGAGCCTTCGACGCAGGCTCCTGGCCAAAGCTGAGCCACAAAGAGCGTGCCGACTACCTGCGCGCCATCGGCCAGCGCCTCCACGAGCGACGGTCGGAAGTGGCCAGTGTCTGGACGTCGGAGGTCGGCATATTGATAGGTGTGGCGGAGGCGATCGCCGCCGGCTTCGGCGGCACCTACGCCTACTATGCGGACCTCGCCGAGGACTTCCCGTTCGTGGAGCGGCACACGCCGACGGCCGGCGGAGAGATCGGGCTGCTCGCGCGGGAGCCGGTGGGCGTCGTCGGCGCGATCGTCCCCTGGAACGCGCCCATGTCCGAGATCGGGTGGAAGCTTGCGCCGGCCCTGCTCGCGGGTTGCACGATGGTCGTCAAGTCGGCGCCGGAAGCGCCGGGGTCGTCCTATCTCCTGGCCGAGATCTGTGACGAGGTCGGCCTGCCGCCCGGGGTGGTCAACTTCGTCACGGCGGACCGTGAGGTCAGCGAGCTGCTGGTGCGGGACCCTCGCATCGACAAGATCAGTTTCACCGGGTCCACCGCCGCGGGAAGGCGCATCGCGTCGCTATGTGGAGAGCGCATCGCCCGGGCGACCCTCGAGCTGGGTGGCAAGTCGGCAGCCATCGTCCTCGACGACTACGACATCGCGACCGCCGCCGAGGTCATCTCCCAGACGTCACGGGTGCTGACCGGCCAGGTCTGCGCGGCGTTGACCCGCATCATCGTGGGACGCGACCGACACGACGACTTGGTCGAGGCGCTGAGCAGCTCGTTCGCGAAGGTGCGCCTGGGCAACCCGTTCGAGGAGGGCACCGAGATGGGCCCGCTCGTGTCGGAGCGCCAACTGCACCGGGTGCTGGGCTACATCCCCCAGGGCCGCAGCTCCGGCGCCTCACTGGTCACCGGTGGCGGCCGCGCCGAGGAGTTCGAGAGGGGCTACTTCGTCCAGCCCACAGTCTTCGCAGGCGTCGACAACTCCTCGGCGATCGCCCAGGAGGAGATCTTCGGTCCTGTGCTCAGCGTCATCCCCGTTGACAGCGAGGCGGAGGCCGTCGCGGTGGCCAACGACACCATCTACGGCCTCAACGCCACGGTGTTCTCCGACGATGTCGACCGAGCGCTCCAGGTAGCTCGGCTGATCCGGTCCGGAACGGTCGGCCACAACGCCGTCCGGAACGACTTCGGCATCGCGTTCGGCGGTTTCAAGCAGTCGGGCGTGGGACGAGAGGGCGGCCAGGAGGGACTGCGACCCTACCTCGAGGCGAAGACGATCGTCCTCGACGGCGTACCGAGAAGTATCTGAAGGACTAGTTGCCGCGCGGGCTGCGCGGAAGTGGGCCTCGACCGCTGCCATCAGTCGCGACTCCTTGAGCCGCAACGAAGGATTGCAGAGGATCCCAGGTATCGTTCCGATTGCTACAGCGCTTGCCGGGCGCTCCGTCTGCCTTTTCAATCAGACGGAGCGCCCACGTGTTGCCGCTCGGCGGAAGCCGTGAGGGTGTCGGGGAGTCGAGTGGCTACTTGGCGGCGGTGGTGGTGGTGGTGTGATTACCGCGGAACACGGTTGCCGCAGGTTTCCACCCTGCTGAATCGTGCCGCTCGTCGCCTGATTGACGTAGCCGAGGACCTGATCGTCGGCGCGATCGCGCTCTAGACTCTTGACGTTCTACTGTACGGTTAGTAGCATGAATACCCGACCTGCGATCAGCCTGCACGCGGAAGGGCCGTCGAAGAGCGGATAATGAAGGTGCCAAGCGGAGGGTGCTCGTCGATTACGACTTCACCACGAAGGGCGGACGGCATGGAACAGCGTCACGTACTGCCGCAGCTCCTCGCCGAGCGAGCGAAGACACATCCAGACCGCATCTTCATCCACGAAGCCGGTGGTGAGTCGCTCACCTACGCGGAGCTGCACTCACGCATCCTTCGCTGGTCCGACGCGTTCCGTCGCCACGGCGTGAAAGAGGGTGACGTCGTCTCGGTCATGCTGCCGAACACGCCGACGACGCTCCTCGCATGGATCGGCCTGGCGTGGCTGAGGGCAACCGAGTTGCCCGTCAACACGTCGTTCATCGGCAAGATGCTCGAGGACGTCCTTCGGACCGCCGCGTCGAGGTTGATCGTCGTCGACGAGCAGTTCGCGGAGCAGGTCATCAACGTCGCGCCGCTGCTCCCGGCGCTGGAGACGATTGTGGTGATCGGCGCCGTCCCGAGGGCGCAGCCGGACGGTATCGAGGTCGTCGCCGTCGAGCAGTTCCTCGAGGACGCGACGCCATCGGAGGACACGCTGCTTCGCGCGGAGCCCTACGACACCGCATGCATCGTGTGGACGTCGGGGACCACCGGGCCGTCCAAGGGGACGCTCCTGTCGTGGTCTCAGCTCCTCGCGATGGGGACCGGAGCGTTCCCGCCCGAGGAGATGGGTGAGCAAGACGCGCTGTACTCGCCGTACCCCATGTACTACGTGGCCGGCAAGCTTTACGTTTATGTAGCGGCGTTCGTCAACGCGCGATACGTCATGCGCGAGAGGTTCAGCACGAGCAACTTCTGGCGGGAAATCAGGGAGTACGGCTGCACCTACGCGCCGTTCAGCCCGGCGACGATGCGCTTTCTCCTCACCCAGCCCCCGACGCCGGAGGATGCCGACACCCCACTCCACAGCGTTCTCGTGGCGCCGCTGCCCCCGGAGAGCGACGACTTCTGCAAACGGTTCGGCGTTCGGGTGCGGACCGCCTACAACAGCACCGAGCTCAGCTGCCCCATCGTCTCGGAGTGGAATCCGGAGAACAAGAGGTCCTGCGGGCGTGTTCGACCCGGGTACCAGGTCCGGGTCGTCGACGAGCACGACCAGCAGGTGGCGGCGGGCGAGATCGGCGAGCTGGTCGTCCGCGCCGACGAGCCGTGGAAGCTCATGACGGAGTACTTCAGTCGCCCGGACGCGACGGTCGCCGCCTGGCGGAACCTGTGGTTCCACACCGGTGACGCGTTCACCTATGACGAGGCAGGCAACTACTACTTCGTCGACCGGATCAAGGACGCAATCCGGCGACGCGGGCAGAACATCTCCTCGGCCGAGGTCGAGGCGGCCATCAACGAACACCCGGCGGTACTCGAGTGCGCGGTGATCGCCGCGCCGTCGGAGTGGGGCGAGGACGAGGTACGGGCCGTTCTCACGCTTCGTGGGGTCTTCGACATCTCGCCCGAGCAGATCTTTCAGTTCTGCGTGCAGCGACTCCCGCACTTCATGGTGCCGAGGTACATCGACATCGTCGATGAGCTGCCCAAGACGCCGACGGAGAAGATCCAGAAGAGCGAGCTGCGCCGGACCGGGGTCACGGCCACAACCTGGGATCGGGAAGCCGCTGGCTTGTCCGTCAAACCCGGGTCCTGAACGTCCGGGCCGACCACTCATCATCCCCGCTACACCACTACCTCGGAAGGAAAAGCAATGGACATGAGGCGACGCCGACGGGCGGGAACGGGACTGGGCGTCGCCATGCTGCTGCTACTGGCGGCATGCGGCGGCGGCGACGACACCGGAGCAGGGAACGCCGACCCGTACGTCATCGGCTTCCAAGGTCCACTGTCCGGGCCGCTCGGCCCGATCTTCGGCCCTGCCGAGGACGGGATGACCGACTACTTCGAGTACTTGAACGAGCAAGGCGGCGTCAACGGTCGCCCCGTCGAGTTCCGGTCGACGGACGCCGGCACCGAGGTCGCGCGGGCGCTGGCCGCGACCCGCGAGTTCTCCCTGGACGACGATGTGCTCCTGGTCACCGGCTTGGGACTCAGCGTACAGATGGTGTCGGTCCTGCCGATGCTCGAAGAGGAGGAGCTCCCCGGGATCTCGATCACGTCGTCGCTCGCCGAGGCGCTGCCGTACAGCAGGTGGTACTTCAGCTGGGGCGACGACCTGCCCGGATCCGCCAATTCGACCCTCGACTTCATCCTCGGGGAGAAGCCGGACGCCAAGATCGGCTACATGGCATACGATACGCCGCTTATCCGGGCGCAGCGCGACGCCGTGCGGAGCCGCATCGAGCAGTCCGACGCCACGCTCGTGGCGGACCACCTACCGCCGGCAACCGCGACCGACGTTTCCGCCGAGATGCGCGATCTCATCGACAAGGGCGCGGAATACATCTTCTTCGGTGGTGCCACCGCCGGAATCTTCTCGTCGGCGATGACGACGGCGCAGGTCGCCGGCTTCGGCGGAACCATCGTCGTGGCAGCGGCGGGGGGCGACGTCGCGGAGTTCGAACTCGCCGGCAGCGAGACCTACGAGTACGTCGGCGCCCGTTACTTCCACTCCCCGATGGAGGAGGATCACGCGGGCGTCCAGAAGATGCTGCAGCTCAGTGGCGCGTCGCCGACGAGCTTCTACTACACGTCCGGCTGGAGCCTGGCGCAGTACATCGGCAAGGCCCTCGAGGGCTGCGGCGCCGACTGTGACAGGGCACGCCTGCGCGATGCGCTCGAGCAGGTGCCGCCGGAAAACCCGGACGACCTGGCCGGCGGTCCCCTCGGCTTCGACGACAAGTGCCACCAGGGCCACCGGTCCACGATGTTCTTCCGCTGGGACGCCCAGTCGAAGAAGCCGGTTTACGACACGACGCTCCCGTACTGGAGCGACCCGAGCCACCCGTGCGCGAGGGAGTAGGCCGAACGTACTGGTGACGCTCCGTCGCTCCCGTCAGGTCACCTCGGGCCCGACGGCACGACGCTGGGTCTGCATGCCACGTCGAGCTCGACGAGCGGTCAGGACGAGGAGCAGGAGCCGTAACCCCGTCGTGGACCGGTACCGTACACGAGGGAGACCCGGATGAAGGACGTTTACCCCCGCTACGACAACATCCCCGACGGCTGGCTGGTGGCACCGGACGAGCAGCCGGAGTACCTCGAGACCCCACTGTCGTCGTCGGTGGGACCGGCCCTCGACCTCACCGACGCCCTGCTCGACCGGCACGTGCGCGAGGGCCGCGGTGACCACGTCGCCCTGTCGCTGGCCGACGACGGTTCCCGCTACACCTACGCGGACCTCGCTCGGGCCAGTTCGCAGCTGGCGCATGCGCTGCGGCGGCTGGGCGTCGGGCCCGGCGACCGCGTCGCGGTGCGGTCCCCCAACCGTCCCGAGGCGCTGATCGCGTTCCTTGCCGCGTGGCGGCTCGGCGCCATCTCGGTGTTGACGCCCCCGCAGGCGCGTCGCGAGGAGATCCGGTTCTTCCTGCAGGACACGAGGGCCAAGGTCGTCGTCGTGGCCAGGAAGGACCCGTATCTCAGCGGACTGGACGCCGTGGACCGTGCCGAGGTCCCCTCGGTCGAGCACGTCATCGCCTTCCCCGATGCGGACGGTGCCGAGCACCTCTCGTGGAATGCGCTCATGCGCGAGGAGCAGGACAGCTTCCCGGCGCAGCCGCACCCGGCCGATGCGGTTGCGGTCATCTGGCACACCGCAGGTACAACGGGCGTCCCCAAGGCCTGCTACCACACCGCTCGTCGGCTCCTGCTCGCGGCGCACTGCAACATCGCCGCCTACGACGTCTCCCCGGACGACGTCCACATGTTCCCGGCACCCATCGGCCATGCCGCGGGGTGGCTGTCCCGCGCCATGTTCTCCCTCCTAGCGGGCATCACGTTCGTGGAGCTCGAGGACTTCGGCAACCCGGAGAAGGTGCTCCGGGCGATCGGTGAGCACCGGGTCACCTGGATCATCGCCGCGGGCACGACCTGGGTACAGATGTTGCCCATCTTCGAGAAGGACCCGCGCGCCTACGACGTGTCGTCCCTCCGGCGCACCTACGCCCCCACCATCACGAGCAATGGGCGGTGGCTGTACGACGCGTGGCGAACGTACGGACTTGATCTGCTCAACCCGTTCGGCAGTACCGCGTTCGCGGGCTGGTTCTTCGTGCCGCCCCAGGACGCGGACGTCCCACCGCTCAGCATGGGGGGCCCGATCGACGGTTACGAAGCCCGGATCGTGCAGCCCTACACCGCACCCCTGACCGACGTGGCACCGCTCGAGATCGGGCAGCTCGCGGTGCGCGGCCCGTCGGGGCTGACCTACTGGAACCGGCCCGAGCTGCAGAGACGGGACGTCCGAGAGGGATGGACCGTCGTCGACGACCTGTTCCGCGTCGACGAGGACGGCCACTACTGGTACATGGGCCGATCGGACATGATGATCGCTACGGGGGGCTACAAGGTCGCCCCGGTCGAGGCCGAGCAGGCCCTCTTGGCCCACCCCGCCGTGGCCGAGGTTGCCGTCACCGCGGCGCCTGACACCGAACGTGGCCAGGTCGTGATGGCCTGGGTCGTCCCCGCCGCGGGAGTCAACCCGGACGCGGCGCTGCGGGCGGAGCTGCAGGGGTTCGTGAAGGCCCGGATAGCGCCGTACAAGTACCCGCGGCGCCTCGTCTTTCTGAGACAACTCCCCCGCGACCCGCTCGGCAAGATCGTCGCCAAGACGCTGGCCGGCTGGGCCCAGCGCGGCGAGATCCCGGCCGACGCTTACGACGTATGACCCTCGTGCCGACAGGAGAAGCGCAATGACCGCCGCTGCTGCCGAGTGGACCGAGCCGGGCGCCTTCGCCGTCGCGCCCGGTATCCATCGGATACCGCTGCCGCTGCCGACCGACGGGCTGCGGGCCGTCAACGTCTACGCGATCGAGGACGGCGACGCTCTCGTCCTCGTCGACAGCGGGTGGGCACTCGAGGAATCCCGGGCGGCGCTCTCGAGCGCGCTGCGGGTGTTGGGCTGCGGGCTCGGTGACGTGCGTCGATTCCTCGTCACCCACATTCATCGAGATCACTACACCCAGGCCGTCACGGTGCGCCGCGACTTCGGGGCGCGGGTGAGCGTCGGCCTCGGCGAGAAGCCCGCCCTCGATGCGCTCGTCAGCGGTGTGGCCAACCTGGAGCCGCAGCTCGTGGAGCTCCGGGCGAGTGGGGCTGCGGAGCTGGCCGAGCAGCTCGGCGCCTTCGATCCCGAATCCGGGGAACGAATGATCTGGGAGGGGCCCGACGACTGGTTGACCGAGCAGCCGGAGATCGAGCTCGCCACCCGAACGTTGCGGGTGCTTCCCACCCCTGGCCACACCCAGGGGCATGTGGTGTTCGCGGACAGCGACGCCGGGCTGCTGTTCGCCGGGGACCACGTGCTCCCGCACATCACGCCGTCGATCGGCTTCGAGCCGTTTCCCGGCGAGCTGCCCCTCGGGGACTACCTCCAGTCCCTGCGGGTCGTTCGAGGGCTGCCCGACATGCGGCTGCTGCCGGCGCACGGTCCCGTGGCCGGTAGCAGTCACGACCGCATCGATGAACTCCTCGCCCATCATCGGGCGCGACTGTTGCGTTCCGAGGAGGCGGTCGTGAAGGGGGCCAGCACGGCCCACGACGTGGCGCGTTGCCTCCGGTGGACCCGCCGAGAGCGTCAGCTGAGCGAGCTCGATCCGTTCAACCAGATGCTCGCGGTGATCGAGACACGGGCACACCTGGAGCTGCTCGCGGCGCAGGGACGGCTGCGGTCGTCGGTCGTCGCCGGAGTCGTGCACTACGAGCAGGGGCTTGCGCCCGCATCCATCCCGTAGCCCGTCGGGAGCCGGAGGACGGCCGCCGGGGCACCGTGTATCGGCCGGTGCCCCGCGGCTTCTCGATGTCTCGCTCGATAGCGAGCCGGCGCCGGCTACCTGCCGACGACGTCGGCGCCGGTCCGGGCACCGGCCTTGTGGCGCCAGAGGACGGTGGCACAGAGAACGCCCACGACGACCGGGAGCGCGGTCAGGAAGATGATGTCGCGCGCCGGCAGCGAGAAGGCAAGCAGGATTCCCGCGATCGCCGGGCCGACGATCGACCCGATCCGACCCAGGGCGGCGGCCCAGCCAACGCCGGTGGTGCGGGTGCCGATGGAGTACAGCGACACCGCCAAGGCGAGCTGACCGATCCCGCTGGCGTACAAGCCCATTCCCGCGCCGCCGAGCAGGAGCAGCAGCAGCATGTTGCCGAGTTCGAACCGCGAGGCGATGACCATGCAGATCACGGAGAACGTCGTGGCGAGAACGAGGGCCCGCGCAACCCCCAGCCGGGCGGCGAGCGGGATCAGCAGGACCCCGCCGAGGATCCCGCCGAGGCTGACGTACGCCAGCCCCAGCGGCGCCTCGGTTGCGCTGAACCCGTACTCGATCAGCATCGTCGGCGTCCAGGACGTCAGGATGTAGGCGGCGACGAACACCAGGAACGCGAACGCCCACAGCAGGAGCGTGCTGGTACGGAGGTCGGCGACGAACAGCCGTCCGACCTTCGACTCGGCTCGCGCCGCCGCACCGCCGTCGACCTGGGGCGGCTCGGTCAGCCCCCACACCATGACGATCGCCAGCGCCATCGGCAGCAGCCCACCGAGAACACCCCGGTGACCCCGACACTCTGGATCAGCGCGCCGCCGGTGAACCCGCCGAGCGTGAGGCCGGACGGCAGGCCGAGGGTGACGGCGACGGAGACGGCCTCCCGGCGGCGGACGGGACTGTGCGACGTCGACAGCGAGACGGCGATGGGCAGGACGACGCCGAGACCAAGTCCGGTGATCAGCCGGACGACGCTCAGGATCGCGATGGACTCGAGCGGGATCACCAGCGCCGCCGCGATCGCGCCGAGGCCGTAGAGCACGACGCCGCCGATCAGCACCCGGCGCCGCCCCAGCCGAGCTCCCAGCCAGCCGCAGGTCAGGTAGCCCACCACCACACCGGCGTTCGTGAGAACCAGCGGCAGTGTGAACGCCGCCGGAACGGTCTCCCACGCCGTCGCCAGCGTGGGAACGGCGAAGGCGAGCGCGGCCGTGTCGAAGCCGTCGAGCAAGAGCGCGAGAAAGGCCAGGATGATCACTCGCCAGCGGATGGCGCTCGGCTCCTGGTGGGCGAGCTGGGCACTGGGCTCACTGCTCATCGAGGCCTCCCCGGATCGTATGACTGATTAATCGATCGACGGGGATTCTACTAAGTGGTCAGTATAATCACAAGGACGGGAACAGGCCGTGCAGCTGTCACTGCCGTACAGGCAAGTGCCCGCGGCAGAGCGTCGAACCGGACTGCAGCGGGTCGGCCAGCGCGCCGAGGTGAAACGGCACCCTGCCGGCGAGGTGGTCCTGGTGCAGACGCGCGCGCGCAAGGCGCGTCCTCCACGTCGTGATGGGACCTGGTTCAGCTCATCTGTCGGACGGCGAAGGTGCCTTCGCCCACGCGGGTTCCGGCTTCGTCGTCCACCACCACGTGGACGGTGAGGTTGCCGTTGTCGTCGCGCCCGGTCACGGACCCTGACGCCCTCAGCGTCACGCCCGGAAACAGCGGGGCAAACATGCGGGTGCTCCCACTGGTGACGGCCTCCAGCCCAGCCCACGCCGTCACCACGTCGGTCAGGACGCCGGTCACGATGCCACCGGACCCGATGACGTGGGGGAAGCCCGCCGCCGCTGCGACCTCCTCCTCGACGTGGACGCGGTTCGGATCGTCGGTCGCGACCGAGAAGCGGGCGAAGTCCATCCGGGTGAGCGGGCCGACCACCCGGCCCGGGAGCTCATCGCCGGCCTTGGCCGCCGCCGCGGCGGCCACATCGATGCGCGCCATCAGGCGGCCTTCTCGATGAACGTGATGCGCTGTCGACTCACCAGCTCGCCCTCCTTGGTGTGGAACTCCGTGAGCAGCACGAGGAACTGTCGCTTCGTCCCGTCCCGGCCGACGCACTCGTAGGCATCGGCGACGCGGGTCTGACCGACGAGCGGCTCGACCTCGGTGGCGACGGTCCCCCACTCGAACTCGGTGCCGGTGTAGAGGGTCTTGCCGTAGACGATCCCGAGTACGTCCTGCACGTCCGACTCGTCGATGGTGTTGAAGAACGTCAGCATCGCGAGTGGAAGCGGCCGCGCCGCGTACCCGCGACTGCGTGCAGTTTCAGTCCTCGAGTACGTTGCGTCGGTCGCGCCGACCGTACGCGCGTAGGTGGGCACCGAAACCCGCTCCTCCGGAACCAGTTCCCGAGGCGAAAAGGCCAGGCCCTGCACACCATCGATGTTCACGTCGGCATTCCTCGGATTCTGTTCGTCGGGTAAGCACCGAGTATGGGTGGCGTTGCTTCCGGGAGGGCATCTCACGCGGGCACGAACCGGTAGCCGATGACCTCTTCGCCGGAGGGGTCGACGCGGACGGCCCCGGTTTCGAGCACGACCTGGGAGCCCGCGGCTACAGCGCTCGGATCCTCGACGCCGGCGAGCTGGCCCACGACGCGGACGCCCTCGGGGAAGTCGACCTGGGCCAGCGCGTACGGCGCACTGAATCCCGGTAGCGCGGAGTGCACCACGGTGCACGCGTGCACCCTCCCCCGCTGCGACAGGGCCACGCGTTCCACCGACTCACCGAAGCAGTCGGGGCAGCCTCCCTTCGGTGGGAAGTGCGTCGTGCCGCACGTCGCGCAGCGGGACCCGTAGAGGGTGCCGCTCTCGGTGTCGTAGACATCTGCGGGGAGCATCGGCTTGCTCATGGGTTCCTCCCGGCGATGGAGTCGGGCACGTCGGAGCCCGGTTCGGCGAGTGGTGGGGCCGCCTGCGCCCGATCGATCGGCGCGCTGGTGCCGGGCCCGATGACATAGGTGTGGTCCTCCAGGTACGACTCGAGGACCTCGACGCCGTGCTCGCGGCCGAATCCGGACGCCTTGACGCCGCCGAAGGGGAGTTCGTCGTAGACGCGGCCGAGGGCGTTGACCCAGGTGTAGCCGGCCGCGATCTGGCGGGCGACCGAGAGCGCGCGGTCGCGGTCAGCGCTCCAGACCGAGGCGCCGAGGCCGTACGGCGTCTGGTTGGAGATGCGCACCGCCTCGTCGTCCGAGCCGACCCGGAGCACCGTGAGCACGGGGCCGAAGGTCTCCTCCGTACGCACCCGCGCCGACTCGGGCGGGGCGAGCAGGAGGGCCGGCTGCACGAAGGACCCACGCTCGGTGTCGGCGCGGTCCGGGCGGCCACCGCCGACGATCTCGGCCCCGTGATCGAGGGCGTCGGCCACCTGCTCCTCGAGACGTTGTCGGGCGGCCTCGGTGTGCAGCGGCCCCATGGTGCTGTCCGGCGCCTGGCCCGGCCCGACGCGGATGCGCGCCATACGCTGGGTGACCATGTCGATCATCTTGTCGGCCACGGCGTCGTGGACGATCAACCGCTTGGGCGCCACGCAGACCTGGCCGGCGTTGTAGAAGCGGGTACCCATGAGGGACCGCACGGCACGGGTCAGGTCGGCGTCGTCGAGAACCACGAAGGGGTCGCAGCCGCCGAGCTCCAGGCTCAGGCGCTTCAGCGCGACACCCGCGGTGGCCGCGATCGCCTGACCGACCGGCGTCGACCCCGTGAACGTGACACGGGCGATGCCGGGATGCGACACGAGGTAGCTCCCCACCTCCGGACCGCCGACGACGACGTCCAGGAGGCCGGGCGGAAGGAACCGTTGAGCGATGGCCGCGAGCTCCCGGGTGATGAGGCTCGTCGTCTCCGCCGGCTTGATCAGGAACGCGCAGCCGGCGGCGAGCGCGGGAGCGAGCTTCGAGACGAACAGCGACACCGGGAAGTTCCAGGGCACGACGCCGACGACGACGCCGACCGGCTCGCGCTCGACCACCCCCTCGACGCCGTCACCCAGGGCCACGTGGCGGCCGCCGATGTTCATGGCAAGCCCGGCGTACTGCACGTACGGTCCGATCGAGCGCTCGAGCTCGAGCGTCGCTTCCTTCATGGTCTTGCCCTGCTCGAGACTGAGCGCCTGCGCGAGCCGCGGCACTTCCGGGCGCATGGCCTCGACGATGCGCAGGAGCGTCTCGGCCCGCGCCATCGGGCTCGTCGCGGCCCACTTCGTCATGGCGGCGGCCGCTGCCTCGACCTTGGCGTCGATCGCCGCCTCGTCGTCCGCCTCGATCTCGCCGATGACGGACCGGTCGTGCGGCGCGGTGACCGGCAGTCGCATCACGGCCTCCCATTTGATTGATTGATCTACCAAAGCATACGAGTCACCGGCTCGAGCTAGCCAGGTACCAGGGATCAGCCTGGAATTCCGATCAGGGCAGTAAAGTGTCGGGCGATGTCTCTCGCCTCGAGGGGCCCGTCAGGCCGGAACCACCGGTGCGTCCAACTCACCATGCCGAGGATCGCTTCGGTGAGCACCATAGGCGAGAGCTCGGCCGGCAGCCCGCCGTCTCGTTGCACCTCTTGGACGATACCCCGAACCTCGGCGACGAACTCCCGCTCCGTATCCTGGAGCGCTCGGCGAATCTCTACATCGATCCTGCCGAACTCCTTGTAATACACCGTAAACGGAACGCGTTGCTTCGCGACCACCAGCGTCATCTGCTCGATCACCTGCGCCAGCACGTCCCGCGAGCTCGCGCCATTCGAACGCGCTTGCCGCAAAGCAGCTGTCAAGTCATTGACAACCGCCAGCATGATCTCCTTGAGCAAGCCTTCCTTGGACCCGAAGTAGTAGTAGATGGATGGTTGACTCAGGCCGATCCTGGTGGCAATCTCCTTGGTGGTGCCGGCATCGAAACCCTTCTCCGCGAAGACCTCTGCGGCCACCTCGAGGATCCTCTGCCGCATGCGGTCATAGGTCGACCCAACCGATTCATCACCAGTCCCGATGTTAGCTATCGACATGAGTTCTCCACGCTGAAGCCACAGCTCGTCCGTCTCCTCGGTCCTCGACGTGCGCTTGCGCGGCGAGCCACGGTCGCGCTCGCACCCGTGATCGGCATGGCCGCTCACCCTGACGAGCCCTCATGGCTCCTCACCGGATCCGATCCTAGCCCCTGATCGATGAGACAGTCAGACGCAGGAGCAAACGACGCGGCCACATCGCGATGAGGTCCGACACCGGGGCGAGCCAGGCGAGCGCTTCCCACGGCTGCGCGACGAGGACGGCTCGCGGCGCGCGTCCGTCGTTTCGCCGGTATGCCGCGGCGGACTGCACGAACGGTGCCGGGACCGGGTGCCGCGCTGGACGAGCCCCCGCCCGCCGCCGAGGAGGGGCCGGCGACGCCGACCTGGGATCCTTGGTGGTCTTCCTGCTCCCCCGTGCTGACGAGCCCAGCCGCCGACCAGCGCCGCCGGCTGGACCCGGGCTCACGGTCGGCAAGGGGGCGGTATCAACGGGTCAGACGATCCGCAGCAATGGTCGTCCTTCGGCGTGGGGCGGCTTCGGCCCACCAGCGGTTGCGGGCAGATCGCTCATCACCGAACTCTTGAGCATCTCGAAGGTAGAGCCACACGCACGGCAACTGAATGGCACCTTGCAGATGCTGCCACCAAAGGAGCCATGCTGCTTCACGTCGGACCCGGCGCAGTAAGGACACCGCCGCTGCGCTTCTACCCCAGCGTCGTACCCATGCGAGCGGAGCATCTCGCGGCCGTGTTCGCTGATGTCGTCCTGGGTCCATCGATCGCCCCGCCAGATCACCTCCACCGTCAATGACGGAGCCACGCCCCGCACGGCCGCCCGAACCCGACGCTCCATCTCACCCTTGGCCGGACACCCCAGCCGAGTAGGCACCAGGACAACTCTCAGTCGACTCCCCTGTATCGACGACTCCCTGAGCACCCCGAGGTCCTGCAGGGAAATCGGGATCTCCGGATCCTCGACCGCGGCGAGCGCCTTCCGGATCGCGTCTAATGGTGCTGTGTCAGTCATAGATCTCGTACCTCCACTCCGGGTGCTTGCTGCGCACCTCGCGGATCCGCCCGAACAACCGAGCGAGCGCGTCGCCGTCGCTGATGGGGCGACGGGCCCCGTCGACGGCAGCGGCCGGTGCACCCGATCTGGCCACCGCCGCATCGCCGATGCGCATCTGCGCTTCGCGCAGATGAGCCGACCACGAGTTCAGGAGGTTCTCGTCGGCTCCCTGTCGCACCGACTCGGCGGGCAGCACCGGCTGCAGCAAATCTGAGGTCGACGCCAGCCGATTAGTGAGGCTCTCCACCAGCTCCGGCCGCGTGCGCTGGTCTCCGAGCAGCATCTCCACCCACCGTTGCCAGTGTCGAACATGCAGGGTTTGCTCAGCGACCATGACGTCGAAGACGCTATCGGTCTGGTCGTTCTGAGAACCGAGGTACTCCGCGACGCAGCAGCATGCCTGGGAGAACAGCCACCCTTGCGCCACGAGGTCGGGCCAGATGGTGGCGGGTTCCGCGACAAGGGCCGCAGGGTGCCAATCGCTCAGCGGGTCCGTGAAGACATGTCGATCACGTTCCTCGGCGCTCATCCCTGCGCGCTTCCACAGCGCCACGGCGTGCGCGAGGCACTCTTGCGACATCGATCCGACGGCGAGCGACTCTTCCATGTCCACATAGTCGGTGATCCACGACGAGAGACTGTGTCCGAAGACGAACAAGTCGTCGGCCCAGGCCGTGGCGGCCAGCTTCGTCGCGTTCACATCGGCACCTTTCGCGGGTGTCTTCGCGTGTGTCATGGCCTCGGAGCACCGGCTGCGGTGCGGGCATTTCGATGCTTGCCAGGATACGTGGGCTGCCGGTAGTCCAGTCGGCCTCCGGTGCCCAGCGAGACTAGGTCGGTCGAGTCACTCATCAAGATGGCCGTTCGCGGCACGACCCAGAGCAGTGTGCAGGTATCACGCCGGACGTAGATTTCCTTTGCGGCATGCCAGGCAAGGTCTGGGTCGGCGCCCCGAACGCTTCCTACGTGTTGAATGGCCTTACCCACGCCAATCTGGACGAAGACCTCATACGCCAGCGGGTCGCTTCCAAAGGTTGCCATCGGTCACCCCGTTTTCCAATCGGTCATCACCCGGAGACGTGAATCAGGATGATGGGTCCTACGCCGCCTGGCTCAATGCCACGTCGCGATAGACGCTGTTGCGGGCCAGCGACCTACGGATCTTCTCGACCCACAGATGGTAGGCCGGGCCGCCATTCCGAACGAGGTTCGCAACCTCTTTCCAGTCCGGCATCGCGTAGTTCCACCGGTCGGTATCTGAATCATAGGATGCGAGAGCGGGATCCACCCGAACCCCGAGCGACTGGAAGACTGGGACCATTTTCGCGACCCACCTCTGCCGGAGCTCGTGATTCGATGCCACCTTCAGCCCCATCTGGTACAGCGGGTTGTTCCGGATCTTCTCGGAGTCGTCCGGGCCGAAGACGGCAAGCATCCGGGGGAACCACTTCTCGAACGCCTCCTGCACCAACGTCCGCTGCTGCTCGTTCCCACTGGTCATCATCTCGTGGGTGAGGTCCAACGCGTGATGGTAGTGGAACGACTCTTCGCGTTCGATCTTCTTCAGCGCCCGAGCGTACGGCAGGTAGGTGCCGTGCTTCAGGGACTGGAACTGCACCAGCGCGGTGGAGTTGCCCAGCAGCGCCGCGGGCCCGAACTCCTCCCACGTCTCAAACCGGTAATGGAAGGCGTTCACCAGCTTGGCCTTGCCCTCGACGAAGTCGGTGAGAATCTGATCGCGATCGCCGCCCAGGTCCTCAGCGACTCGCGCGACGATGTGGCCGTGCCCAACCTCATCTTGGATCTTCGCGATGAGCATCTGCTTGCGGCCGACGTCCGGGGCGCGGTCGAGCCAATCCGCGTACGGCAGCAGGCCGACCAGCTCCTGCACGACCTGGTACTCGGTCAACGTCCGCACACCGGCGCGATACTCACCGGTCATCTCGCTCCAGGCCTCGAACTTGCGATCGAGACGACCGTCCACATTCTCTTCGTTCACCATTCTTCGCTCCGTTCACGCTCAAAGCTGGGCCGGGCTCGCAAGGGACGGGGGGCGGCTTCGCGTACATTTCCTGATTGATACACCAATCAGGCTACCACCGTGCCTCCGCGCTCGCAAGCGTCGCCGGTGACCGGCAGGTGGCCCACCGACGCGGGTCGAGACCAGGTCGGGCGTGGCGTCGGTATGCCGGCCGGCCTCGACCGCCTGCGGGCGGGGGCCGGCTACCCGCGGTGCCCGAGCTGATGGCGGAAGCGGGTGCGGATCTTTCGGGTCGGTGTGAGCTCGTCGTGTCCCAGTGAGCCGGGGACGATCTCGACGCGCTCGACAACCGGCCAGCCCTGCTCTCGCAGCTCGTCGTTCCGCTGCCGCACCTCGGAGTCGATCATCTCGCGGATGGCCGGCTGCCGGGGCAGATCATCGGCGGAGGTGTACGAGACGCCGTGGGCTCGGGCCCATTCGCGAACCGTGTCGCGGTCGAGCTCGACGAGGGCCCGCACGCTCGCGGCGCTGTCGACGAAGACCACCGCCTCGGCGACGTAGGCGCTGTCCTTCAGTAGCCGCTCGATGGCACCCGGGTGGAGGGTTCGCCCGTCGGCGAGCACGACGCCGTTCTCGACGCGGTCGAGGATGCTCACCGAGCCGTCGGATGCCCGGACACCGATATCGCCGGTGTGGAACCAGCCGTCGTCGTCGAGGGCATTCGTGACAGCGCCGCGGTCCGAAAGTAGGCCCAGGCAGACGTGTGGACCCCGAACGAGGATCTCGCCATCGGGCGCGAGCATGATCTCGGTCCCCGGCACCGGAATGCCGATCGTGGACGATGACACAGTAGGCCCGGTCGCCACCGCGGCCGCGCCGGCCGTTTCCGCCATGCCGTAGAGGTCCCGAATGTCGACACCCAGCCGCTTCCAGAAGCGGCGCGTGCGTGCCGATGTCGCGCCCCATCCCACGACGCACACCCGCAGCTCGTCGTATCCGAGCATGCGCAGCACCGGACGCCGCGCAGCGAGGTAGCCGAGCAACGCCATGGGCGACCGCGACCGCTCCTTGCCGCCGGTGCCGTCGTCCTCGCGCAGCGGTGGTAAGGCGGTGTTGAACACCATGCGCTTCACGAAGGACGATTGGGCGACAGCCGCGGTGATCTGCCTCGACGCCTTGAGCCAACGGCGAGGGGTTCCCACGGACACGGTGGGGCGCACGTTCGCGATTGCCGCCGGCACCTCTTCGACGTCCTCCACGAAGAACGAGACGCATCCCGTGAGTAGCGGGAGCACGAGTGCTGTCACGTGGCCGGCGGCATGCGCCAACGGAGCGTCGACCACGACCCGATCGCGGAAGCCGATACGCGGCAGGAGCGAGAGGGCACCGGACCAGGCGGCAACGACGTTCCGATGGGTCAGGACGGCGCCTTTGGCCGTACCGCCGGTACCTGAGGAGTAGGCGATGCTAGCCACCTCGTCCGGGCCGATTCCGGCCGCGAGTGCCCCGAGCTCGTCGAGGTCGCACGCCGGGACTTCCGCGATCAGATCGTGCCAGCGGAGCGGGACGATCTCGACGTGCTGGATGCCGCGCGCATCCAGGATGGCGATCTCACCCACGTTCGCAGCGAGGCCGGACTGGATCAGCTTGTGCACGTCCTCGTCGTCCTCGGCGACGAACAGCCGGGGAGCGACCTGCTCGACGATCGAGCGCACCTCGTCGGAGCTGGCCGACGGGTAGAGCGCAACACAGCGCAGTCCGAGGAGCTGTCCGGCGAGCACGACCGCGACGAGCTCGGGCCGGGCATCGCCCATGACGGCGACGTGGTCTCCCGGGGCCAACCGACGCCTGCGGAGCGCCGCAACCGCTGCGCCGACCTCCCTGCCGTACTGGTGCCAACTGACCTCCTCCCAGAGGCCGAGGTGGTGCCGGCAGTAGGCGACGCGTTCGGGGTGGCTGCGGCAGCGGGACACGAAGAGGTCGACGAGTGTCCCCGGTGAGCTGGATTCGACCTCGGGTTGCTCCCGGTCATGGCGCTCGTTCAACTGCTGCACGCTTTCCCCTCGACTAGGCGTGGTCACCCAGGTACGCGCGGATGACCTGCTCGTTGTTGGCGACGTCCTTCGGCGCTCCCGTTGCCAGCTCCTCGCCGAAGTTCATGACGCAGACGCGGTCGGACAGGTCCATGACGAAGCGCATGTCATGCTCGATGAGCGCGAGCGATATCCCGAGCTCCCGGCGGATCCGCAGGATGATGCGGGCGATGTCCTCCTTCTCCGCGCGGTTCATGCCCGCGGTCGGCTCGTCGAGCAGCAGCAGACGCGGCTCCAGCGCCAAGGCCCGGCCCATTTCGACTCGCTTCTGCACGCCGAGCGGAAGGTGCTCGACGTCGTCGTGTCGATACCGACCGATCTCCAGGAAGTCGAGGATCTCTTCGGCGCGACGTCGCTGGTGCCGCTCCTCGCGCGCGGTGAACCCCGCGAAGATGCTGGCCCGAAGGAGGCCAGACTTCATCTTCACCTGGCGTCCGACGAGGATGTTCTGCACGACGCTCATCGAGAAGAGCTCGACGCTCTGAAACGTGCGGGACACGCCGAGGCGGGCGAGTTGGTACGGCGGGAGGCCGATGACGCTCCTGCCCTCGAGCAGCACGTCTCCCCGCTCCGGCCGATAGACGCCGCTGATGCAGTTGAAAAGGCTCGTCTTCCCGGCGCCGTTGGGCCCGACGATCGAGAGCAGCTCGCCTTCGTAGAGCTCGACGCTCAACCCGTTGAGGGCGATGTTGCCACCGAAGCGCAGCGTCAGGTCGCGCACGCTCAGGAGCGGTGCTTCTACCCCCACCACCGTGCCGCCTTCCTGTGCGGCCTGACCTCGCCGTAGCTGCGGACCTCCTGGCCGCCCATGCCGAGATAGAACTCCTGGACGTCGGCCCGGTCTCGTAGCTCGCCCGGCGTGCCTTCCAGGACGATCCGTCCGCTCTCCATGATGTAGACGAAGTCGGAGACGTCCAGCGTTGCCGCCGCATTCTGCTCGACGACCAGGATCGAGGTGCCTTGCTCCTCGTTGATGCGTGTCATGATCTCAAGCAGATCCTCGATGATCTTCGGTGCGAGACCGAGCGACAGCTCGTCGATCATGAGCAAGCTCGGCCGTCGCATCAAGGCCCGGGCAATCCCGAGCATCTGGCGTTCGCCGCCACTGAGGTAGCCGGCCTTCTGGGTACCGCGTTCCCGCAGGATCGGGAAATACCCGTAGATCACCTCGAGACGTTCGCGCTTGCCGGTCCGGTTTCTCGTGCCGGCGCTGCCGATCTTGAGATTCTCGGCGACCGACAGGCCGGCGAAGACCTTGTCGCGCTCCGGTACGACCACGATGCCCTGCCGGGCCACCCAGTGCGGGGACCGCCCGACCAGCCGGACGCCTTCGCCGTAGGAGATCGTGCCGTTGGACACTGCGGCCCGCTCGGATCGCAGGAACCCGCTGATCGCGCGCAGCGTCGTGGTCTTGCCGGCGCCGTTCGACCCGAGCAGCCCGATGATCTTGCCAGCTGGTACCCGAAGGTTCACGCCGTGAGCAGCGAGGAACACGCCCTCGTAGGTCACCTCGACGTGCTCGAGGACGAGATCCCGCGGCCGAGGGCCGGGTACGGCCGGGGTGTCGCTCACCATGGCGTCGGCGGTCGACGTCTCACTGGCCAAAGTCCCACCTCCGTCGGAAGGGCCAGAGCGCGAAGTAGCCCTTGATCCTCCGCTGCCACAGCGCGGCGATCCCACCTGGCTCGATCAGCATGAACGCGATGATGGCGACACCGTAGATGGCCGCCTGGACCTCGAACTGCTGCCCGCCGAGCGCGCTCTCGAACGAGATACCGACGCCGCCCTCGATGAACCATTCGACGACATACGGAAGGAGGACCACGAACATCGTTCCGATCACCGAGCCGAGGATCGAACCGATCCCGCCGATGATGATGATCGCCAGGTACTCGATCGCCAGCGCGATCGTGAACTGCTCGGACCCGACGTGGCCGATGAAGTAGGAATTGAGCGCCCCGGCCACGCCGAACAGGAACGATGTCCCCGCGAACGCGACGACCTTGGCGCGGAAGAGGTTGATCCCGATCGCCTCGGCGACGATGTCCCGGTCCCGCATCGCGATCCACGAGCGACCGACACCACTGCGCATGATGTTGGCGGCGACGAGCACCGTGACGCCCGCCAGCACAAGTGCCATGAAGTACCAGAAGGAGTCGCTCCTGCTGCTCCACGGTCCGATCTCGACCCTTGGCATCATCCAACCGGCGGACCCGACGCGGGCCACCTGGTACTGCGCCACCGCGAAGATTGCGATGAAGTGCAGGGCGAACGTCGCCATGACGACATACAGCCCGCGCAGGCGGGCGGTGAACAGCGCGACGACGGCACCAACGAGCGCGGCGGTCAGGCCGGAGCCGAGGAGCACCAGTGCGAACGGCAGCTCGAGGTCGACCGCGAAGAAGGTCGCAGCGAAGCTTCCCACGGCCAGGAACGCGGCCGCACCGAGGGAGAGAACCCCGGCGACGCCCATGAGCAGGTTGATCGCGACGGCGCCGATGAGCGTGATGAACAGGGTGGACGCCACGACCACGTGGAGCTCGGACAGGACGAGCGGACCGGCCAGCAGCGCGACGGCGACGGCCGCGAACCAGAACCGACGGCCGGGCGACCCCAGCAGAGCGATGTCCCTGGCGTAGCTGGTGGCGTAGGGCTTCGAAGCCACGATGTCGCTCCCCACTAGATCCGCTTGATCTCGGGCGACCCGAGCAGTCCGCTTGGCCTGACGAGCAGAACCGCGAGCATCACGCAGAACGCAGCGATGTCGCGCGTGCTGCTCGAGATGTACTCTGCGGCAGCCACCTCGACGAACCCGACTATCAGCGCCGCGATCAGCGCCCCACTGACGCTGTCCAGCCCACCGAGGATCGCCGCCGGGATGGCGCGCAGACCGATGGCACCGAGTTCGGCAGTGACGATCCCGCCGACTCCAACGGCGACGCCGGCCAATGCGGCCGCGAACCCGGCGATCGCCCACGCACCGGCGAACAGCGCCATGACGTTGACCCCCGACCAGCTGGCGAGGCGCGGGTTCTCGGCGGCCGCGCGCATCTGCCGGCCGAGGCCGACGTAGCGGAAGAACGCGATCAGCAGCGCGAAGAAGACGCCGGCAATGACGATCGTCGCCAGCACGTAGTTCGACACCAGGATGTCCGCGCCTGGGATGTGGACGCCGGTGCGGGGCCAGGGCGGTCGGAGGATCTCCGGATTGCCGTGCCAAATGATCTTGATGACGGACTGCGCGACCACGGTCAGGCCGATCGTCACCATGACCGGGGCCCAGAGTGCCTCTCCGAGCAGCGGCCTCATCAGCAGCGCGAACACGAGGACCCCGATAACCGCGGTGACCACGACCGCGACGCCCACCGCCGCCACGAACGGGAGGGCCAGGACCGAGAGGGTGAGCGTCACCGAGAGGTAGGCGGCAACGGTCATGAACTCGCCGTGCGCGAAGTTGAGGACGCGCGTCGCGCGAAAGATGATCACGAACCCGACGGCGACGAGCGCGTAGATCATGCCGACCGACGCCCCGTTGACCAGCAACGATAGGAAGTCGCTCACGGGCCCCCATCTCGAGATGCTCCCGACCGATCGGTCGAGTGACAGCGCCCGGAACTTTACTAACCGCATAGTAGATAGTCAACGCGCGCTTCGGCCGAGAGGGCCTTGCTGCTGCTCGTGAGGGCCTGCGGGGCCTCAGGGACTGGCGGGTGCGTAGCCGTGGTACACCAGGTCCGCGACCACGGCGCCGAGGTCATCGACGCTGAGCGGACCCTCGTGGAACCACCGCAAGGTGGCGTTCATCCCGCCGAGGAGTGCGGGCAGCACGACGCGCGAGTCGACCGGCCGGAACACGCCTTCCTTGATCCCCTGTCGAACGACGCCGCGAAAGAGCTCCGCGTAGGTGCGCTCCCCCACCCGAAGCTCCGTGAACGCCGCATCCGACAGCGACGAGCGCGACAGCAGGTAGAGGGAGTAGAGCGCACGCTGCTCGTGGACCCACCGGAGGTGGAGGCGGATGATCGCGGCGAGCACCCGGTGCGGCGGGCGGCCCTCCGCGACCGCTTCGGCGGCGCCGATCAGCGCGTATCCGACACGCCGCACGAGCTCCTCGAGCAGCTCTTGCTTCCCCGTGACGTAGTAGTACAGCGCCGCCTTCGTGAGGCCGAGCTCGTCGGCGATGTCCTGCATCGTCGTCGCCTCGTACCCCTTGGCGTGAAACAGCGACGCGGCGACCCGGACGATCTGCTCTCGTCGACCGTCGTGTCCGGTCGAGGGGCTGGGGCTCGGCGTCGGGAGCGCCGTCTTCGACACGGTCCGCGGGGCCGCCCGCCCGGTGGCAAGTCCACGGAGGAAAAGGTCGACGATCACGTCGGCCACGTCCTCCGGCGGGAGGCCGGCGTCAGGGCGGTACCAGTCGACGGCGGAGGCGAGCATGCCGAGCAGGAGATGAGTCGCCACCGACGGCGCCGGCCGGGAGCGCCGGCGCGACGGAAGCTTTGCCACCAGCTCGGTCAGACGGCCGACGTACAGTCGCTCCATGTCTTCGAGCTCGCCCAGGACCTCGGGCGACAGCTCGGACCGTTCTCTCAAGGTGACCGACAGCACGGCACGGTTGGCCACGACTGCCGCCACGTGCTGCCGAGCGAACGCGCGCAGGGCCCCCGAGGCGCTGCCCGCGCCGTCGAAGTCCTTCGCCGCCGCCGCGAGGAGCTCCCGGCCGATCTGCCGCGCGAGCTCCTCGAGGAGCTCCTGCTTGGAGCGGACGTAGTAATAGAGCGCGGCCTTGGTGAATCCCATCTCGCTCGTGAGGTCCTCGATCGACGTGGAGCGATAGCCCTTCTCCTGGAACAGGCGCGCTGAGACCGCGAGCACCTCCTCCCGACGGCCGCTCCCCATGTCAGACCTTCAGCACGTGCACGGCGCAGACGTTGGTCTCGAGCTCGTACACGGTGCCACCCATGGTGTGTGAGACGGCCACCCGGGCCCCTTCGACCTGGCGATCCCCCGCCTCCCGCCGCAGCTGCCACGACAGCTCGGCGATCTGCGCGGTGCCGGTTGCGCCGAGCGGATGACCGCGGGAGAGGAGGCCGCCGCTGGGGTTCACGACGACGCCGCCGCCGCCGAGGGCGGACTTCCCGGCCTCGACGTACCGGCCGCCCGCACCGGCCGCACAGAACCCGAGCGACTCGCAGTGCAAGATCTCGCCGATGGTGAAGGCGTCGTGCACCTCGCACACGTCGACGTCCTCGGGACCGATGCCGGCCCGCTCGTATGCCAGGCGCGACGTGCGCACCGTCGCATCGGAGGCGCGCTCGACCTGGTCGTTGAGCACGCCCGAGTTCAGGGCAGAGCCGGCCAGTCGAACGATGGGTCGGCCGTTCGCGAGCTCGCGTCCGCGCGTCAGTGTCGTGAGCACGACTGCCGATGCGCCGTCGGAGCGCGGGCAGCACTGCAGGAGCGTGATCGGGTCGGCAACGGGGCGGCTGGCGAGCACGTCGGAGACGCTGATCGGGGTGCGGAAGTGGGCGTAGGGGTTCGCCATCGCGTGCCTGCGGTTCTTCACCGCCACGAGGGCGAGCTGCTCGACGGTGAGACCCTGCTCCATCTTCGCTCGCGCCTTGAGTGCGTACATCGCAGGCCATGCCGCGCCCATGCCACTGATCGGGTCGTCGAGGTTCAGGCCGACGACGCCCTCGTGCCGGCTCAGCGATTCGACACCGACGACGAGAACGGTCTCGGCCATGCCGGCGTGGATCCACATGGCGGCCTCGTTGAGCGCAGTCGTGCTGCTGGCGCACGCGTTCTCGACGTTGATGACCGGCGGACCGGTGAGCCCGAGATCCTTCAGCACCCGCTGGCCGGTGCCGGCCGTCAGCTGGACGTTGCCGACGAAGGAAGCCTGGATCTCGTCGCGGGCGACACCCGCATCGCGCAGGGCGGCGCGGACCGCCTCGCCGACGAGCGACTCCGGCGACCGCTCGGGCTGCTTGGTGAAGCGCGTCATTCCGACGCCTGCGACGGCAAGCTCTTCCATGGGCCCTCCACTACTGAGCGGTCAGTAGAACTGTAGCCCCACGCCCCAGCCCACGCCAGCGCGCGCGGCGCGCGTCGGGTCCTGCCGGCAGGCGCCGCACACTCGAGCCGACCTGCCGCCCGTCCTGACGCGACGGTCGCGGAGGCGCCCTTGACATGGGACGACGGCCCCCATATCGTCGCTGATCGACCAATCGGTCGACTAGCTCTGAGAAGCAGTCGTGGAAGCGTTTTCGCTTGCCCGCGCGATTCAAGGCCACTCGTTCACCATGGGCGTAACGACGACGGAGGAGCAGGCATGGAACAGCGCTCCGCACTCCCGCAGGCTCCTCGCGGAGCCGGCGCAGACACCTTTCGGCCGGCATCCCGAGCGACAATTTCCACCTGCCCCGATCGCGAGTTCCGTCGTCCGCCGTGTCGTGTGGTAGCGGCCTTCAACTGAGAAGAGGAGCACGCTCGTGAGGATCGCGTTGACGGCGGAGCAGGAGCAGCTGCACGACGAGTTGCGGGAGTACTTCGCCAAGCTCATGACGCCGGACATCAAGCAGGCGTTGGCCTCGTCCGACGAGGGCGATCACGGCAATCCCGGCGTCTACAAGAAGGTCCTCCGCCAGATCGGCAGCGACGGGTGGCTCGGGATCGGATGGCCCAAGGAATACGGCGGCCAGGGGCGATCGACGCTCGATCAACTGATCTTTTCCGACGAGGCCGACGTCGCTGGTATGGGTCCGATCCCGTGGCTTGCGCTCAGTGCCGTGGGGCCGACGATCATGGCCTACGGAACCGAGGAGCAGAAGAAGCGCTTCTTGCCACGGATCGTCAACGGCGAGGTGATCGTGTCGATCGGCTACTCCGAGCCGGATGCGGGGACCGACCTGGCGATGCTCAAGACCCGGGCGGTGCGCGACGGGGACGACTACGTCATCAACGGCCAGAAGATGTGGGTGACCTTCGCCGAGTACGCGGACTACCTGTGGCTGGCGGCGCGTACCGACCCCGACGCGCAGCGGCACAACGGCATCTCCGTGTTCCTCGTCCCGACCGACACGCCTGGCCTCAGGTGGAGCCGGGTGAACACGATGGGGGAACGGACGACCGTCGCGTATTTCGACGATGCCCGGGTCCCGGCCGAGAACCTGGTGGGCGGCGAGAACCAGGGTTGGCGGCTCGTGACCAACCAGCTCAATCACGAGCGGGCGATGATCGGTTCACCCGCCGAGCTGCAGAGCCTGCTGCGGCGGGTCGTGCAGTGGGCGGCCGACAAGCGGCTGCCCGACGGCACCCGGGTCATCGACCAGCAGTGGGTCCGGATGAACCTGGCCCGCATTCACGCCGGCGCCGAGTTTCTCAAGCTGATCACCTGGGAGATCGCCACGAGCGAGGCGGTGAACCCGGCCAAGTCGTCGGTGGCGAAGGTCTACGCAAGCGAGTTCACGGTGGAGGCCCATCGACTGGCGATGGAGGTGCTCGGCGCGGGTGCCGTCATCCAGGAGGACTCGGTCGGCGCCGAGTTGCGAGGTCATCTCGAGTTCACGTACCGCCTGGCGCTCGTCCGCACCTTCGGTGGCGGCACCAACGAGATTCAGCGGGACATCATCGTCACGGCGGCCCTGGGTATGCCCAGGGCCCCGAGGTAGGAGAGAGCGGTCGTGGACTTCAGCCTGTCGGAGGAGCAGGGGGACCTCAGGGCGCTGGCCCGCGAGATCCTCGAGGACAAGGTCACCGACGTGCGGCTGCGCGAGGTCGAGGCAGCCGAGGACCGGTTCGATCCCGAAACGTGGCGCGTGCTGGGCGAGGCCAACCTGCTCGGCATCGGTCTCCCCGAGGAGGTGGGCGGCAGCGGTTACGGCTTCATCGAGCAGTGCCTGGTGCTCGAGGAGGTCGGTCGCACCGTCGCGCCCGTGCCCGTGTGGGCGTCGTGTGTGTTGGGCGCCCTGCCGGTGGCGACGTTCGGGACCGCGGAGCAGAAGGCGACGTGGGCAACACCGGCCGCGACCGGGCAGAGAATCCTCACCGCGGCGCTGACCGAGCCGGACAACCCCCACTCGATTCCGCTGCGCACCCGGGCGGAGCGTACGGATGCGGGCTGGACCGTGACCGGTGTGAAGACCCGCGTCCCCGCCGGCCCGCTCGCGTCGGCCGTGCTCGTTCCCGCGGTCGTGGAATCCGGCCCGGCCATCGGCGTGTTCATTGTCGACACGGCCGCGCCCGGCGTCACGATGCAGCGACAGCGCACCACCGACAAGGACAGCGAGGGCCACCTCGAGCTCGACGGCGTGACCGTCCGCGACGATCAGCTGCTCGGGTCTGTCGACGACGGCGGCGAGATCCTCGACTGGCTCCTCGAGCGGGCAACGGTGGGCCTGTGCGCGATGCAGCTCGGCGTGTGCTCGCGGGCATTGGAGATGACGGCGCAGTACGCGACGACACGGGTCGCGTTCGGCCGGCCCATCGCGACGTTCCAGGCCGTGGGCCAGCGGGCCGCGGACGCCTACATCGACGTGGAGGGCATCCGCCTCTCGCTCTGGCAGGCAGCGTGGCGGCTCTCTGAGGGTCTGCCGGCCCGCACGGAAGTGGAGACGGCCAAGTTCTGGGCCGCCGACGCCGGCCACCGCGTCGGGCACGCCGCAGTTCACCTGCACGGCGGTGTCGGAATCGACTACGACTACCCGCTCCACCGGTACTTCCTGGCGACCAAACAGAACGAACTCACCCTCGGCGGCGCCACCGACCAGCTCCTTCGCATCGGTGATGAGCTGGCGACGTCGGCAGCCAGCACGAGCGCAGATCGAGGGGGAGACATTGCGAGGTGATAGCTGGTCGAGCCGAGGTGATCGCCGCATGGTCACTCATGCTGCTGTGAGAACCGATTCCGGCGACCGGCTGGAGATCCTCGTTCAGGAAGTGGCGGCATGAGCGAGACCACCGTCGACGTCGTCCTGCCGACGATGGGTTCATCGGTCACCGAAGCAACCGTCACGACGTGGCTGAAATCCGTGGGTGACACCGTCACAGATGGCGAACCGCTGTGCGAAGTCAGCACCGACAAGGTGGACACGGAGATACCGGCACCCGCTGGCGGAGTGCTCAGCGAGATCCTGGTCGCCGAAGGCGACACCGTGCAGCTCGGCCAACCCTTGGCGCGCCTGTCACATGAGCAGCCGGGATCCCCCGCACCAATCAGGCCGGTGGCGGCGACGGGACCCCGAACACCATCGACCACGCAACCGAGTCAGGGTCTGCGAGCCCAGCCGTCCGCACCACCGGTGTCGGCTGTCCTGCCGGCTCCCGGCATCGTGGTGCGCTTCGATCCGGAGGCAAGCGCGGACGAGGTACTTCGGCGCGCCACGCGCTCGCCGATCGCGTCACCTGCAGCGCGTCAGCTCACCGCCGCGCACGACGTCACCCTCGACGACGTCACCGGAACGGGGCGGCAGGGACGGGTTCGGGTCGACGATGTGCGCCTGCACGTGGAAGCGCACCTCCCGGCACAGGCCCCTGCCCCACAGGCCCCTGCCCCACAGGTCTCCCCGTCGACATCCCCGCCGGTATCCCCGGCAACATCCGGCGAGGGGCAAGTCCCCTCCGGCTACTCCACCGTCCCGTACACCGCGGTGCGCCTGTCACCCCGGCGCCGAGCGATCGCCGAGCACATGCTGCGTTCGCGCGCCACCTCCGCCCACGCCTCCGTCGAGGCGGAGATCGACCTCGGCCGGCTCAGTGCCATCCGGGACGAGCTCAACGAGGCGCGTCGGATCCGCCAGCGCAAGACCATGTCCTTCCTCCCCCTCATCGCCCGCGCGACCGTCGTCGCATTGCGGACACACCGGGAGCTCAACGCCAGCGTGGCGGGGAACCAGCTCCTGCAATGGACCTCGGTCAACCTGGGCTTTGCGGTCGACACGCCCGAGGGGTTGCTCGTACCGGTCGTACGCGAGGCCGACGAACTGACGGCGGAGTCGATCGCCGATCGCATCGCCGACGCGTCGGGGCGGGCGCGTGAACGTCGAATCACGGCCGACGAGCTGACCGGTGGCACCTTCACCATCAGCAATCTGGGCTCGGTGCGGTCGGTATCCGGCATTCCGGTGATCAACCAGCCGCAGGTCGCCATCCTGGTGACCGGAGCGGTCGTACGCCGCCCCTGGGTGCAGACGCTGGCCGACGGGACCGAGAGCATCGGTATCCGACCGATCATGCGTGCCAATCTGACGTTCGATCACCGGGTGATAGACGGGGCCGAAGCCGGACGTTGCCTCAACCTCATCCGTGAGCATCTGGAGAGCTGGCCGACCGACGCCTACCAGTAAGGCGCCGACTGATCGCGCCCGTGAGCATTACCCCTCAACAAGGAGGCAAGTAGATGTCAGGACCCGTCAAGTTCGCCGTCCCGTTCGACCACCACCGCAGCACGCCGATATCGGCGATCGCTTCGTTCACGTCGGCCATGCAGGCCAGCGGAGTGGATTTCCTCTGGCTGTATGACGAGTTCTCCTGGTGGTTCCCCGGCAAGCTCTGGTCGAAGGAGAACACGCCGTTCGCAGAGATCATCGATGGCCACTCGACACATGATCCCTTCGTCCACGCGGCCTTCGCGTTGTCCGCCAACCCCACGGCGAGCGTCAGGCTGACTACCGACGCCGTGCGCGCGTCACCGGTGGAGCTGCTGCGGAAGATGCTGACCCTCGCACACGGCACGGAGGGCGATGTTATCTGTGCGATCGGC
The DNA here is from genome assembly GCF_019396355.1 of Pseudonocardia nigra. Lineage (GTDB taxonomy): Bacteria > Actinomycetota > Actinomycetes > Mycobacteriales > Pseudonocardiaceae > Pseudonocardia > Pseudonocardia nigra. The sequence goes on from NZ_JAHKRK010000018.1 coordinate 32,634, forward strand.
GCGGGCGAGCAGCGGCACGCCAAGCCTTTCGGATACAAGCGGTCCGAGGGGCTGAAGCGTCTCGAGGACGTGTTCGTCCTGCTGAACAAGCTGTGGGACGCGGATGAGCCCGTGTCCTACGAAGGGAACTTCTGGAACTACCAGAACGCGTTCATCGGCACTACCCGGCCGGCGAAGCGGCCGGAGTTCTGGGCGCTCGGCGGCGGTCCCAAGCTCCTGGAGATCGCAGCGAAGTATGCGGACGGCTTCGAGGCCGCGACCCCCCAGGCCATCGCCAATGTCGCCAAGTTCGCCGCGCAGGTCACCTCATTGCGTCAGCAGGTCGAAAGCCACGGCCGGGACCCCGAGGCGTTCGGGTTCGGGATCTGGAACATCTGCATCTGCCACGACGATCCCGACGTTATCGAGCAGGTGCTGCAGAATCCGATCGCCAAGTACTACGCCGCCCAGTTCGGGCGGCTCAACGGAGCCGACTGGGCCGAGGAGGGGATCCAGCCGGTGATGCCCAAAAGCTGGCACTACGCGCTGCACTGGCTGCCGTTCGAGCAGACCGACGCGGAGCTCGACGCCATCACGTCGAGCGTGAGCACCGATATGGTTCGCAAATCGTTCAACGTCGGTTCCCCGCAGGAGATCGCGGCGATCAACTCGCAGTTCATCGACGCCGGCGCGCGTTTCGTCGGACACCTGGACATGACTCCTTTGATCGTCGGGCCAAGCGACGCCGAGGACTCGATCCGGCGGGCATTGGAGGTCAACAAGGCAGTGAAGGCCCATGCTGGGACGAAGGCCCAGAGCAGTTGACAGTCGTCTATCATCCGTCATCGGGAGGTGCCGAAGTTGACCCAAGCAACGTTGACTCCAGAAGAGGTGGTTCGTGAGTTCTTCAACTCGATGGGCCCCACGTTCGACGACACGCTGAACGCACTGCACACGTTTTGCGCCGAGGACTGTGCCTGGCATAACACCGGCTACCCCACCGCACACGGCACAGCGGAAATGATTGCCTTTCTGACGAAGTTCAGGGAAGGGCTCGGCTTCGCGGCCTTCAGGGTGGACTGGGGTCCGGTACTGTCGAACGGCTCGCTCGTCATGGCCGAGCGGATGGATTACATCTACAACGAAGCGGGCGAGGAACTCATGTCGCTCAAGGCGATGGGCGCCTTCGAAGTCCGCGAGGGCAAGATCGTCTACTGGAGCGATTATTGGGACACTGCGCCGTTCAAGTGTCCTGAGCAAGCGTCCTGAGGACCGAGACGGTGAGGTGACATGGTCACCTCACCGTCTCGGTTTCGGCGGCCACGCCTCACAAGGCAACCAGCTCACGTACAGCTCGCTCTATCTCGTCGACGCTGGGCACACAATGCTGCTCGAGCGCGGCATCCTGCGGGATCGGGGCGTCGAGCGCACCGAGTCGCCAGACCGGTGCGTCGAGCGCGAAGAACGCACGTTCTTGGATCTGTGCGGCGATCTCCGCGCCGGCTCCACCGGTGCGGACGGCTTCGTGCACGACCAAGGCCCTGCCGGTGCGCTGCACCGACTCGATGATGGTATCGATGTCCAGCGGCACCAGCGTCCTCGGATCGATCACCTCAACCTCGAGGCCCGAACCCGCGACCCGCTCCGCGGCCTCGACCGCGCGATGCACCATCAAACCGGTGGCCACCACGGTGAGGTGCCGGCCCTGGCGGCGTACCGTGGCGCTGCCGAACGGGACCAAGTGCGTGTCGGCTACCGGGACCGGTCCCTTCTCCTTGTAGAGCATCTTGTGCTCGAAGAACACCACGGGGTTGTCGTCGCGGATAGCCGTCTTGAGCAGGCCCTTGGCATCCGAGCCCGTGGCCGGCATCGCCACCCGCAGGCCGGGGGTGTGCAGGCACATGGCCTCGAGGCTGGCGGAGTGCTCGGCGCCGGCACCGCCCATGATCCCGGTCGGGCAGCGCAGGACCATCGGGACAGTGAACTGTCCGCCGTGGATATAGCGCCATTTTGCCATCTTCAGGAAGATCTCGTCGGCGGCGCAGAAGAGGAAGTCGGCGAACTGGAGCTCCGCAACCGGCCGAGCGCCGGCCAATGCCGCGCCGACCGCGCCGCCAACGACGAAGGTCTCGTTGATCGCGGTGTCCCGTACCCGCTTGGGCCCGAACTCCTTGAGCAAGCGCCGGGTCACGCCGAACACCCCGCCCATCGTGCCGACGTCCTGCCCCATGAGGAACACGCGGTCGTCCCGGCGCATCTCCTCGGCGAGCGCCTGGTTGATCGCGAGACTGTAGGAGACCTGCTTCGTCTCGGCTCGCCGATCAGCATCGAGCAGGACGCCCTGCCCCTCGGTGGAACCACTCATACCCACACATCCTCATAGATCACTTCGGCCCCGACTGTTGGTGCGGCGAGTATCGCGTCGAATGCGGCCTGCACCTCCGCCGCCGTCTCGCGATCGAGCCGGTCGGCGGTGGCGGCATCCACCCGCGACCTCATCCTGGGCAACGGATCGCGGTCGGGATCATCGAGCTGGACCTTCTCGTCCCGGTACTGCTGCTGGTCGCCCGCGTAGTGCCCGTGCATCCGGACGGTACGCAGTTCGAGCAGGCTGGGACCGCCGCCGTCGCGTGCCCGATCCACGGATTCCCGCACCGCGGCGTGCACCGCGAGCGCGTCCGCGCCGTCGACCACCGCCCCCGGCATGCCATACGCGCCGGCTCGCTCGGCGATCGTCTCGGTCGGGCAGTGCACCGCGAAAGGGGCAGAGGCCCCCCATTGATTGTTCTCACAGATCCAGACAACCGGGAGCTTCCAGGTCGATGCGGTCAGCGCCGCCTCGTGAAAGGTCCCACGGGCGGATGCGCCATCCCCGAATACCACCGCAGTGACCTCGTCGCGGCCGAGGATGGTTGCGGCAAGCGCGCTTCCGGCGCCGAGCACGAAGCTTCCGCCGAGCGTGCCGCTGAAACCCATGACGCCGACCGCCGGGTCGGCGAAATGCGGTGTTCCGGCCCCCTTGCCTCGCGCGCTGCCGAGCCGGCGAACAAGGATGTCGCCGAAAACCGCCTCCAGCGACATGCCTTTGGCCACGACATGGCCGAGGCCGCGATGCGTGGCGTACAGCCGGTCGGTGCCCCGCAGCGCGGCGGCCGTCCCGCAGGCGATCGCCTCGTGGCCCAACCCGGAGTGCCACAACCCGCCGAAGTCTCCGCCTTGTACGTGTTGCAGTACGCGCAACTCAGCGTGGCGGATCAAGCTCATCCTTCGGTAGAGATCGACACGCAGCTGCGGTGTTTCCGCGGCAGATCCCACCGTTTCGGCTACCATGGCTTGAATCGTAACACCAACCGTGCGGGCGGGGATAGACCGCGAGGCAATTTCGGTGCACGGCCTTTGCGGCGACAGCGGTGGCGAGCCCGGCCTTCCAGTCGTCAGTCGCCAGTCGCCGGGATTTGTTTATCGGTGGGCTGGCGAAGTCACGGAAGCGGGACGGCCGGGCACCCTGGCAGAACGCGTGGATGCTTTGAGGTCGGCGGTCAGCGTCGATCGCTGGGCCACCGGCTCCGTCGGGTGAGCCGGGTGACCAGGGCTCATCCGCTGGTGGCGGGGGTTGTCTCGGGCGTCGGCTTTCGCGTCCTCGATCACGCGGATCGACAGGAGGGCAGGCCCATACGGCTGCACATGACGTACGGAGGCGGTCCTCCTGGACTCCACCGGCCGGTTGGCCTACATTTTAGTGATGAGCGAGATCTCCGGCGTCGGCGTCGGTACCGATGAAACCGCGAGCCGCGTCGCTGGCAGTGATGCTGATGAGCGCCGTAAGCAGATCATCGATCGCGCGGCTCGACTGTTCGACCGGTCCGGGTACGCCGGCGTCAAGATGGATGATATCGCGAAGACGGTCGGCATCGCGAAGCCAACGCTCTACCACTACTTCCGGAGCAAGGATGAGATCCTCTACGGGATCCACAACACCTGCCTCGATCTGGTCCTCGATCGCCACCAGGCCCGACTGGCCGCCGGCCTCGACGGCAAGCATCTCCTACTCGAGATCATGAGCGACATCCTGGAGCTGATGGAGACGCACCGCGGCCATCTGCGAGCGCTCTTCGAGCATGACCGAGACTTGCCGACCGAGCAGTGGGACGTCATTCGGGGGAAGCGCGATCGGTACGAGTCCATGGTGCGCGCCGTGATTCGTGACGGGGTAGACCGTGGCGAGTTTCGAAACGTCGACCCGCGACTGGCGACGCAGGCGCTGCTCGGCATGTGTAACTGGGCCTACCACTGGTACGGCCGAGCGGGGCAGCTGCGCCCGCGCGAGATCGCGTATTCGTTCTGGAACTTCATCATCTACGGCCTCCAGATGCCGAACGGGGACATCCCCGAGACGCCATGGGCGGCGGACGCAACGCCCCGCAAGCGCAGCACGCGCGGCAGCCTCTGATCTGACGCCTGGTCGGTCATTACGCGATGCCGTCCCGTCAACGCATCAGAGCTTCAGGACCAGCTTCGGGCACGCCGCCCGGGATACGCAGATGAACATGGTGTCCTGGGCGGCGCGCTGGTCGGCGGTGAGTAGCGAGTCCCGGTGGTCGACCGCACCCGCGAGCACGGTGGTCTCGCAGGTGCCGCAGGTGCCCTCCATGCACGACGCCAGCACCTCGACGCCGGCCTCCTCGACGACGTCCAGCACCGAGCGGTCCGGCGGCACCGTGAGCGTCGTGCCGGTGACGGCCAGCTCGACCTCGAAGGAGTCGGTGCGGACCGGCTCACCGACCTCCTTGGGACTGAACCGCTCGACGTGCAGCGATCGGTTAGGCCAGGCCGCGCAGCATGCCTCGACGGCGTCCAGCAGCGGGCCTGGCCCGCAGCAGTAGACGAGCGTGTCCGGGGCGGGTTCGCGGAGCAGGGTGTCGAGGTCGAGCAGGCCGTGCTGGTCCTGCGGACACAGCTCGACGCGGTCGCCGTAGCCGGTCACCTCATCGATGAACGCCATCGATGCGGTGCTGCGCCCGCCGTAGACCAACCGCCAGTCCGTCCCGGCGGCGGTGGCCACGGTGAGCATGGGCAGGATCGGGGTGATCCCGATGCCGCCGGCGATGAACAGGTAGTGGGCGGCGGGTTCGAGAGGGAAGTGGTTGCGCGGGCCGCGGACCCGGACGGAGTCGCCGGGCAGCAGCTTGTCGTGCACGAACGCCGATCCGCCGCGCCCTTCCGGCTCGCGGAGCACCGCGACCCGCCAGCTGGTGCGGTCGCCGGGGTCGCTGCTCAGCGAGTACTGGCGGATGAGGCCGTCGGCGAGGACCAGGTCGATGTGCGCGCCCGGCGCCCAGGCCGGCAGCTCATCGCCCGCGGGGTGGCGCAGGTCGAGGGCGACGGTGCCGACGGCGACGTCCTGGCGCGCGGCGACGACGAGGTCCAGTTCGGTCTCGGTCATGACGGGCTCCAGCGAGGACGGGCGTGGGCAGGAGATCGCACCGGGCGGAGTCGCTGCCGAGCGGCCGTCGCATCAGGCCAGAGGGGTGGCCGATATCGCCTGCTCGGGGCAGGCAGCGATCGCCCGCTCCACGGCCGCGGCGTCATCGTCGTCCACGCGGTCGACGGTGACATACGCGAATCCTTCATCGTCGAAGTCGAAAACACTTGGGCAGATGTCCACACATCGGGCATGTCCCTGGCACCGCCCGCTGTCGACATGGGCGGAGAGTGCCATCAGCGGTCCACCGCGAACATCACATTGCGAAGCCCCCGCGCCTCTGCCCCGGGAACCCATCCGAAGTTGTGGTCGACGACCGAGAAGCCGCGGAACGTCGTCAGCATCTCCTCGAGCGCCACCCGCATCGCCACCTTGGCGATGTTCGATCCCAGGCACCGGTGCAGACCCATGCCGAACCCGACGTGGTGGTTCGGTTGGCGATCGAGGATCACGTCATCGGCGTGCTCGAACTGGGCGGCGTCGCGATTCGCCGAGGCAATCCCGAAGAGGACCCGCTCGCCCTTGCTGACCGGACACCCCGCGATCTCGGTGTCCTGGACGCACATCCGACCCATGTGCGCGGCAGGCGACACGTACCGGACGAACTCGTCCACTGCGAGCTTGATCCCATCAGGTTCACGCCGCAGTTGGTCCTGGTCCTCGGGATGGTCGGCGAGCCAGACGAGCGCTCCGGCGAGTGCCGCCGACGTCGTATGGAGTCCGGCGAACAGCAGAAGCATGAGGACCGACATCTGCTCCATCTCGTCGAGCGATGCGCCGTCGACCTCGGCTTCGATCACGACAGACAGCAGGTCCTGGCGCGGCTCCCCCGCCTTGCGCTCCGTCAACAGCTTCTGCAGGTACCCGAAGAGTCGGGCCCCCGCACCGGACTCGTCGCTGCCATCCCGGCTCGTCGTCGTCGTCAGTTCATCGACCCACGGGTCGATGACTTCCAGATCGCCGTCGGGGATCCCGATCAGTCGGCAGGCCATGAGCTTGGCAAAAGGAAGGGTGAAGGCGTCGCAGATGTCGAACGGCACGCCGTCGGCGGGAAAGCGGTCGATATATTCCCGGGCCGAGGCCCGGATCCAGGATGCATGGTTCTCGGCAACCTGCGGGGTGAAATGCGGGTTCAGGAACGCTCGGAACGCACGGTGTCTCGGAGGATCGAGCTCGATGGGCAGGAGCGCGCCCGGCATCGGCGGCACGGCAATCCCTTGTGCGGAGGAGTACGTCTTCCAGTCGTTGAGGCCCTTGCTGACGTCCTCGTACCTGCTGACGAAGTAGAAGCCCCCGTACTTGTTGCTCCGTGTTGCGGGAGCCACCCGCCGAAGGCGGGCCCAGACGTCGTAGGGCGACACGGTCATCTTCTCGGAGAAGTGGTCGTAGTCAGGCATCGCTCCGGCAAGCGATGCAGACCTCTGGTCTTCCAGCACTGGAGGGCTCCTTCCGTCCTGTGCCCGACTAATTGGTCGATCGATTGATCGACGACTTTAGGGTTGCCGCCGCGCCGTGTCAAGCACCGTCTCGTGTTCGACGAGCACGCCCAGAAGCTCGTTGCGTGCAGGCCCCGACGCCGCCGGCCGTGCTCGACCAGCGCGGCTCAGGCGGCCGGATGTCGACGTCGCAGCGCTGGGCCGAGGAACCGGCCAGGCCTGCGAAAGATCACGTTGAGCATCGCACCCCTTGCACGCTTACTGACCGTATAGTAGAATTGGAGTGTTCGTGGAACGCCCGAACGGAGGATCCAGCCCGTGACCTACGTGATCGCCGAGCCCTGCGTCGACCTGCTCGACAAGTCGTGCATCGAAGAGTGTCCGGTGGACTGCATCTACGAGGGCGGGCGGATGATGTACATCCACCCCGACGAGTGCGTGGACTGCGGCGCCTGCGAGCCCGTCTGCCCGGTCGAGGCGATCTACTACGAGGACGACGTCCCCGAGCAGTGGGCCACCTACACCACGGCCAACGTCGACTTCTTCGACGAGCTGGGCTCGCCCGGCGGCGCCTCGAAGATCGGCAAGATCGACAAGGACGTCGGTCCGGCAGCGAGCCTGCCGCCCCAGTCGCATGACGAGTGAGATGTACGGCGGCATCCGAGAAGGGGAAAATCAGTGAGCACGTACAGGGTCGCTGTCATCGGCTCCGGCCCCTCCGGATTCTACGCGGCCGGCGCGCTGCTCGACGCCGATGAGCTCGACGTCCGCGTTGACCTGTACGACAGGCTCGCGACGCCCTGGGGGCTGGTCCGCGCCGGCGTCGCCCCGGACCACCCAAAGATCAAGTCGGTGAGCGCCCAGTACGAGAAGATCGCAGCCCACGACGACTGCCGCTTCTTCGGCAATATCGAGCTGGGCCGACATGTGACTCGCGACGAGCTGCTCGAGCGCTACCACGCGATCATTTACGCTGTAGGGTCACAGACCGACCGCTCGTTGGGTATCCCCGGCGAGCACCTGCCCGGCAGCTGGTCGGCCACCGATTTCGTCGGTTGGTACAACGGCCACCCGGACTACGCGGAGCTCGAGTTCGACCTGTCCGGCAAGCGCGCTGTGGTCGTCGGCAACGGCAACGTCGCACTCGACGTGGCACGGATGCTCGTCCTGTCACCCAGTGAGCTGGCCCGCACCGACATCGCCGACCACGCCCTCGATGCCCTCGCCGGCAGCGACATCTCCGATGTCGTCGTGCTGGGCCGCCGTGGGGCTGCTCAGGCGGCGTTCACCACAACCGAGCTGCGGGAGCTCGACGACATCGCGGGGCTGGTCGTCGCCGTGGACCCGCAGGAGGTTCCTTCCGAAGGGGACGTGGACGCAGGGTCGATGACCAAGGCGGTGCGCCGGAATCTCGACCTCATGCGGGAGTGGGCCACGTCCGGCCCAACGCGCGCCGCGGCCCGACAGATCGCCTTTCGGTTCCACCGCTCGCCGGTGGAGCTTCGCGGTGACGGGCGGGTCGAGGAAGTCGTGCTAGCGGTCACCGAGCTGCAGACCGACGCCGGGGGGCTGGTCCGCGCCGTCGACACCGGCAAGCGCGAGGTCGTTCCAGCAGACCTTGTGTTCCGGGCCGTCGGGTACCGCGGCGTCGCGCTGCCCGGCATCCCATTCGATGACCGCCGCGGGGTCATACCCAACCAGGCCGGCAAGATCGAGGGCCGGGAGCGTGAGTACGTCGTCGGATGGATCAGGCGAGGGCCGACCGGGATCATCGGCACCAACCGCAAGGACGCGAACGAGACCGTGCGACACCTCTTCGCCGACCTCCCTACCCTCGCGCGGAAACCCGTCCAGGAGGCCGCCAAAATCCAAGAGTGGCTGACCGAGCGGCAGCCTGATCTCGTCACCGACGAGGGCTGGCAGGCGATCGACGTTCACGAGCGTGGACGTGGCAAGCCACACGGGCGGCCCCGGGTCAAGCTCACCTCGACAGAGGATCTCGTTGGCGTGTCTCGTTCCCGGGGGCAGCCCTCCAACTGAAAGTCTCCAGCTGGGTCCCGCGGCTGCGACCTCCCCTCCCGCTGGCATCCTGGGCCAAGGCTGGACCACGCCGAAGACTCGAACTGCTCCGCGTTGCCCTCGTCGACGTCGCGCAGCTGTCCCGGCTTGAGCTGCAGGTGTCGGGGCGAGAAGGAGCAAGGCTGGCACGAAGGCACAACAAGTCAGGGTCTCTATAACGCAAAGCTGAACTGCCCTGGGTCGTGGAGCTCACAGTACCGCGACTGGACCCGTCTGCGTGTGCATCGCCCGATCACCCACCTGTCCTCGGGACAGGACCTATCCGCGCGCGTCCGAGCCGGGGAACTGCCCGCCTACGTGGAGCGGGAGAAAGACCGCACCGAGCTGCGCCCCGCACTCGCGGCGGCCGCGAACGGTGAGCAGCCGCCGGTGCGGCTGGTGCTCATCACCGGCGCATCCCTAGCCGGCAAGACCCGCACCGCGATAGAAGCCATGCGTGCCGAGCTGCCGACCTGGCGGCTGCTCATCCCACGCAGCGCCCGCTCCCTCGCCCAACTGCTCACCGCCGGTTTCGGCCTGCGCCACATAGTGGTGTGGCTCAACGAGATCCAGGAATTCCTCCGAGAGAACGAGGGGGTTGAGCGTCTCAACCGCCTTCTTGACCTGCCCACCGGGCCGATTGTCCTGCTCGCCACCCTCAGCTCGGACGCCGAAGAAGCCCTCCGCGACACCGCGGGCTGGTGGTTGCTGCAGCGCGCCGCGCACAGGATCATGCTGCAGCGCCGGCCGCCCCGCGACGATTTCGAGCGCGAACTCGCTCGGGGACGGTCGCTGGATGATCCATGGATTGCCGAGGCCCTCTCCAAGATCGGCGATCGGTACGGGATCGCTGAGTGGCTCGGGGCCGGACCCCAGCTAGTGCCTCGTCCGAGAAGGTTGGCGTTGTAACCCGGTCACGGTGATCGGCTGGGAGGCTGTCGTCGGAGGTGGGCGATGGCACGACAGCCTGAGGTGTTCGTCCGGGAGCTGGACCCGGCCGAGGCACAGCGACTTGTGAAGATCACCCGCACGGCGCGGGATCGGGTCCGGCTACGTCGGGCGGGGATCGTGCTGGCCTCTGTCCAGGGTCGCAGCGCGACCGAGGCCGCGGCGATGTTCGCCGCGACCGCGCAGTACGCGCGGGAGGTGATCCACGCGTTCAACGACAAGGGGTTCGCGGCGCTGGACCCAAAATGGAGCGGGGGCCGTCCTCCTTAAGTTCGGCCCCCACGCTCGCGAGCTGATCTGTCGGGTCGCCCGGACCCCGCCACAGCAGGTCGGGCTGCCGTTCACCACGTGGAGCCTGTCCAAGCTGGTCGAGCACCTGCGCGAGCGGCACCGGATCGAGATCAGCACCGACACCGTGCGCCGGATCCTGCGCACTGCGGGAGTGCGCTGGCAGGCCACGAAGACCTGGAAAGCCAGCAAGGACCCGCAGTTCGCCGAGAAGATGGCCCGGATACTCGACCTCTACGACCGCTCCGCCGCCGGGCGGCTGACCGAGGGTGCGCGGGTGGTCTGCGTGGATGAGTTCGGGCCGCTGAACCTGCAACCCCGCCCGGGCCGGGGCTGGTTCCCCAGCGGCCGTCCGGCACGGCTGCGGGCGACCTACAACCGCTACGGCGGTGTCCGGCACATGCTCGCCGGGCTCGATCTCGCCTCCGGTCAGCTGTTCTACCGGCTGCGGGATCGCAAGCGCTGGCAGGAGTTCCTCGCGTTCCTGCGCCAGCTTCGGAGCCGGTTCCCTACCGGCCGGCTGCACGTCGTCTGCGACAACTTCTCCCCGCACCGCAAGGCCGAAGTCGCCGACTGGTGCGCGGCCAACGACGTCGAGTTGGTGTTCACCCCGACCCACGCGTCCTGGCTGAACTGGATCGAGTCGGAGTTCACCGCGCTGCGCTACTTCACCCTCGACGGCAGCGACTACCCCTCTCACGCCGCCCAGGAGGCCGCGATCGCTGGCTACATCCGCTGGGCCAACCGCCACGCCCGCCCGAAGCGACGCTTCGCTCCCGAGTCCAAGATCCGCAAGCCCGATTACCTACCGAACGTTGCCTGACGCGGCACTAGTCGACGAGCTCGAGCGCGCCCGCGCGAGCGATGACCCGGTCAAACAGACCGCGGCCGCGCTTGTGGACGCCGTGATCGGCTGCTACCGCGCCGGCTACGCCCAACCCATCCCCAAACCGTTGCTCCTCGAAGTCCACCAGCTCTACCTGCCCGAACACCTGCGACACGCCACCCCACCCCCGTCCATCATCGAGAGCCTGGCCTGGGCCCGCCAGCCCGTCGCTGGCGCCAGCCCGCTCCTCGAACATCACCGCGGATGGGGCGACCGCGCCTTCGACTACCTCCTTAGCGGAGCCACCGGCACATCGCCGCTTGTCCACACCGGAATCTGGCGGCTGCTGCCCGCACACGTCACACCCCGCACGTCCATGTCGATCGCCCGGGCGGCCGACCGCGCCGGAGAACGCGCTCTCGCGCAGGCCCTCATCCGCCGTCACCCCGCCAGGCAACGCGCTCAGCTCTATGCGGAGGTGGGGGACGCCGAAGCCCTCGTCAACCTTGCCGACGCCGGCGACCAGAGTGCCGCCCACCGGCTCGCGGAGATGCTTGGTGAGCGCGGCGATCTCCACATCCTGGCAGCGCGGGCTGACGCGGGCGATCAGCATGCCTCCTGGAAGCTGGACGACCTGCTCGCCCTCCGTGGCGACGTCGACACTCTGGCCGCGCGCGCTGACTTCGGCAACCCGCACGCCGCGAGTGCGCTCGCCGAGTTGCTCGCCGAGCGCCGCGATCTCCACGCTCTGACCTCGCGGGCTGACGCCGGCGACTGGTTCGCCGCCAAGCGGCTCGCTTGGCTGCTTGCCGAGCGTGGCGATCTCGACACCCTGACCGCGCGGGCCGACGCCGGCGAGCGGCACGCCGCCGAACGGCTCGCTTGGCTGCTTGCCGAGCGTGGCGATCTCGACACCCTGACCGCGCGGGCCGACGCCGGCGACCAGCACTCCGCGTGGTGGCTCGCCAAAAAACTCGTCGACCGCGGCGACATCGACGCCCTGGCCGAGCGGGCCGATGCTGGCGACCAGCATGCCGCCCGGGAGCTGGACGACCTGCTCGCCCTCCGTGGCGACCTAGACGCCCTTGCGGGGCGCGCCGCCGCCGGGGACCGGCGTGCCGCCGAGCGGCTCATCAGCCTGCGCGGCGCCTGCGGCAAAGCTAAATAGGCACGCTTCTTTTCGTGTCGATACCAATACGTGATACAGCGCGTTATCACGTACTTGACGGACGCGGCGGGGCGGCGAACGGCCCTGGGCCGAAACCGCCGGCCGTCATCCGGCGGCCCGGGCCAGATCGAGTGCGATGTCGACGATAATGTCTTCCTGCCCGCCGACGAGACCGCGGCGCCCGACCTCCGACGAGGACGGCGCGGGTGTCGCGGCCGTGCTCGGCAGCCGCGCGCTCCGCGTAGCGGAGGAAGCTGGAGTACACCCCGGCATAGCCGAGGGTCAGTGTCTCGCGGTCGACGCGGGCCGGCCAGTCCTGCAGCGGCCGGACGAGGTCGTCGGCGGCGTCCTGCAGAGTTACGCCTGCACCGCCGGCGACTTGAGGCCGATCTTGCGCAAGACAAATGTGTCGACCCCTGGCCAGGGACGCCTCGGTGAGCAGGGACTGCACCGCGTAGCCTGCTGCAGCCGATCGGCGGCGGCGCGCACGCCCGCACGGTCTCCTTGGGCCACTGCGGGTGCGATGGCGGAGCGATCGGGTCCGCGGTGCGGGGCTGCGTGATCGCGTCGAATGCCATGAGGTTCCCTTCTGCGGGCAGCACGTCAGCGCGCAGCTGCTGGTGCCGGAGCGGACTGGACGGGGGTCAGCGCCACGGAGCCGTCGGTGGAGCCGTCAGGCGGGGCCGGGCGACGGTGCCGGGAGCCGGCCGGGTCGACGGCACGGCGGCGAAGATCGACGACCACGAGACCTTCGAGATCGTCCTGGCCCGCGTACGCGCCGCCGGGCTGCCGGTCGTCGAGGGCACCGCGGACGAGGCCGCACGCGGGGTGAAGCGGCTGTGGCGCCCCCCGGCCCCAAGGGCCTCAGCACCGAGGTCTTCACCCGCGCCCGCACCAGCACCGCGCCGCTGCGGATGCAGAACACCGCGTTCGTCACCGGCCGCTCCGGCATGGGCCACCTCGCCATCACCACCACCAGCCCGAGCAGCTGCACACCTACTGGAACAACCTGGTCGACCTGCGCCTGGCCGACCGGATCACGGAACGGATCGCCCAGCGAAGCTCAACATCCGGTTCCTGCCCAGCCGGCGGCGACGACCTCCTCGGCCGGCCCGCGGCGGACCAGGAACCGACACTTGCGGTCGCCGAGGCGCAGCCGCAGCGCGTCGCGGGTGAGCTCGTCGACGTGCTGGCCGATCGCGTCGGCGCCGAAGCGGTGCCACTACTTCGTCCTCGCTGCCGACGCCGGCGCCGCCCGCTCCTACGTCTTCCAGCGCAACCCCGTCCGCGAGCACTCCGTCATCGCCGCGGCCGAGGCCGATTCCCGAGCCGCGCAGCGCGGTCTCTGGGGTGCCTGCCCCGCGTGATTGCACCTTCCCCAAGAGAAGGCGCGGGTCGCTGTCGAGCCCGGTCCGCCTCCGCTGCTTTGTGGTGGGCGTGACGCGGCCGCAGCGACGCCCGACCGCACGAGCCCACTCGCCACCTCTCGAACAAGCGTTCGCCCTTGCGGTAGCATGGGTTCGCGGTCGGCCGGGCGTTGGGGAAGAACGCACCGGCCGCCGCCCACATCGCCCGGGACCGTTGCGTGACCCCCGCCCCAGCGTTGAAGCGTGCGCGTCTGGCGCGGTCATCGCGTGGCTCATGCTCTGGGGCCGCGTCCGCGCGCGGCGGTGGCTCGGCCCGCTGCGCCGCCACCGCGACATGCCCCGCGCGCGACGGGCACGTGCCGTTCACGCTGGGCGGCCTCGTGAAGCGCGCGGGCACAATCCGGGAGCTCCCCGTCGACGGCGGCCGCGCAGGGCTCCAGCCCGGCCACGGGCCAAGCGCAACGAATAGGGCGCCCCGCCGATGCGATGAACCAAGCGGGGGTTTCCTATCCGGAGGAGGAGCCTGTGCGGGTTGGGCAGTCGGCGGCATGGCCCGGGTCGCCGACGAATACATCCGGCACACCAGGGCCATATGCGCGCTCGTCGTTCCGCAGGTGGTGGATGTTCGGCCGGTGGTAGGAACAGGCCGAGTCGGCCAACCCGGCGATCGCCGCGACCAGTACTTCGCCGCCCAGCCGCGGCACGCGCCGAGGAGCAGGTGAAGGGTGTCGTCACCGACCTCCGGTACGAACCGCCACACCACCGCGCCGTTGCGGCCTTCGGTGTCGTGGACGATCAGGAGGTGGCCGGGGTAGCCGCCGGGGCTGCGGCGCGGGGTTGGCGGTGACCACGACGTCGGCCGGGTCGACCCGAGCGTGGCGGCGAGCTTGCGGGCCAGCCGGGCCCGCCACCGTCGCGTGTGTGGATCAGACGCCGCGAGCGCTCCGCGGGTACTGGCCGTTGGCGGTCGTGCGCGATCGCGCGAGGGCGGTCGCGGGTGCGCTCGGCCACGCTCATCGCACACTTCCTCCCGCTCGTGTTGATGGGCGGCCGCACCGGGAACCTCGCCGAACAGTGGCGGACTCTTCATCGCGGTCAGCTTCTGGCTTCCCAGCCGAGGGCGTTGCACGCGCTGTCGGGCAGGCAGCCGAGGCGGCTGCCCGCACCGATCCACACCATGCGCGGTGTCTCCGCTGCCGGTGGCTGCCCCTGCATGTCGGCACCGTCGGGGGGTGCCTACCACCGCGCCGATGGTCTCGGCGAGCGGGTAGTCGGGTTGCACCGCCAGCTGGACCGGGACGTCGTCGGGATAGCGGTCGAGATGGGCCTTCAGCTCACCGACGGTCTGGATGGCGCGGGCCATGGTTGTTGTCCTTTCTCCGTTCAGACAGCTCGCTTGTGGTGCGCAGCCGGATCGGGCCTCAGCGGTTGCGGTGTCTCCGGGCGACCCATGGTGGCGCGCCTGGAGTGGCGCACGTGGGTCGGATTCGCGACGGTCACCCGCGCCGGGCTTCCGGCCGCGATCCAGTGGTTCCTGTTAGAGGTCGCGCGGATAGATGAGTTGATCATGGCCTGCGGATGGGCCGGGTGTCCCAGCGGTAGAGGATCCAGGTTCGGCGGATCAGGCTACGTACCGTGATGATCGCGTCGGCGAGGTCGAAGAACGCGTCGACGACGGCTTCCCGTCGTTCGTAGCAGCGCTGCAGTCGGTTGAAGCTGTTGTGCCAGGCGTTGGTGCGCTCCACATGCCAGCGCTGCCCGGCCTGTATCGGTGCCTTCTCGCCCTTGCGCGCGATCTCGGCGTTCAGCCCGCGCGCGGCCAAGGTGTCGCGGGTCTTGCCGGAGTCGTATCCGGCGTCGAGGTGCACGGTGATCTCGTCGGGCAGCGGGCCGAGCGCGGCGAGCCGGTCCAGGGTCGGCGCCAGCAGCGGCGAGTCGTGCCGGTGCGCCCCGGCCAGCACCCGGCCCAGCGGAATGCCGTAACCCTCGACCAGCACCGAGCGTTTCATGCCCTGCTTGCGCCGATCGACCGGCGACGGTCCGGCGACCTCACCCCCGCCGGGGGCCTTGGTGATACAGCCATCGACCGAGACCTCCTCGAGCACCAGCCCGACCATCCGGTCGTAGGCGTCACGGGCGATCTCGACGAGCGAGGCGAACACGCCGAGGGCGATCCATTCGTCGCGGCGGGTGCGCATGGTGGTGGCCGAACAGGTGGTGTCGGCGATCGCCTCATACGAGCAGCCGAACCGCAACACCTGGATCAGCTTGTCGAACACGATCCGATCGGCGATCCGGCGGCGGTGACAGCCCCACGGATGGGTGGCCACGAACTCCTCGCGGGCCGGCAACAGCGCGGCGAACTGGTCCCACAGTGGCTCGATGAGCCAGGATGGCAGCGCGGGCACGCACCCTCCAGGTGATCACGAAGCGTCAGCAACTTCATGATCGGAAGGTTCGTGCCCGCTCCTACCTCCCGACGCGCCCGCCGCTACCGGCCTGTGATCATTCCGCGCGACCTCTTAGTTGCCCCCCGATGCACAGCTACCGCCGACGCGACCGGGCATCGCCGGCGAGGCACCGTCGGTTCGGCGCCAGCGCATCCCGGCGGCGTTGTTGTCCCTCCCCGTACCCGGGCGGCCCAACGGTCGAGGCGGCCGTCTGCCGGGAGGGCGGCGGCGCCAGAACACGAGGTAATTGGTATCCGCCCGGGCGTGCCTGGAGGGGTGAACCGGGCCTGCCCGGGCGTGCGGCTACCCGCTCCGGTTGGTTCCGAGTTCACGCGTTGCGCCCGGGTCGTCGTCGGCGCCGGTGCGGGTGGTGTCGGGTCCGGGGCGTCGCTGCTGGCCCCGTCGGCGCTGCTGGCCCCGTCGGCGGGGTCGTGCGGTGTTGCCGGGTCATCGGGCTCGGTGTAGCGGTAGCGCTTGGGCCGGTCGCTGGTTCGCTCGGCCCAGCCGTCGTCGACGAGCCGCTCGAGGGCGTTGGCGATCGCGCCGGAGGACCGTCGGAGGACCTTGGCGATGCTGACCGGGGTGTGGTCGTCGTGGTGGTGCTCGCGCAGGTGTTCCTCGACCATCCCGCGTAGCTGCCCCCCGCCCAGCCGTGTCGAGCCGAATTGGGTGCGCCCAGCCGTCCCGCGTGGCGGCTGCCCGTGGCGGGCCGCCGCATTCCGCGGCTGGCCGTCGTCGTCGGCCGGGCCGCCGTCGGCAGCACCGCGAGGGGGTGCGGGCTCGCCCGTGGCGCCGTCACGGGCGCCCGCGTCGGGGGTGCGGTTTCTCGAGTCGCCGTCGAGGTCGTGCTCGCTCGGCGAGTCGAGGCGCCCGCGTTCGGCCGTGTCGGTGCTGTCGGCGCTGTCGGTGCCGCCGACCGGTTCGTTGGGCGCGTCGCCCTGGGTGCCGGTGTCGGAGACGGTGGCGTCGAGGCCCGGGCGCTGTGCGGCCCCGTCCTCGGCGGGACCGTCCGCGCGGGCGTCGGTACCGGGTTCGATGCCGCCGGGTGCGGACGTGGCGGCGGGCTCGGGGGCGGTGGCCGACCTGCCCGTAGGGGTAGCGGTCCAGCGTCGCGGGGCGCGTGGGCTGTCGCCGGGGGTGGAGGTGGCGCTGCCGTCGGCGGCCCATCCGGCGAGGATCTTCATCGCCGTGGAGCGTCCGGCGTCGGCGTGGGTGGCGAGCTGCGCGGCGGTGGCGCCGGGGTGTCCGCGCAGGGCGGCCCAGACGCGGTCCTCCACGCGATCACGGCGGGCATCGTCCGCGCTGGTGTCGGTCGCCGTCGGCGGGCTGGTGGTTGGCGGGGTGGTGGTTGTGGGCATGACAAGACTCCTGCTCGATGGGCTGAGTGGGTTGGGGTGTCATGCCCCCGGGGGCGATGTGGTCCTTCGGCGCGCGCTGCCGTGATGCAGGGCCACACGTGTATGGACGCTTGGTGCTGGTGCTGAAGTCAAGCTGTCAGCGGCGGGCGCGCTGGCGTGCGTGCCGCCTGGCGGTGGTCGGTCAGGCGCGGGTGTTGCGGCGTTGACGCAGGACGGCGGCGAGCCGGTTGAGCGCCGCGGTACGGGCCGGGTGCGCGCCGTGCCGCTTGTTCAGCCGTCGTAGGTGGGCGAACTCGGCGTTGATCTCGGCGGTGCTGCGCTTCGCGGCCGCGGGCTGTACGGCGATCGCGTCGTCGGGTACGTCGTCGGCCATCTCGGTCTCCTTTCCTGGACGTTGCGGCGATGGGTTTCCGGTCCCGCCCGGGTCGGCGGCGCGCTCGCACGCGCCGCCGACGCGGCGGCTAGCGGGTGGCGCGTAGGGCGGCGGTGGCGGCGCGGCCGATGGTCTGCCCGGTCGCGGCGGGATCGGTGAGCGGGTGCACGGTGACGCCGTCCAAGGGTCTGCTGGTGCCAGGCGGGGTCAGCCAGAGCACCGCGCAGCCGTGGCGGCGCAGCCGGGTGATGCGGGTCTGGCCGTCGTCGCGGGCGGCCGCGGTGTAGAGGCCGTCGGAGACGATGACCAGCAGCCGGGCGGCACCGGGCCGGGACAGGTCCAGCGCGCCGTCGAGGGCGTCGATCGCGGCGGGGATGTCCTCGTAGTCGTCGTCGGTGGCGAACTCGGTGACCACGGCCGGGCGGTCACCGGGCCGAGCGATCGGGCGCACGTAGTTGCCGAAGATCACGGTCGCGGTGGTGGCGGTGACCCGGGTGTGGTGGGCGGCGTGGGCGAGGATCCACGCGGCCGAGGCCACCGGTGCCGCGAACTCATACATCGAGCCGGACACGTCGCAGGCGATGCCCAGCCGCAGCGGCGGCGCCGGGGTGACCTTGCGGGTGGTGCGGATGAACGGTTCAGCGGTGGGCATCGCCCCGGCGGCGCATTGCGCGTCCGCGGCCAGCGCGCCGCGCATCCGCAGCCGACCAGGCGGCGTCGCCGACGTGGTCGTGATCGTGGCCCGGTCCCGCACCGCGGCGGTGGTCAGTGCCCGACCGAGCTGGCGGGCGGCGGCCCGCTCGCCATCGGTCGCCGGACGGGTACCCGCGAGTGCGGTCCGCCCGACCCGGCGCCGCCCAGGCCGCGTGGCGGGTGCGGCGGTGAACACGGCGCGGGCGGTGGATTCGGCGGCGGCACGGGCGGCGTCCTCGGTGGCCCGCGCGGTGGCGGCCGTCTCGGCCGGGTCGGCAGGCAGCGCCGCGGCCTCCACCGCGGTGGCGACCCGGCGCAGGACCTCGGAGATCGCCGCGGTCAGCTCCGACGCCCCGGCCGGGCCCTCCAACCGGCTACCGGGCGGGGTCACGGAGGTGTCGGGGGTGTCGGGCGGGGTGCCGGGGTCGGCGCCGACGGCGGTGCACCACCGGTGGCCGAGCTCGAGCATGGCCTCGGTGTCGTCGTCGGCCACCCGCTGCGCGGCCCGCCAGATCGCGCGGAGGTCGGCGAGGGTGTCGGCGCCGAGCGCGGTCTCGACGGTGCGGGCGACCGGGGTGATCTCCGCTGCGGTGAGGATCCCGGCGTCGGCCCGCGCCAGCAGCAGACCGGCCGCCTGCGCCGCCTGCGCCCGGTCGATTCCCGACCCGCCGGTGGGCATGTCGGCCAGCACCAGCGCGGTGGCCGAGGCGCGTTCCGTCGACCCGCCACACACCGTCGGCGTAGGTCAAGGTGGCAACCCGAGTGCCGCCGCATCGGATGGCCATGCGGCGGCCGCGGTCGATCGTCCACGTCCACCGGCCCGTGTCCTCACTCGTTCGCCCGACACGCATAGAACACCCCCGTGAGGAATTGTCGCTTTCCCTTGATGGCTCCGTCCGGTGCCGCTTTCCGGGCCCGGCGGGCCGTCGTTCGCTGTCACCTATTAATGTACGCGCTCTGCACCGGAATCTCAATGACGAGGGGGGCCATTTCTTCATGATTCTTCTAGCCCCCCACAGTCCGCGCCGATCGACAATCACCCGGAGCCACGTGACATTTAGCCGCGCGGAACCAGGCTGCATCGGGAAATTCAAATCGCCAGGCGCGAAAGCATAAAGCGTCAACGAGTCGGCTTTCGCAAGTGCACAATAAGCACCCACGGATCGATTAGCTTCAGAAGCGAAGCGCAGGAAAGAGTCAATAGGTTCGATGTCAAGTCGGTGGCCAGCGGGGTGCACTGCTGGCCACATCGGGCGCCGTGCCCCGCCGTGAGGTCTCAAGCTGCTCCGTTCCCCTGGCAGTGCCGCTTCTGACGGGAGTCGGGGCTGATCACGATCCTTTCGTCTGGGCGCCGACCGGGCGCCGTCTCGCCACCGGCACTGGCCTTCTAGCGCGAAGGTGGTGACGAGCATGGAGACGCGAGAGCTCACGAAGCCCGGAACGCGATCACGGACAGCACCGTTCGGCGCGACCGGAGCCGCTGACCGCAACCCGTCGTCCCTTCCGTGCTGTCAGCATCCCCTCCGGATCATTCGCGACCCTCTGTCCCTCTTGTCGCAGCATGCCAGGGGCATCAGGGTGCTGATGCCACACCGGGTCGCGTTGTTCTCGCGTTGCCAGCACGACCGGAGCGTGTTCGGTAGGGCTGCCCGGCATAGCTGCGGATCCATCCTTCGCCCCGTGCACGCCACAGTTGTCGAGCGTAGGAAATTTCTCGTCTGTACTGGCGTGCGTCAGCTTATTCTACGGGTTGCAGTGACGGCTCTTCCACACTAAATCAGCGACAGCCCCCGGAGTAGCCCGACTGGCCGCGTTGCCACATACACACGTGGACGAGGAGAAGGGGCGCACGATACTCAGGACTCTTCTGCCAATTCACGTTTGCTCGACACTGAACGTACGACTGGAAGCCACGCTTACCACGCAGGGTACACGTGGCGTCGAGGACGAGGCGTTTCGAAATGACTACCCCGTCGAACTCCTCTCGGCGGTTTTTCTCGGTGCCGCGCACCTCGCGGCGATCACCCCGGCCCAAATGTGGTTCGAGTGCGGAGTGTTTCTGCCCGAACCCACTGGCAGACAAGCAACGGAGGGGTCCGCTTCCGGGCGCCGGACACGGCTTCGCTACGAATATCGGGTGATCCCGGGTGAACCGGCCGCGCGCCGGTCCGCGGTGGACTACTCAGGATCTCGCCGCCGCGGATGGCCGTGCGGCCGACGTGCCGGGGGTGCGGCAGTGCAGCGCAGTGACGTGGAGCGCGGGGACGTGCAGCGCGGTGAAGGTCCGGGTGCGGGTTTCGCTGTCGAGCTCGAGCAGTTCGAGCTCGCCGGCGGCGAGCTGGCTGAGATCGTAGAGGGCGAGGAACGCCGCCGGCGGCGCGAGCACGACCCCCAGGGGGTTCCGCCCCCGGCCGGTTGCGGAGCCGCTGGGTTAGGGGGACGGCCGGCGCCGCCGTGGCTGGGCCAGGCCAACACAGACTGGTGCGCCCGGCGGGACCAGCTGCTCATCGACCTCACCGACACCGCGACCGCGCTGCGCGACACGGCGCGCAGCTACCTCCGTGGCGACGAGCAGCTCGCCGCTGTGATCATCTCGGTCGGCCGCGGGGAACACGTCATCGCGCCCGGGCATGACAACGGCGGGGTGCCGGTAGTGCCCGCTGCGGTGCAGGCCGATCCGAACCCGCCGCCACCGGACTACGATGCGATGCCACCCGTCCCGGTCTATCTGGCGCCCACGGTCACGGCATCGGCCGCGATGCCCGCCGGCATGTCGCTGGATCGGGCGTTGGTCCTGTGGCAGGCCCGCAGCGACGCTGCCCTCCAGACCAGCTTCCTGCTCAGCGTGACGGCGGTCACGGTGCCCGCCTGGCGGGGCGCGGCCGCCGACAACTACGGCCAGTGGCTCGCCGACCACCGCGACCGGTGGGCCGCCCTGCACGCCGACGCCACCCGCATCCACCACGCCCTCACCGACCACGACGCCCCAGCGGCGGCCCGACCTCGCGGGGCCCCGCCGGTGATAGTCACCGACGTCGACATCACCATCCACACCGCCGCACCCGATCCGCCAGCTCCCGAGGCGGCCGACCGGGCCACACCAGCGCCGCCACCGCCTCCCGCCAGCCTTCACGGACCGGCCCAGGAAGGGCAGCCACCCCCGCCACCGCCTCCGCCACCGCTGTCGCCGCCCCCCGCAACAATCGAGCCGGGCCACCAGCCCGGGCACCGACGACCAGGCCACGAGGAGCACGCGCCAGTGCCATTTGCGCCCGAACCGCTACCGGGCGGAAATCCAGATCCCGTCCCGATGCCTCCTCCCACGGCGACAGGTCTGCCTGCCGGAGCGGGAGTCGGCGCCAGCTCCGCGCACTCGCTCGACGGCCACGCCGTCCTAATCGGAGCCACCGCCACCGCAGCCGCGGCCGCCGCAGCGGCGATGGTGCTGGCCCGCCGCGACCGGGCCCGGCAGTCTGCCCCTGCTGACCTCACCGCCGCTACCAGCCCACGATCGGCTGGCGCGACCTCCTCGACCGGCGCGCCAGCGGCCGACCCGATCACGTCGCCGCGCCAGGCCGCTGGCGAGGGGACGGACCGGGACCCCACCCCGCCCGGCGCGAGCGCGCAGCGGCCGTTTCCGGCGCCGAGTGCACCCGCGCCCCGCCCCATCCCGCCCACCTCGAGCAGTCAGCACAGAAACGGTGCCCGCGAGGGCACGCGACCACGCCGGTCGCTGCACATCGGTGTCCACGACGGCCAGCCGGTGTTGCTCGACCTCGCCGCGACCGGCGGATTCGGCCTCACCGGCCCCGGCGCCCCGGCCATCGCCCGCACCCTGGTCCGGCTCCTCACCGACCACGCCCCGCCGGCCACCATCGTGCTGCCGGTCTCCACCGCGGCCGCGCTCCTCCAGACGCCGACCGACGACGAGCCGACCGATCTCCCGGCCGGGGGCAGTGAGCCTTCCGGTTCTGGCGTTCTCGGGAACGTGGTGCGCACGGTCCCCGACCCGTTCCTCGCACTCCAGGCCACGGAGACCGAGCTGGCCCGCCGCCGCGCCCACCCCAACCCCGCGGCCAGACCATGGCTGCTGATCGTGCCCGCACCCGCCACCACCGCCGCCCAGCATCGCTTGCGCGCCGCTCTCACCGCCGGACGCGACCACGACCTCGTCGCGGTGATCACCGGGTGGTGGCCGCCCGGCTGGAGCTGCCACGTCGACGACCAGCACCGCATCACCCGCCACACCCCGCCCCACCCCACCCCGGGCGGGATAGCAGCGAGCCTGCCCGCGCACCTCACCGGCGCCCACCTGTTCCCCACCCCGACGGCCACGCTGCGCCACACCCTCGAGCATCACGACGCCACGGCTGCGGCACCGTCGAACCAGCAGCCGCCACCACCCACCGACGACGCCGCCGAGCCCGCCCCAGCAGCCCGACCGGCCCCACTGGCGCCGCGCCCCGCCGGCCCACCAGGACCGAGCGAGGGTCACGCCGCCGCAACGGCCGACGACCACGGGCCCGACACGCCCCGACCGCTGAGCCTGTCCATCCTCGGCCCCACCGTCCTCTGCCACAGCGGCGCCGACCACAGTCGCGGCGCTGAGTCGATCAACGACCAGCAACCCAGCCGCCCGATCAGCGGACTCGGGCCCCGCGCCACCGAGTTACTCGTCTACCTCGCGGTGCACCCCGCCGGAGTCCACCGCGACCAAGTCGTCACCACGCTCTGGCCTGACGCCAGCCCGGACCGCCCCACGAACGCGCTGCACGCCACCCTCGCCCGCCTCCGCCGCACGCTCCGCAGCACCGGCGACCCCGGCCTGGCACAGCTGGTCACCCAACACGGCGACCGCTACCGCCTGCACCCCGACCTCGTCGCCGTCGACTACTGGACCTTCCTCGTCGCCGCCGCCGAACTCGCCCAACCCGACCCGGACCTGCGCGTCCACGCCTGCGAAACCGTCATCGACGCCTACCAGGGACCCCTCGCAGTCGACCACACCGGGGAATGGCTCATCACCCTGCGCGAAGCCACCCGCCGCCGCTACCTCGAAGCCCTCACCACGCTGGCCCGCCTCACCATTTCCCGCGACCCCGAACGGACCCTCGGACTCCTCGAAACCGCCCGCAACCTCGAACCCCTCAACGAGGCGATCTACCGCGACATCATGCGCATCCAAGCCCAACTCGACCGACCCGACGACGCCGCCAACACCTACGCCCTCCTGCACGCACAACTCGCCGACATCGAGGCCGAACCCGAACCCGCCACCATCCAACTCGCCGAGGCGATCCACCAGCGCGCCAACCACCGGGAACCCGTGAACAAATAACGGGCGTCATAAGCAACATGCGTAACTGTACCAAATGCACGATCCGAGTACCGGCATCGCGGAAACTAACGGTACCTACAGTAACGCGACTGGCGTCAATTCGCCCCTATCGCTGCCCGAGCAGACCGAACGCCTCCCCTTTGCATTTGATGCAAGCTCCTTGCCCCGACGGAAGGAGGGATCGTGGATACTGACGCCTCACATATTCAGCACCGCGCATTCGAAGCTGGCCAGAAATGTCGCTCACTGCGCCTTGAACAGGCGGCGTGCGAAGCGATCGCGGTCGACTGAAGCGGGCAGCAGGCCAGCCGGTTCCTGTCGATTATCACGATCTCGCAGCGGCAGGCCGCGCTGGTTCGCCGGTTCACCGGGAGCCGCCGACCGCAGCTGTCCGGTCCCCGAGCTGGCTCGGCTCGGCCGCACCTTCCACGCCTGCGACCGAGCTCACCGCCCAGTTCGATCATCCGGATGTGAGCAACAGGCCAATCGTGAACCAGGACCTGAAGATCAAAAACACAAGCGAGTCGGGCCGCGGATACCGCAACTTCGCCCACTACAAGCTGCGTCTGTTGCTCAACGGCCACCGCATCCGAGAAGACCACGCACTGACACGGTCCAGAACCGCACTCCCAGGTTCGCGCATAGAGCCTCGTTTCGACAGCGCGAACAGCAACTGCTTATCGGCGTGAGCCCTTGAGCTGCTGGGAGCGGCCGATTCAGAGTTCTCGTTCAAGGTAGTGGATGGAGCCGTTCTCGAGCGAATCGACAGCCGCCTGCAGCCTGCGTCCGATGTGCTCGCGCAGCTTGCCGCGGGCGGAATCGACGTCGAAAAAGCGCCAGTCAGCGATCTCACGATCCCGGACTTGGATGCTGGACACCTCGGTTTCGGGGATGACCCCGCCATCGAACACGAAGACGATCTGGTCGTCCCATGGTCCGTGCGCCCCCACCCACTCGATCACGAGCGGACGTCCGAGCGTCGGCGCCAGGCCGAGCTCCTCATCAAGTTCTCGCAGCGCGCCGCTCTGGGGAGACTCGTTAGCCTCCACCATCCCCCCTGGTAGATCCCACCCCTCCTTGTAGGTGGGGTCGACGAGCAGCACCCGGCCGGCCCCGTCCCGGATCAGCACATCGGCTGCGACGCGCTTACGCGCTTGGCGCGCGTTTCCCTCGGCCAGGTGAGCGAAGTGCGGATCCACAACACGATGTCTACACCGGCCATGCGCTGATCACCTCGGGCGTGTTCCCAGCGTCCAGCATCGCCATCTCGGAGAGGAACGCCGTCGTGCCAGCCGTCTTGGGACCTGCACGCATCGCGAGGGCGAGCTCGCCGAGCCGGGACCGGACACGCGCAGACGACAGCGTCGGCGCGATCTCGGCCACCTGCCGCCCCAGCATCGCCGCCTCATCCGTCCGGCCGCAATCGAGAAGGATCGACGCGAGGGTCAGTCGCCCGAACGCGAGAGCTCGGACCCTGTCGCCACTGCGCAGATCGAGCACCCGGCGGGCGTGTCGCTGCGCCCCTGCGAGATCGCCGAGGAGGTGCAGCGCTGTCGCGGCCTCGGCCGCCAGCGATCCCTCGTCGAAATGAGCAGCCCAGGCGGCGTGCTCATCGTCGTTCGTGCCGCCGAGCGCTCGCTCGGCCCGAGTCAACTCGTCGAGGCACTCGTCCCGGTCAGCACGCTGTGCGAGGGCCTTCGCGCGCATCGCGCGCACCCGAGCTTCGACTCGAGCCACACCATCCACCTGGCTCACTCGCTCCAGGCCGACATCGGCGATCCGCAGTGCATCGTGCACGAGACCCAGCTGACCCGCGAGATGAGACATCGACGCACACATGTTCCCAGCGAGCGCTGCGGATCCGGCGGCGAGCGCCAGACGATACGCCCCGTCGAAGTGGGTCCGCGCGTCCACGTCACGACCACTGTCGTGCGCCATCCACCCGGCGATCTCGGTCAACGACGCCGCTGCCGCGTACACCCGGGCGCCCGAGCGCGCGGCGAAGAGCGCCCGCGCAACCTCAGCCTGCAAGTACGCAATGACAGACGAGTAGAGGCCGCCTCCACCGAGCCGCCTGTCGATGACGTGAACGGACTCCGCCATCGCCCGAATCGCTTCAACAGTCGGAGGTGGCGCACCGCGGGGGCCCGGCACCAGTCGTGAATCGATGGGGCTTTCCTCGAATCCCAGTTCCCAGTCGTGCTCCACCTCGAGGACCGCTCGCAACGCCGCACGGTAGTGATCGCTGGGCCGGCGCACGGCGCCCCGTTCCCATCGCCCGATCGCGCGCTCGTCGAGCGCGAACACCTCGCCTGTCTCCTGGAGCAGCCAGTTGTTGACTAGGGACGCCAGCTCGTCACGAGACGTCGGACAGCCGGGTACCCGGGAGGACGGCCGGCGCTCCCGGGCCTGTCGAAGCGCGTGGTTCGGCGTCATCTAGAGCTCCGCGGTCCCTCCTCGATCTGATCGGGCAGTCAGACGCCCGACACCGGACGGTCCGACCGAACAGGCCGAACACCAAACGACCATAGCATCGGGGCATCAGCCAAAGCGTGGACACTGTCCGCGTTGCGGACAAATCCGTGGTCATTTGATCCGACCACAGATGCCCAGGAATGCACCGTGGCGATGCCTCCTCGTTGCCGTCGTAATTGATCCCGGCAGGCGACAGACCGGCAGGAGTCACAGTGCAGCGAACTCAATCACGTCAGGTATCGGCAGGAACGGCAACCACAGTGGCCCGGGCCTCGCAGGCAAGCCGCGCCACGGCCAAGCACTCGATCACGACCGAACTGGCGACGTTCCTGTCCGCGCAGCCCACCGCGACCGCGAAGCTGCTGGCCCAACACGTGGATGACGGCCACGGGTACTGCCGGGCGTGCCCGTTGGGGGCCCAGCACGGCCACCAGGTATGGCCATGCACCATCTACGCCGCCGCCGCGCGTGCTTCCCGCCCTGAAGGGTGATGACCGGCAAGCACCGGGCACGGAGGAGAAGACGCAAGACCAGTCCTGCGCTCGCTGGTTGGCCACCGCCCAGCCCGGGGCGAGATAGCTGTCCCTGGAACCGGTGGTGGCGTCGCCGAGTGCGGCGCTGGTTCCGCCGTCAGTAGAGGCCCTCGACGGACAGCACGCCCCTCAACACGATCCCCGCACAGCTCCACACGTGACCTTGAACCGCCCCTGCATGTCCGGAGAGCTAATGGCTTGAATGGGAAGACCGGATCGGCAGGATCGAAGTCGATCGCGTCCGCGCGGAACTCCGAGCGGACCGCGCCTAGCCTAGTGTCCTGAGTCAGGATTCTTGATCATATGTGTAGGGTTGTCCGGTGGCGCGGACTGGGCGGCCGAAGGCCGAGTTGACCCTGTCGGAGGAAGAGCGGGCCGCGCTGGAGGGGTGGGTGCGGCGCCGGTCCACCCCGCAGGCGTGGGCGTTGCGTTGCCGGATCATCCTGGCCTGTGCGACCGGGGCGTCGAACAAGGACGTGGCGGCTCAGCTCGGTTCGACGCCGCAGGCGGTGGGGCGGTGGCGGGCCCGGTTCGTCGAGTATCGGATCGCCGGGCTGGGCGACATGCCGCGCCCGGGTGGCCCGCGGACGGTCACTGACGAACAGGTCGCCGCGGTGATCGCCCGGACGTTGGAGTCCACGCCGGAGGACGCCACCCACTGGTCGACCCGGGCGATGGCCCAGCAGATGGGGTTGTCGCAGTCGACGGTGTCGCGGATCTGGCGGGCGTTCGGCCTGCAGCCGCACCGGTCGGAGACGTTCACACTGTCGACCGACCCGTACTTCGTGGACAAGGTCCACGACGTGGTGGGCCTGTATCTGGATCCGCCGGAACGGGCGCTGGTGTTCTGCGTGGACGAGAAGTCGCAGATCCAGGCACTGAACCGGTCCCAGCCGGTGCTGCCGATGATGCCTGGCGTTCCGCAGCGGCTCACCCACGACTACGTGCGTGCGGGCACCACGACCTTGTTCGCGGCCCTCGAGGTCGCCACCGGCAAGGTGATCGGCTCACTGCACCGCCGACACCGGGCCGAGGAGTTCAAGAAGTTCCTCGCCCGTCTGGACCGGGAGGTGCCGCCCGACCTTGATGTCCACCTGGTGCTGGACAACTACGCGACCCACAAGACCCCGGCGATCAAGACCTGGCTGCTGACACACTCCCGCTTCCACCTGCACTTCACCCCGACCGGGTCGTCCTGGCTCAACCTCGTCGAACGATGGTTCGCCGAGCTGACCAACAAGCAGATCCGCCGCGGCGTCCACACCTCCGTCCAAGCCCTGGAAACCGACATCCGGGACTGGATCGCCAGCTGGAACACCGACCCGAAACCGTACGTCTGGACGCGAACCGCGGACGAGATCCTCGAACGCCTCGCCGGATATCTAAACAGAATTCCTGACTCACGATACTAGGAGCTGTTTAGAAAGTGGATCTTCGTCTGCTCTGCTGGCGTGTCGGTGAGCGGAGATGAGTGAGGTCTCCGGTAGATGGATCAACGACGAAGAAGATCATCTACCCGGAGACCTCGTTGGCTAGCGTATCGATCGGAGCCCGTAAGGACCTGACAGACCGGCAGTGGCGGATCCTGGAGCCGCTGCTGCCGATGGGCAAACGCCCTGGTCGGCCACCCAAGTGGAGCCGCCGACAGCTGCTGGACGGCATCCGATGGCGGGTTCGCGTCGGCGCGCCGTGGCGGAACGTGCCTGAGCGCTACGGGCACTGGCAGTCGATCTACGGCTTGTTTCGCCGCTGGCAACTCGACGGGGTCTGGGCCCGGATCTGGATCACCCTGCAGGGCTTCGCCGACGCGGCTGGCTTGGTCACCTGGCAGGTGTCGGTGGACTCCACGATCAACCGGGCTCACCAGCACACCGCCGGCGCCCGCCACCACCCTGATCAGCAGGTCGAGCCACCCGGTGCGGAACCGGCCGATCATGGGTTGGGTCGCTCCCGCGGCGGCCTGACCACGAAGATTCACCTGGCGTGTGAGCAGGGCCGCAAGCCTGTCGCGCTGGTGTTCACCGCCGGGCAGCGCGCCGACAGCCCGCAGTTCATCGCGGTGCTCGAGCAGATCCGGGTCCCCCGGCCGGGCGGCCCGGGCGCCCGCGTACCCGCCCGGACCGCGTCATCGCCGACAAGGCCTACTCCGCGCGCGCCAACCGCGCCTACCTGCGCCGCCGCCACATCAAGGCGACCATGCCCGTCAAGGCCGACCAAGCCGTGAACCGGATCAAGAAGGGCTCGCGCGGCGGCCGGCCGCCGGTGTTCGACCCGGGCACCTACCGCGACCGCCACGCCGTGGAGTGCGGCATCAACCTGCTCAAGCACCACCGGGCAGTCGCCACGCGCTACGACAAACTCCTGCTGCGCTACGCCGCAACCGTGCAGGTCGCCACCACCGACATCTGGCTGCGCCGCCTGGCCCACACGACTTCCTAAACAGCTCCCAGAGAGGCTTCGCCTCGGACCGCCGAGGTGGTGGCTGGTCACGCGGGTGAGCTGCGGTCAGGCTGTCCATGGCCAAGACGGTGACCGTGAATGACGTCCTCGACGGGCAGGTGGCGCTGGATCTGCAATGCCTGGACCGGATCTACCTCAACGCCTACGTGCCCAACCTGCAGGTCGGCGGGCAGGTCGTGTCCTTCTTGCCGACGTTGAGCTGCGGAAGGACCAGCCCATCAGCGACGCGCAGCCCGAGCTTCAGACCGAAGATCGCCGCGTGTTCCACCCCGCCGCGCACCCGGTGTGGGCTGCGTGGCGAATCGGCCTGATGCACGGGCACGGCCTCGTGGTCGGCTGGGTCCGCGATTCGGCGGAGCCGTGGCAGTGGCAGTGGCATCCCGTCGTCGCCGGCGCAGGTCGCGAAGGAGCGGCCAGCGCGCCATCCACGCATCCGCAGACGCACCGGCGCGGCGTGCGCGAAATTGGCGGCCGGCTGCTGCCGGTCGTCGTCGAGCTGCACGCCCACGAGCAGACGGCACGCGTCCGCGACGGCGAGCTGCACCACGAGTACGACAGCGCATTCAGCCAGCAGGTGGACGCGGAGCCGAAGTCCCCGGAGGGCGTCCCGGACGACGAGGGGCCGTACTCGGGTCTCCGGGCGTAGCCAGCTACCGCAATTCAGGTAGATCCGGACGAGTCGGAGGACTGCCAATTCATAGGCGTGGCGCGTACCGCATCTACACATTCCGCACTGCAGATCAGCGGCTACATTGCGGGATTCCAGAGGAATCGACGTCGCTCATGGTACCCGGTGCGGCGCGTCGCTGGGATAGGCCGAAGCGGCCACGGTCAAGCTGGTCTGGTCTCGTGAGGGCTCGACCCTGCAGCTCCAGGCCCTATATGACGCCACATCAGTCGACCGGCTGACTGACCCTTCCAGGTGCAGATGAGACGTTGCGCTCGGCCGCGGCGAGCTGGAGCGCCTCCGCGACGGCGGCGAACTCGTTGAGCGCGATCTGGAGATCCTCGACGATCTCCTGGGCGATGACCTCCGGCGGTGGCAGCTCGTCGCCATCCTCGTCGGGGTCACGGAGCCAGGTGATGTCAAGGTTGACCTTGTCGCGAGCCATCAATTCGTCGTAGGTGAAGCACCTGAACCGCTCGTCGTTGACCTCGTGCCGGTCGGGCGCCAGGTAGGCGCTGACGAAGTCGTCGAGGTGGTGCGCGGCCAGCTTGTTCTGGCGGAGCGTGAAGTGTTGGCCGGTGCGGAAGTCATATACCCACAGCTTCGACGTCCATGGCGTCTCGGGCCGAGCCCGCTTGGCATCAAAGAACAGCACGTTCGCCTTTACCCCGCCCGCGTAGAATATGCCGGTCGGGAGGCGCAGAAGGGTGTGCACGTCGCACTCTTGGAGCAACCGTCGCCGCAGCGTCTCGCCCTGACCGCCTTCAAACAGGACGTTGTCGGGCACGACCACGGCTGCGCGGCCGTTAATCGTGAGTTGCTTGGCGATGTGCTGGACGAAGTTGAGCTGCTTGTTGCTGGTGGTCACCCAGAAGTCGGTCCGGACGTAGCTGACGTCCTCACGGGTGACCTTGCCGAACTCGTCGACGCTGCTGAAACCCGACTTTCGACCGAACGGGGGGTTGGCCAGCACCAGCGTGGCGCGCTTGCCCGGCTTCGCCAGGGCGTCGGTGACCTCGATGAGCGCGTCGCCACCCGGCTCGCCGATGCCGTGCAGAAGCAGGTTCATCTGCGCCAGCCGGGCGGTGTCGTGCACCAGCTCGGTGCCGGAGATGCCGCCGTTGCGGAGGTGTTCGGCGTCCTCTTTGGTCAGCTCGTTCTCGTAGTTCCGCTGGATGTACTCGTGCGCAGCCAGGAGGAAACCGCCGGTGCCGCATGCCGGGTCGACGATCGTGTCGTCGGGACGGGGCCGCATGCAGCGGACCATCGCGTCGATAAGCGGCCGCGGCGTGAAGTACTGTCCGGCACCGGACTTGACGTCCTCGGCGCCCTTCTCTAGCAGAGCCTCATACGCGTCGCCCTTGATGTCGACGCCGGTGCTAGACCAGTCGACCTTGTCGATCAGGTCAACGATCAGTTTCCTGAGCGTGGATGCATTGCGGATCTTGTTCTCGGCGCCGTGGTAAATGAGCCCCAGCGCGGTCGTCGGCTTCTCGCCGAGCTTGTCGAGGATGTTCTCATAGTCGGCCTTGAGATCCTCACCGCCGGCGTCGAGGAGCGTCTGCCAGCCGAGATGCACCGGCACGATCACCTCGGTACCTCCGAAGACCGTCCGGCTGGCGCGCTCGTGTGCCATCTTCAGGAACAGCAGCAGAGTGAGCTGATCGACGTAGTCGATCGTCGACACGCCGTCGTGGCGCAGCACGTGGCAGTAGCTCCACAGCTTGTCGACGAGCTGCTTGGCCTCGGCCGCGGTCTTGGGCACCGTCACGTCAAGATCTCCTGGGCGGGGTCGGGCTGGGCACTGCGCCGGGCGCGCTTCGGCTGCGCTGTCCGTTCGGCGTGGATGCGTTCGAGCAGGACGGACGCGGGCTCATCGGCGGGGTCCTGGGGAACGAGGCGGCCGGCGAAGGCGTCGGCGAGGAGCGACCGGTGAAGCCTTTCGGACAGCAAATGATCGAACGATATGTTCAGATGGAGCCTGCTCAGCCTGCTATCGAACTCTATGAAGGAGTCAACCAACTGAGTTTGTGTCTCGATTGATGGAATTGGAACCTCTAGGCTGTTGAGTTTTGCGATACTCAGGTTATACTGAGGTGATCTCAGCAAGAAGTGCGTAGCTGGAGTTGTTCGATGTGGGTGAGGACGAGCGCTGCTTTGACGTAGGCGCCGATTCTGCGGGGGCTGGCGGTGATGCGGCGCAGTGCTCGCCAGCGGCC